>NZ_JBEZEL010000008.1:211094-370201 GCF_040648855.1 Streptosporangium sp. NPDC049078
GCCCCCACAGGGCCCGCCAGCCAATGTGCTGCCCGCCCGACCCCCCCCCCCCACGCATGGCCCGGCCGCCCGCGGTGCACCCCCCCCCCCCCCCCGCGGCCGAGACCGAGGGCCACGTGTTCAACCTGGGCCACGGAGTGCTGCCCGGCACCGACCCCGACCAGCTGGCCCGCCTCACCGACTTCGTCCACGAGACCTCGGCCCGCTGACCGGACCCGGCTCCCCGGCCGGAGACGCCCCATCGCGGGCGGTCGGACGCCCGGCCCGCGCGCCCCGGGCGTTCACCCGGGGGCGCCTCCCCGCCCCGGGCTCATGGGAACCGGTCCTCCGCCCCCGCTCTCCTTCGCGTCCTCGCCGTCCTCCGCCTCGTCCTCGTCGTAGCGGTCCGGCTCGGGGTCCGCGGGCGCGGGGCCGAGCGGCCCGTCGCCACGTCCTGAGCGCCGTCCGCGGCGCATGAGGGCCACCGCGAGCCAGACCAGGCCGATGAGGACGAGCCAGGGGAGCAGTACGCCCAGGAGCGTCAGGCCGACCTTGACGGCGGTGACGAAGGCGCTCCACCCCGTCCGCAGGCCGCCGAGGAAACCGGACGGCTCGTCCTCCTCCTGCGGAACCACCGTCGCGGGGCCGACCAGGTTCAGCGTCAGCGTCGCCACGCTCGTCTGTGAGGCGAGGGTCTTCTGCCTCGCCTGCAGGGACTCCAGCTCGCTCTCGCGGTTGGAGACCTCCCGCTCCACCTCGAGCACCTCGCCGATGGTGTTGGCCCGCTTCAGCAGTGTGCGCAGCGAGTCGAGCGCGGCCTTCGCCGACTTCAGCCGGCTCTCCACGTCGGCCACCTGCTCGGTGACGTCCTCGGTGTTCTGCTGCAGCGACTCGCGGGTGCCCAGATCCTTGCCCAGCCGGTCGAGCGCGCCGGGATAGTTCCCCGGCGGGATCTTGAAGACCAGCGTCGCGGAGCCCTCGCCGCCGGAGTGGGCGTCCGACCTCTCCATGGCCAGGTAGCCGCCCGCGGCGGTGACGATCTGCCGTGCCCGCTCGGCGGCGGCGGTGACGTCCTTGGCCCTGACCGTCATCTCCGCCGTGTAGATGATCGCCCTGTCCTGTGGGACCACCTTCACCTGGGCGGTCTTCTGTGCCTCGTTCTTCGGGGCGGTGTCCCTGCCCGAGGCGTCCTGCGGGGCCGCCTCGCCGACCTGGACGTCCCCCCGCGCACCGGAGCCGGCGGCGGGTGCCGCGGCGTCGGACGCGCTCTGCGACTCGACCCCTCCTCCGCAGGCGGACACCAACAGCGCCAGGACCACCAGGGGAGCGGCCAGGCGCGGACCACACCGGATTCTGCTCACTGATCTCATGAACCTCCTGACGCCCGGCGCGGTGAGGCGGTTCGACGCGGGCAGTCACGATGGCGTCACGTTCTTCACGCCGCCGGGTCACGGAGGTACCGGGAGCGTGAGCGGGATACGCGGGCGCGGGGAGGGGGCGATACGGTCGGGAGTCATGGAAGGCAAGCGGAGGCATGTGGTGGTCGTCGGCGGCGGGATCGCCGGGCTGGCCGCCGCGTGGCACCTGCGAGGGCGCGGCGAGCACCTCAGGGTGACCGTTCTCGACGGCGCCTCGCGGATCGGCGGCAAGCTGCACGCCACCGAGGTGGCGGGAGTCATGATGGACGCGGGTGCCGAGGCGATGCTCGCCCGGCGGCCCGAGGGCAAGGAGCTGGCCAGGCTGGCCGGGCTGGGCGACGAGCTGATGTCTCCCGGCACCGTCAAGGCGGGCATCCTGACCAGGGGTTCGCTGCGGCCCATGCCGGAGGGACACGTCATGGGCGTTCCCTCCGACGTCCTCGCGCTGGCCAGGTCGGGCGTGCTGAGCCCGGCGGGCCTGGCCCGGGTGCCCCTGGACCACATCCTTCCGGCCACGCGCGTCACCACCGACGTGTCGGTGGCGGCCTACGTCCGGGCCAGGATGGGCGAGGAGGTGGTCGACCGGCTCGTCGAACCGTTGCTCGGCGGCGTCTACGCGGGCAGGGCCGAGCGGCTGTCGCTGGACGCGACCATGCCGAGGATCGCGATCGCGGCCAGGTCGGAGCGG
Source organism: Streptosporangium sp. NPDC049078 (assembly GCF_040648855.1). Lineage (NCBI taxonomy): Bacteria > Bacillati > Actinomycetota > Actinomycetes > Streptosporangiales > Streptosporangiaceae > Streptosporangium > Streptosporangium sp. NPDC049078. The sequence continues at coordinate 213,180 of NZ_JBEZEL010000008.1, forward strand.
TCGCTGCTCGCCGCGACCAGGGAGATCGTCGCCGACACCCCCAAGGACGCCGGCCCCGTCTTCACCACCCTGAGGCGAGGGATGGGCAGCCTGCCCGAGGTCGTCGCCGCCGCCTCGGGGGCCGAGATCAGGACCGGCGTCACGGTCAGGGAGCTGCGTCGGACCGAGGACGGCTGGCTGCTGGTCACCGGACCCGTCCCCGCCCCGGAGACCGTCGAGGCCGACGCGGTGATCATCGCCGTTCCCGCGCCCGCGGCGAGCCGTCTGCTCGCCGGGGAGGTGCCCCGGGCCGCCGCGGAGCTGGCCAGGATCGAGTACGCCAGTATGGCCATCGTCACCCTCGCCTACCCGCGCGAGGCGTTCCCCGCTCCGCCGACCGGCAGCGGCTACCTGGTCCCGGCCGTCGACGGGCGGCCGATCAAGGCCGCCACGTTCAGCTCGGTCAAGTGGCCGCACCTGGCCGAGAACGACCCCGGCCTGGTCCTGCTGCGTTGCTCGATCGGCAGGATCGGCGAGGAGGGCGTGCTGCAGCGCGACGACGCGGAGCTGGTCGCATTGGCGATCGCCGAGATGGTCGAGGTGATGGGCGTGCGCGGGCTGCCCCGCGACTCGCGGGTGACCCGGTGGGGAGGGTCTCTGCCGCAGTACGAGGTGGGCCACCTCGACCGGGTGGCCCGCATCCGGTCGGCCGCCGCCGACCAGCCCGGCCTGGCCCTGTGCGGTGCCGCCTACGACGGTCTCGGCATTCCCGCCTGCGTCGCCACCGCCCGTACCGCGGCGGCCCGGATTCTCGACCACCTCGATCCCGCGAGAGAATGGCGGGACAGCACCGATTCGTTGACAAAGGGGTGACGATGACGGACGCCAACCCGCGCCCCAAGGCGCGCGACCTGAACCAGGTGATCCGCTACACGATGTGGTCGGTCTTCAGGATGAAGGAGCGCTGTCCGGGCCACCGGGAGGGCATGGCCGCCGAGGTCGAGGAGCTCATGGCCCAGATGGGCCGCAAGGACGTGGTCACCCGCGGTCTGTACGACGTGTCGGGTTTCCGCGCCGACGCCGACTTCATGTTCTGGTGGCACGCCCCGACGGCGGAGGACCTGCAGGAGACCTACTCGCGCTTCCGCCGCACCGGCCTGGGACAGCTGGCCGAGCCGGTCTGGTCGGCCATGGCGCTGCACCGACCGGCCGAGTTCAACAAGTCACACATCCCGGCCTTCCTGGCCGAGGAGGAGCCGCGGGCGTACGTGAGCGTCTACCCGTTCGTGCGTTCCCTGGAGTGGTATCTCCTGGACGACGCCGACCGCCGCCGGATGCTCGCCGAGCACGGCAGGATGGCCCGCGACTACCCCGACGTGCGGGCGAACACCGTCGCCTGCTTCTCGCTGAACGACTACGAGTGGATGCTTGCCTTCGAGGCCGACGAGTTGCACCGCATCGTCGACCTGATGCGCGTCCTGCGGGGCGCCGAGGCCCGGCGGCACACCCGCGAGGAGACGCCCTTCTACACGGGGGTCCGCAAGCCGCCGAGCGAGCTGATCGCGGCGCTGCCGTAGCCTCCGCGCGTTCCTTCGCCGCGGGGCTTCGGCCCGGCGGCGAAGGGGAGGCGCGGCCGGGCACACTCCGTGAACCTCTCGAAACCCGTGAGGTTCGGGAGTTTCGTGAGGTGAGGGAAGTGTCTCCTGTGACGGCCCGGCGGAAAATAATCCGCTGAAGGTCTCTTTGTCGTCCCTTGGCTTTGTCATACTCGGGGAAAATCACCCGTCTATGTGAGGCCGAAGGTGAAAAGGGGCGAAGATCTGGCACGATCCAGGCGACGTGCTCGGGGGCGCCGGAGAAAGAAGTCTCGCTCACCCGTTCTCGAGGTCTCGGTGGCCGTCACCGCCTTCGCCGTGGGGGCCCTCGCGGTGAGCGGGTGGTTTTCCGGTGATCAGGCCTCGGCGGGCGGGATGACCCCGGCGCCGGTGCCGAGCGCCGTTCCCCGCGCCGCCGCACCGCCGCAGTCCCCCGTGTCGGGCGCGGTGGTGGCCGCCGAGGTGGACGGGAAGGGGGCGAAGAGCGAGGAGGAGGCCGCGAAACGGTCCAAGGCCGAGAAGAAGCGCCAGAAAGACAGGGAGACCGAGGCCTCGGGGCCGTCCAAGCACACCGACAAGAAGGCGGTGGCCTACTTCGAGAGCCGTAAGGCGACTAAGCGGGTCAAGGACATCCGCATGGTCGGCGGCTATCTGCGGATATACACGGACCTGCCGGAGAGCGCGAGCAACTCGAAGCAGGCGATCAAGCTCTGTGAGGCGGGGGTCGACTATCTCGTCGGAGAGCTCGGCGTGCCCAGCCCCGTGGTCTTCGTCCAGGCGGAATTCGGGGAGAACGGCAACCCGGTCCTGGCCAACGTCCTCGGCCCCGACGACCCCGACTGCCGCCTCACCTATCCGAGTCCGCGATAGTCGACGCGGCGCGCCACCGGGGCCACTCGGACCCGGGTTTTGCCGCAGATCGAGCAGCGCTGGGTGACCACCCGGCCGATGGTCTCGATGATCTCCCATTTGTGGCGGAGATGCACGAGGACTCCTTAGACGATCACACTAAGCGAAACCGTGAATACCATGGGTCGTCTCGCTCTGCCCCTCCTGGTGGCTCGTTAACCTTCCGGGCGGAGCGACATGACTGTCCGAACGCGTTGAAGGCCCCACCGGAGGTGCGCTCCGGCGAGGCCTTCACGGGTGTGAGCCGGTAGCTTACTCGACGGGCTCCAGCCTCAGCGAGACGGAGTTGATGCAGTATCGGTCGTCGGTGGGGGTGCCGTAACCCTCGCCGTGGAACACGTGGCCCAGATGCGAGTCGCAGGTCGCGCACCTGACCTCGACGCGGGTCATGCCCATCGAGCGGTCCTCGATCAGGGTCACCGCCTCGGACTTCGACGGCTCGTAGAAGCTCGGCCAGCCGCAGTGGCTGTCGAATTTGGTATCGGACCTGAACAGTTCGGCGCCGCAGGCGCGGCAGCTGTAGACACCCACCGTCTTGGTGTCGACGTACTCCCCGGTGAAGGCGCGCTCGGTCCCCGCCTGGCGGAGCACGCGGAACTCCTCGGGAGAGAGCTGGACGCGCCACTCGGCGTCGCTCTTTACCACCTTGTCCATTCCACCAGCCTATGCGGTCTCCGGGGTGGGCGGAGGGAGGAGATCCGGGGACGGGGGGCGATCGGAGGGGGTGTGTCCGGGAGGCCGCCCGCGTGTTGTGCGCGTCCGGAAAAATCTTGAAGGGCGAAGCATCCTTTTGTGGCCGTTTTGGCGTCTTTAGGTATGTGGAGGGTGTTTCACCTTCCCGCTGAGGGGGGAGATCATCTGCCGGCCGCTCCACGCTCTGCGGATCGGCCATGATGCCACCGTCCGGGCGGCGCGCCAGCGTCCGGACGCCGGTGGGTACGACAGATGATCATGCTGGTCCGTCCCGTCGAGTGCCCGGTCCCGCCGCCGTGGCGGCTCCGGGGCGGACCACCCGTTTCGCCCGTCGTTCCGGCTCGCTGCCTTAGGGTGCGCTTCCGAGGGGGACCCGGTGACTCCCGGTCTCGCGGTGTGCTCCGGGTGCCGGTTGACCTACGGTTGTCCCTGACCGGCGGGCGACCGCCCGCGCCTCCCCTGCCCAGGACGGACTCCCTTGAGCGACCGCGACAACAGCACGGCACCCGTCGACCCCCGCCCGGCGGGCCGCTCCCACATCGGGGTCAGCTGCAGCTTCGTCTGCCACGACGGCGAGGGCCGCGTCCTTCTTCACCTGCGCGGCCCCAAGGCGAGAGACAGCCGCGAGGTGTGGGACTCCGGGGCGGGCGAACTCGGTTTCGGCGAGGACTTCGAGGAGTGTGTGCGGCGTGAGGTGGGGGAGGAGTTCGGCGCCACCGCCATGGAGCTGGTCCAGGTGGGGGTGGCCAACGTGAGGCGGACCTCGGGAGACGCGCCGACCCACTGGGTGTCCGTCCAGTTCGCGGTTCTGGTCGACCCGCGCGAGGTCACGCCGTCGGAGCCGGACCGCATCGGGAACCTGACCTGGTTCGGCGAGGACGAACTGCCGACCGGCCTTCACCCCGCGCTGCCGGGCCTGCTCGCCCGGGTGGCACCTCACATCGGCTGGTCGGCCGCACGCGCCTGAACGGCGCCCCCTGGAGAGCGCCGAGCCTGTTCGGGCCCGTCGTCGGGCGACTTCCTTGAGGTGGATGGTGGCTGTTTACCCGCGTTATCGCCATATGGGGCATTAGAGTGCGTATGGCATTTTTGATCTTGACTCGTTTCCTGGAGGATTCGGATGACCACGGCTGACGGCCGCTTCGGGCGGACGGGTAATCCTGAGGTGGACCAGCTGGCGGAGGGGTTCGACAAGCTCTCGGCGCGCTACGAGCGGATGCGTGAGGAGCTGACCGAGATGCGGGCCCACGGCGAGGCGGCCGACGGGCTGGTGAAGGTGGAGGTCGCTCCCGGCGGGGCACTGCTGGGCGTCGACATCAATCCCAGGGCGATGAGACTGGGCTCGGAGGCGCTGGGAGAGGCGATCATGGAGGCCGTGGGGGAGGCCTCGAAGATGGCGGCCGCCCGGATGGACGAGGTACTGGCGCCCCTGCTCGGCGGCATGACGGGGTTCAGTGAGGCGCTGCAGGGGCGGATGCCCACCCTGGACCCGGAGGGTGGTCTCTCCGCGGATCCACGGGTCGCCGAGGCGCTGCGGAACCTGCGGGAGATGCGCGACAAGTACCAGGTCTGAGGCGGCTCCCGCACCGGGACCACGGTGACGCCGACGTGCACGCGATGCGCGACGAGGGCTCCGGCGCCGGGTCGCGTCCGTGTCGGCGCGCGCCGGGTACGAGATCCGACGCGGTCGCACACGACGCGGGGCGGGGACACGTCATGTCCCCGCCCCGCGTCATGTGCGATCAGGTGTAGGACCAGCCTTCCCCCGGCGATCTGGTCGCGCTCTTGCGCACGATGTCGTCGAAGTCCGTCCTGCCGTCCGTGCCGTCACTGTCGAGGTTGGCCTGCGGCAGGGGGAACTGGTTGTCCGCGCCCATCAGTGCCGTCAGGTTGCCCAGGCTGAAGATGACGGCCGCCGTCGCGCCGACGACCGCGTTGACCGTCGTGCCCATCAGCAGGAGCCCGGACGACTCCTGAGTGGCCTTGGCTATCGCCACCAACGTGGCGCCCTGCGCGGCGACCGGCGGTACGGCCGAGGCCATCATCTGCTTGCCGATCAGCTCGACGATCTCCGAGGCGATGATGATGCCCAGGAGGCCGTCGACGATCGTTCCGGCGTTGTTGACGATCTTATGGATCTCCGACTGGGCGCCCTGCACCGCGGTGGCCATCTGCGACGCGGCCGTCTCCAGCTGCTGGACCTCCTGGAAGACGATCGACATGAACCTGTCGAAGGCCTTGCGGTCCTCGCCCTCGGGCCAGGCTGCCTGAACCGCCTTGACCTCGTTGTCCCACTCCCTCGTCCGCAGGTGCAGGAGTTTCAGGTTGACCGTACGCCAGTCGTTGAACGCCTCGGTGATCGCCTGGTCGTCCCCCGGCTGGGCGAGCAGCCATACGGCCGCCGCGCCCGCCGCGGGCTTGGCCAGTGTCCCGGCCAGCTGGATCTTCGCCAGGGTGGCGGCCCACGCGGGGCCGTAGGTGCCCAGGAGCTTCATCCCGCCGATGGTGGCGACCCCGGCTATGGCACCGGTGAAAGCCTCTTCGCCCGCCATGGAGCCTCCTTCCCGTTCAGTCGGTGGGCCCCAGGGCCTTGCCCTTCGTCGCCCTTTCGAGGTCGGCCACGTCCAGCGCGATCTTGCCCTGGAGGTCGGCCGTCTTCAGCGTGTCCTGTGCGCGAATGGCGGTCGCCAGTTCGGCCTCCCGGTAGTGGTGCACCACGCTGAGCAGTCCCGCGTTGATGCCGTCGAGGCATTTGACGAAGTCGGCGGCCTGCTTGGCCTGGTACTCCCGGGACGGTGTGTAGTTGTTGGCCACCGTGACCGCGCCGATGGCGCCCCACTGGTAGGCGCTGAGCCGTGTGTTCTCGGCCAGGGTGCTGACCTGCTCCGCGATCGGCCGGAAGACCCTGATCAGGTTCTGGGTGGCGGCCTTGAGGGCCTCTGTGTTGACGTCGACCACTGTGCGTCGGCCTCCTGGATGTCACGCGTGCCGCACCCCCGTGGCGCGACTCCCGGTTTCCTGTCTATGAACGAGGAGTAAATCAGGAGAACCAACAACATCACAGGTATCTCTCGATCTTTGTGACAAAGATCAAAAAGCCCGGCGCGGTCGAGCGGGCTCGACCCGCCGGGCGCGGGAAAGCGGCGGGAGCGCGGCGGGAGCGCGGCCGGAACGGGGGTGAGGGTCAGCCTCGGCGTCGCCGGGCGGCGGCGAACGTCACGTTCACGCCGATGATCCCGACCCACATGAGCGCCAGGATGAACATGAGGACTGATTCGCTCAGGCCGGTGTAGGACACCGCGACCGTCCCCGGCACCCCGAGCCCGAGGGAGATGATCGACAGGGCGAGCCGCTGCCCGGCGTCCAGGGACGGGCGGACCCCGGGGCTCTCCCCGCGCGCCTGGGCGAGCCGGTCGTCCACCCGTTTGTCGATCTCCTGGTCCATCTTCTCCAGGAAGCCCTCGACGAGGGAGTCTTCGTATTCCGGCCCCAGATGCCTGCGGGCCTCGAGCGAGGCGCGCAGGTCGTCGTCGGAGGAAGGGGTTCGTGGCATATTCGAGATATATCGTTTCTGTGCGGGGAAGTCCAGGCGAATGCCGGCCCGGCCTCGCGGAACCCTCGGCGAGGTCACGGGACCCTTTGAGTCCTCGGCGTCCTCGGCGTCCCTGAGCCCTCGCCGTCCTCTGTGTCCTCGGCATCCCTGCGCCCTCGGCGCGGTGGGGATCGGGCCTCAGACGGTCTCGGTCTCCTCGTCACGTCGCCGGACGTAGCGGGTGAAGAGGAACCCCTCGTCCTCCAGGACGTGGGCGAGGCGCAGGCGAGCGAGCGAGGACGGGCCGTCGAGGACCCTGGCGGCGTCTCCGCCGATCAGTATCGGGCTCACCGTGAGACAGAGTTCGTCGACCAGATCCGCGGCGGCGAACTGGGCGTTCACCTTCGGGCCGCCTTCGCACAGCATCCGGCCCAGGCCGCGTTCGGCGAGTTCCCTCACCGCCAGCGCCGGATCCACCCGCTCGCCCCCGGCCACGATCACGTCGGCGTTCCTGGCGGCCTCCTCGCGGCGTTCCCTGGGGGCCGCCTCACAGGTGACGACGATCGTTCGCGCCTCGGGGTCCGCGTCGGTGAACAGCGGGCCCGACAGGTCGAGATCGAGCCCGCGGGTGATCACCGCCACCGGCGGGACGGCGGGGCGTCCCTCGCGCAGCCCGCGCCACGACGGCCTGGCCCGTACCGGGCCGTACCCCTCGGCCCGTACGGTCGCCGCCCCGGCCACGACGACGTCGGCCAGCCCGCGCAGCACCCAGAAGACCTGGCGGTCGCCCCTGCCGGACAGTTCGCCGGACAAACCCTTCAGCCAGGTCCCGCCGTCGGCGCTGGCGACCATGTTGATCCTGAGGCACGGGTCGTCCGGATAGGCGTAGACCCGCGCGAGATCGACCTCGGCGGAGGTCTCGGGATGGATGAGGCGCATGGCCCTACCTTCGCACGGAGGCGAGCTGTGAACTTTCCCGGAATGGTCGATAACGGTTGGGGTGGCTTGTAGTGACTTCGGATGACTCCCGATACATGATTCATCCTTGAAGAGACGGGAGGGTCGTGTGAGGCTTGTCACGATCGTGACATGGTTGATCACCGCGATGGCCGGGATCTACCTGCTGTACCTGTGGCTCTCCGGGGGAGGGCTACGTCAGCAGGCGACCAAGGTGACTCGCTTTCCGACGTTGTTGATCTTCGCTCATCCGGTCCTGGCGATCTCCGCCCTGGCCTGCTGGGTCGTCCACGTGGTCACCTTGGACCCGCTCTTCGCCTGGCTGTCGTTCGGTGTGCTCTCGGCCTCCGCGCTGCTGGGCTTCACCATGTTCACCCGCTGGCTGGGCGCCGGCCGCCACGCCCGCGGCGCCGAGCAGCGCTTTCCCGTGGTCGCCGTCCTGCTGCACGGCGCCGTGGGAGTGGTGACGTTCGTGCTCGTCCTGCTCACCGCCGCGGTCGCGTCCGGTGCCTGAGAGTCCGGCGCTTGAGGGTTCAGGGGGTCGAGAGTCCGATGTCGGGGGCGTCCGGCGTCTGAGAGCCGTCTCTCCTGTTCGCCGCCCGAGGGGCGTACGGGATCCCTACAGGCGCGCGCAGCGCAGGATCCGCACCGAGCGCCCGGTCACCTCCACCGAGGCCTCGGCCGGCCAGGACCCCTCGGAGAAGGGGAACGTCTCAGGACCGTCGTCCGCGGTGTCCAGCACGTGCTGCCATCGCTTGCCGTACTTCGCCTCGGGGAGGCTGAAGGCCATGTTCTCGTGGTGGGCGTTGATCAGGAGCAGGAACGAGTCGTCCACGATCCGCTCGCCTCGCGTGTCCGGTTCGGTGATGGCGTCGCCGTTCAGAAAGACGGTGAGCGACTTGGCGTAACCGGTGTGCCAGTCACCGGCCGACATCTCCACCCCGGCCGGAGTGAGCCAGACGATGTCGCGGGTCCCGTCGTCGGCCTTGTGGCCGTGGAAGAAACGCCGCCGCTGGAAGACGGGATGCTCTCGCCGCAGTTTGGACAGGCTCCTGACGAAGTCGAGGAGGTCTCCCTCGCTTCCGGCCAGCGACCAGTCGATCCAGGAGACCTCGTTGTCCTGGCAGTAGGCGTTGTTGTTGCCGTGCTGGGTCCTGCCGAACTCGTCGCCGGCCGGCAGCATCGGCACGCCCTGGGAGACGAACAGGGTGACCAGGAAGTTGCGGCGCTGGCGCCGGCGCAGGTTCACGATCTCCGGGTCCTCCACCGGGCCCTCGGCCCCGCAGTTCCACGACCGGTTGTCGTCGGTGCCGTCGCGGTTGTTCTCCAGGTTGGCCTCGTTGTGCTTGTGGTCGTAGGAGACCAGGTCGGTCAGGGTGAACCCGTCGTGGCAGGTGACGAAGTTGATGGAGGCCACCGGGCGGCGCCCCGAGATGGCGTAGAGGTCGGCGGACCCGGTCAGCCGGGAGGCGAACTCGGGCAGCGCGGACCCGCTCCCGCGCCAGAAGTCGCGCACGCTGTCGCGGTACTTGCCGTTCCACTCCATCCACAGCGGCGGGAAGTTGCCCACCTGGTAACCGCCCGGCCCCACGTCCCACGGTTCGGCGATCAGCTTCACCTGGGAGATCACCGGATCCTGCTGGATCAGGTCGAAGAAGGCGCTCAGCCGGTCGACGTCGTGCAGTTCGCGGGCGAGGGCGGAGGCCAGGTCGAACCTGAAGCCGTCCACGTGCATCTCCAGCACCCAGTAGCGCAGCGAGTCCATGATCAGCTGGAGGGCGTGCGGAGAGCGGACGTTGAGGGAGTTCCCACAACCGGTGTAGTCGAGGTAGTAGCGCCGGTCGCCGTCGTGCAGGCGGTAGTACGACCGGTTGTCGATGCCGCGGAAGCCCAGCGTGGGACCCATGTGATCACCCTCGGCGGTGTGGTTGTAGACCACGTCGAGGATGACCTCGATGCCCGCCTCGTGCAGCGCCCGCACCATCGCCTTGAACTCCAGCACCTGCTCACCGCGCTGGCCCGAGCCGGAGTAGGCGGCGTGCGGGGCCAGGTAGGCGATCGTGTTGTAACCCCAGTAGTTGGTCAGCCCTCTGGCGACCATCGCGTGCTCGGGGACGTACTGGTGCACCGGCATCAGCTCCACCGCGGTGACGCCCAGGCTCAGCAGATGGTCGATGACCGCCGGGTGGGCCAGTCCCGCGTAGGTGCCGCGCTGCTCCTCGGGCACCGCGGGGTGGCGCATCGTGAGCCCGCGCACGTGCGCCTCGTAGATCACGGTCTGGTGGTACGGGGTCCGGGGCGACCTGTCGTTGCCCCACTCGAAGAACGGGTTGATCACCACGTTCTTCGGCATGAAGGGGGCGGTGTCCTCGTCGTTGCGGTTTCCCGGATCGGTGAACTGGTACGAGAACATCGCCTCGTTCCACTTCACGTCGCCCTCGACGGCCTTGGCGTAGGGATCGAGGAGCAGTTTGGAAGGGTTGCACCGGTGCCCCTGGTCGGGGTTGTAGGGGCCGTGGACCCGGTAGCCGTACCGTTGCCCCGGCATGATCCCCGGGACGTAGCCGTGCCAGACGAATCCGTCGACCTCGGTCAGCTCGACGCGCTCCTCGCGGTCGTCGTCTCCGAAAAGGCAGAGCTCGACACGCTCCGCTACCTCGGAGAACAGTGAGAAGTTGGCACCCACGCCATCCCAGGTGGCGCCGAGCGGATAAGACTCTCCCGGCCAGACTGCGCGCATGTGACCCTATTCTCCTCTGGTAAGGCTCCCCTGTGCAGGGTGTTCTCGCCTCTGTCACTTTAAGGTGGTATTGAGGAGTTTCGTATCCGGGGTTTGGCGTGCTTTCCGTACCTGCCGTTTCCGTGCATGCGCTGTGACCACGCGTGTCCGGCGAGGACACGCGTGGCCGCGAAGATGTCGTGCCCGGCCCGCCGCCGACCACCCAGGGTGACCGGTTCGAGGCGGTTGCCGCTGAAGAAGGTCCGGCCGGGTGAGTGCCCGGCCGGAGCGGTTCGGTCCCCGGTCAGCCCGATCGCGCGCCTACGGCCCCGATCGGCGGCGTGCGCGTACGGCCGTGATCAGCTCAGCAGTTCGGCGTTGAGACTGATCGTCGTGCCCGAGAGGGCCTTGCTCACCGGGCAGTTGGCCTTGGCCGTCTCGGCCGCCTCCTGGAACTGCTCGGCCGTGAGGCCGGGAACCTGGGCGCGGACCGAGATGACGATCCCGGTGATGCCCTCACCCGGCTGGAAGGTCACGTCGGCCTTCGTCTCCACGGTCTGGGGCGGGGTGCCCGCCTGGGCCAGCCCGTGGGAGAGGGCCATCGAGAAGCACGAGGAGTGGGCGGCCGCGATGAGCTCCTCGGGAGAGGTCTTGCCATTGGCCTGCTCGGCGCGCGAGGGCCAGGACACGTCGAACGTGCCCACCCCGGAGGAGTCGAGGGAGACGCTGCCGGAACCGTCGAGCAGCGCGCCCTTCCACTGGGTCGTCGCGGTACGTGTCGTCGCCATGGCGATTATCCTTTCGATCATGAACCGTTGGCCATGACCGACCCTACTCGGCGCCGGTGCCCGGCTGTGTCCGGGGCGCGCCCCGGACACAGCCGGGCACCGGAGGTCAGAAGGAGGCGCGGTCGAGGAGGGCGTCCAGATCCAGGCCGGCGGGCAGGGTGCCGAAGGCGCGGCCGGTGTCCCCGGCCAGGCGGGAGACGCAGAAGGCGTCGGCGACGGCCGCGGGGGCGAGCCGCACGAGCAGGGAGCCCTGCAGCACCAGCGCCATGTCCTCGGCGACGCGCCGGGCGCGGACCTCGAAGTCGCCTGTGTCGTCCAGGGACTTGCGCAGGCGGTCGGCGGCGGCGTCCAGGTGCCGGTCGGCGCCGGCGGCGAGCGCGACCTCGGCGAAGAACACCTCCCGCGCCTCGGGCTCGCGGCCCAGGGCGCGCAGCACGTCGAGCGCCGCGACGTTCCCCGATCCCTCCCAGATGCCGTTCAGCGGCGATTCACGAAACAGCCTGGGCATCTGCGACTCCTCGACGTAGCCGTTTCCTCCCAGGCACTCCAGCGCCTCCGCCGCGTGCGCCGGAGCGCGCTTGCAGATCCAGTACTTGCTCACGGCCAGCGCGGTGCGGCGCAGCGCGGCCTCGGCCTGGTCGCCGGCGATGGCCCGGTCGGTGGCTCCGGCCAGCCGCGTCATCAGGACGGTCGCCGCCTCCGACTCCAGGGCGAGCTCGGCCAGGACGTTGCGCATCAGCGGCTGGTCGGCGAGCTTCCTGCCGAACGCCCCGCGGTGCCGGGTGTGGTGGACGGCCTGCGTGACGCCGTACCGCATGCCGGCCGCCGAGCCGATCACGCAGTCCAGCCGGGTCATGTTGACCATCTCCAGGATGGTCCGCACTCCGCGTCCCTCCTCGCCCACCAGATGGGCCGTCGCGCCGTGGTACTCCACCTCGGCGCTGGCGTTGGACCTGTTGCCCAGCTTGTCCTTCAGCCGCATCAGGTGGACGGCGTTGCGGGTGCCGTCGGGAAGGACGCGGGGGAGCAGGAAGCACGACAGTCCGCCGGGGGCCTGGGCGAGGACGAGGAACACGTCGCACATCGGGGCGGAGTTGAACCACTTGTGCCCGGTCAGGGCGTAGCTCCCGTCGCCCAGCGGTTCGGCGCGGGTGGTGCCCGCGCGAACGTCGGAGCCGCCCTGCTTCTCGGTCATCGCCATTCCCGCGAGCACGCCGCGCTTGCCGAGCGGCGGGCGCAGCCCGAAGTCGTAGCTCCGCGAGGCCAGCAGGGGCTCCCAGTCGGCGGCGAGCGCCGGGCTGTGCCGCAGCGCGGCGATCGAGGCGTAGGTCATCGAGATCGGGCAGCCGTGTCCGGCCTCGACCTGGCTCCAGACGTAGAACTTGGCGGCGCGGGCCACGTGCGCGCCCGGCCTGGCGCTCGCCCACGGGGTGGCGTGCATGCCGTTGTCGACGGCGACGGTCATCAGCTCGTGCCAGGCGGGATGGAACTCCACCTCGTCGATCCGCCTCCCGTAGCGGTCGTGGGTGCGCAGGACGGGCGGGTGCTCGTTCGCGAGCCTTCCCCACTCCTGGGCCTGTTCCGAACCGGCGAGAAGACCGAGCCGGCGCAGTTCCCCGGTGGCCCATCCCGCCCCCTCGCGTTCCACGCCGTCCATCAGGGCGGCGTCGGCGGACACGTCGTGTCCGGTGAGCGGGTGAGCCTGGTTGAAGACGTCATGGGTCACGTGCGGCCTCCGGTAACTCATTCGGCTCGTCGCCGGGTTCTGCGCCTATCTCAACATCCTGCCGGGGGAAAGTTGCCCTTTATTGGGCGCTATATCCGATTTACGTCCGCTGTTGGACACCGGCTTCCGGAAGTTCACCCCGCCGTACGCGTACGGCGCGGACCGCGCGGACACGCGTACGGACCACTGTCGGCCACGCGGGAGGATCCGCGCTCGTCCCGACGGCGCCGGGACGAGGCGAGAGCGGGCGCGGACCGCCGGGTGAGGCCCCCGCCCGCGCGTCAGGGATTCTTGACCAGGTCGCGGACGTAGTCGTCGTCCTCGTCGCTCTCCGCGAGCACGCGCTCCGCGCCCCGCTGAGCTCGCGCGTCCCCCCGGGTGGCGAGGCCGCGCGTGGCCTCGGCGACCGTGTTCAGGTCCTCGTCGTCGAGCCTGGCGGCGAGCGCGTCGCGGATCCGCTCGCTGTCCTTGGGGTCCTCCGTCAGGCCCGCCAGGCCCATGGTGGCCCAGTCGCGCACCTCGGCGTCGGGGTCCTCGGTCATGGAGATGAGCAGCGCGAGCCCTTCGGCGTGACCCGGGGGCAGGACGGCGGCGAGCGCGGCGGGATCGGCCTGGGTGCGGGTCCAGCCGTCGGCGGTGACGATCTCCAGCACCTCGGGCAGGGCACGCGGGTCGGCGTGGTGACCGAGCGCGCCGAGCACCGAGCGCAGCACCCGCTCGTCGCCCTCGGTGGCCGCCATCCGTCGCAGGATCGGCAGCGACTCCTCCAGGAACGGCTTCTCGTTCTCGGTGAAGCCGAGCTGGGCGAGCACGTCGACGGCGAACTCCCGCTTGCGCGGATCCTCGTTCGAGCACAGCCGCGCCGCCGCGTCGAAGGTCTCACCGTCGTCGCGCCTGCTCAGCGAGCTCGCCACGGTCCACCAGGTCTCGGCCTCCTCGTCGATGTCCCGGTAGGGCATCGCCCGCTCGACCAGCTCGTCGAACGGCAGCCGCTCGCCCGTGGCGTCCTCCAGCAGGGTGGCGACGGCCGCGTGCCCGCGCTGGCAGGTGAGTTCGGCGACGCGGGTCCCGTCGGGTCCCACCGCCGCGACGGTCACCAGGTCGGTGCCGTCCTTCGCCCTGCTGCGGCCCACGACGAACTGCGAGCCCTCGGGGGCCTGCTCGGTGAGCTGCTCGAGAAGCGCGCTCTCCAGCTGGGTGCCCAGCCAGTCGTAGGCGATGGAAAGCGGCGTGTCGCCGTCGCCGTCGGGCCGGTCGGCCTCGGCGCCGGCCTGCAGCAGCGTCTGTACGACGCCCAGGGCGCCGCGCCGGGTGGCCAGGGTGAGCGGGGTGTCGCCGCCCTCGTTGGCGTCCTCGGGGTTCGCTCCCGCGGCGAGCAGCGCGCCGACCGCGTCCGCCCGCCCGTTGGCGGCCGCCCAGAGCAGAGCGGTCCATCCGCCGGCCTCCCGCCCGGACACGTCGGCACCGGCGGCGAGCAGCGCCCGCAGGACCTCGACATGGTCCCAGGAGGAGGCCACGCACAGGGGCAGTCCCTCGTCCTCGCCGCCACTGATCCGGTTGGGGTCGGCTCCGTGGGCCAGCAGCGCGCGCACGATGTCCACGCGGCCCTGGTTCGATGCCAGGTAAAGGGCGGTGGGCTCTTCCGTGCCGTCGGGGTCGGCGCTCGTGCCGTTCCGCAGCAGCCGCTCGGCCCGCTCGGCGTCGTTGGCCGCCACCGCGTCCAGGAGTTCTCGGTACATGCCTCCGGATCATATGGCGTGCCTCCCCGGCGCGGCCGTACGCCGGTCCCGCGCCCCTGGTGGGGGGGCGTCATCCGATCTGATTAGCGAGTTTCCTCCCTCGGGGGGATCCGCACGCCGTAGCAACTCGCGATATGTTGTGAGTTATGAATAATCCCGGGGAAATGCGGGTCTCGGACGCGGAGCGGGAAGCCGCCGTCGAGTGGTTGCGGGTCGCCTCCGTCGAGGGCCGTCTCACCCTCGGGGAGCTGACCGAGCGTACCGAGGCGGCCTACACCGCCGTCACCCAGGCCGAGCTGGCGGTGATCACCTCCGACCTGCCCGGCGGTCGCCCGGTGCCCGCACCCGCCTATCCTCAGCCCTCGTCGGGGGAGGGCGGCTCGGTGCGACGCTGGTTCGTGGCGGTGATGAGCAGCTCCAAGCGGCGCGGCACCTGGCGGATCGACAAGCCACTCGGCGCCGTCGCCGTGATGGGCGACGTGCTGCTCGACCTGCGCCAGGCGGAGGTGCGCACGGGGGTGGTCGACATCATGGCCACCGCGATCATGGGTGACGTGAAGATCATCGTCCCGGACGGGGTGGACGTCGAGATCGACGGCATCGCCATCATGGGGGACAAGAAGGTCCAGGTCATCGAGGCACCCCCGGGCACGAACGCGCCGCTCGTCCGGGTCGCGGCCTACGCCCTCATGGGAAGCGTCAAGGTGGTCGGGGACTCCAAGGCCAAGCCACTCAAGAAGGCGATGGCGGCCTGGCGCAAGCAGTGGGAGGAGATGCGCGCCGAACTCACCGGCGAGTACGGCCACCACAGAGCAGGGCCCGGCCCCCACCAGATCCACCCCTCCAACGAGGAGCGTCCGAGGCCCCCCTGGCCCCCGGCGCCACCCCGGCTTCCCGACCTCTGAGGGCGGCCCAGGGGGGCGAGTCGTCTCCCAGGGGCTCAGGCGGTGGCGAGGGCCGGATGTCGGTGGGTGACGAGTTCGTAGCGTTCGAGCAGCACCGCGGCGACCTCGGGGGCGGCGCCCAGCACGTCGGCGACGGCGTCGGCGCCCGCCGCCAGGGTCTCGCGGCGGATCCTGTCGGCGAAGTGGCCGGGGGCGAGCAGGTAGGGGGCGACCACGATCCGCGAGGCGCCCGAGCGCCGCAGGCGCAGCACGGCCTCCTCGGGGGTGGGACCGGCGGCCGAGGCGTAGGCCGCGGTCACCGACCGCCAGCCGCGCAGCCTCGCCCAGTCTCCGGCGATCCCGGCGACCGTCGCGTTGGCCCGCCGGTCGCTGGAACCGGCCGAGACCAGCACCACGGCGGTGCCGGGCTCGCCGGGCTCCACGCCGGCCTCGGCCAGGCGCCGCTCCAGTGCGGCGACGAGCAGCGGGTGCGGGCCGAGCGTGGCGCCCGCGTGCACGCGCAGCAGGGGCCGCCGCGCCGTCGCCTCGGCCAGCGCGCCGGGGATGTCGACCCGGCTGTGGTAGGCCTCGGTGAGCAGCAGCGGCAGCACCGCCGCCTCGGTGAGCCCCGACAGCGCCATGGGAAGCGTCGGGGAGGCGTGGTCGAGGTAGGCGGTGCGTACGAGGAGCTCGGGCCGCGCGTCCCGTACCAGGTCGAGCAGGGCCTCCACCGTCGCGGCGGCGCGCGGGTCACGGGACCCGTGCGCCACCGCGACCAGCGGTGTCCCGAGAGCGGCGCCGGTGGCACGCCAGGTCATACGTGGAGCCCGCACTCGGTCTTGCCCATGCCCGCCCAGCGACCGCTGCGCGGGTCCTCTCCCGGGGCGACCTGGCGGGTGCAGGGGGCGCAGCCGATCGAGGGGTAGCCGTCGTAGTGCAGCGGGTTGATCAGCACCCCGTTGTCGGCCATGTAGTTGTCGACGTCGTCCTGCGTCCACCGGGCGATCGGGTTGATCTTGACCATCTGGCGCTTGGCGTCCCACTCGACGACCTTGACGCCGGCGCGGGTGACGGCCTCGTCGCGGCGGATGCCGGAGACCCAGGCGAGATACGGCTCCAGGGCGCGATTCAGCGGCTCGACCTTGCGCAGGTAGCAGCACAGGTCGGGGTTGCGCCCGAACAGGCGCGGGCCCAGGTCGCGCTCCTGCTCCGCCACCGTACGGGACGGCTTCACGTCGATCACGTTCACGTCGTAGACCTGCCGGACGGCGTCACGGGTGCCGATCGTCTCGGCGAAGTGGTATCCGGTGTCGATGAACAGCACGTCCACGCCGGGCTTGACCCGGCTGACCAGGTCGATCAGCAGGGCGTCGCTCATGGAGGCGGTCAGGCAGAGCCGGTCGCCGAAGGTCGCCGCCGCCCAGCGGATGATCTCAAGGGCCGAGGCGTCCTCAAGGAACCGCGCGGCCGACTCGACGATCTCCTGCAGGTCGAGGGTCCCGCGCTGCTGACGTAACCCGACTTCGATGTCCACCAGTGTCATCGCTCGCTCATCCAATCCTCGTTCGCCGCGCGGGCAGGTCGTGCCTCACGGGCCGTCGCGCTCGTCGTCGTGCCGGAACTCACCGTGCGGGCCGTGCCGGTCGCGGTGACCTCTCCGGTCGGAGAGGTCGGCGCGGCCGGCACGTTCGCCGCGTCGGATTCGCCGTGCGTCACGAGCGCACCCCGATTCCGAGAAACTTCAGCTTGAAGGCGCGCACGCACGACCGGCAGTACCAGCCGCCGTCGCCCTCGTAGGGCTCCAGGTCTTCCTCACCGCAGTACGGGCAGTGGAAGGGAACGGCTCGCTCGCTCATCCGCTCCTCCTCGTCCCGCCCGTTACCGAAAGGACGGCGTGTCGGCCGTTCACTTCAGGTCCGCGTCGTCGGCGCGCTGCACCCAGTCGGAGAAGGTCTCGTTCTCGTCCTTCTGCTTCTCGAAGTTGCGGAGCACGCGCTCCACGTAGTCGGGAAGCTCCTCGGAGGTGGCCTTCAGGCCGCGGACCTTGCGGCCGAAGCCGGGGTTGACGCCCAGCGAGCCGCCCAGGTGGATCTGGAAGCCCTCGACCTGCTCGCCCTTGTCGTTCACGACGAGCTGGCCCTTGAGGCCGATGTCGGCGACCTGGATGCGGGCGCAGGAGTTGGGGCAGCCGTTGACGTTGATGGTGAGCGGGCTCTTGAAGTCGGGCAGCCGCTGCTCCAGCTCGTCGATCAGGTTGGCCGCGGTGACCTTGGTCTCGACGATGGCGAGCTTGCAGAACTCGATCCCGGTGCACGCCATGGTCTGGCGGCGGAAGGTGGAGGGGTTGACCTGCAGGTCGCCCGCCTCCAGCTCGGCGACGAGGCTGTCGACCCTGTCGGGTGCCACGTCGAGGATGACCATCTTCTGCTCGACCGTGGTGTGCACCCGGTCGGAACCGTGCCGCTCGGCGATGTCGGCGATGAGGTTCAGCTTGTCGCCGTCGAGGCGGCCGACCTTCGGGGCGAAGCCGACGTAGAAGTTGCCGTCCTTCTGCGGGAAGACGCCCACGTGGTCCCGGCGGCCGCCGCGCGGCTGCTCGGGCGCGGGGCCGTCGGGCAGGACGTATCCCAGGTATTCCTTCTCCAGGACGTCGCGGAACTTCTCCGGGCCCCAGTCGTTGATCAGGAACTTGATCCTGGCCCGGTGGCGCAGGCGGCGGTAGCCGTAGTCGCGGAAGATGCCGATCACGCCACCGTAGGCGGGGGCGACCTGGTCAGGGGTGAGGAAGACGCCCAGCCGCTTGCCCAGCATCGGGTTGGTGGACAGGCCGCCGCCCACCCACAGGTCGAAGCCGCGCTCGCCGTTCTCGTTCACCACGCCCACGAACGCCACGTCGTTGATCTCGTGCACGGTGCAGTGCGCCGGGCACCCGCTCACCGCGGACTTGAACTTGCGCGGCAGGTTGGAGTAGGCGGGGTCGCCGATGTAGGTGTCGTGGATCTCCTGGATCTGCGCGGAACCGTCGATGACCTCGTCGGTGTCGATCCCGGCCAGCGGGCAGCCCAGGATGACGCGCGGGGTGTCGCCACAGGCCTCCGTGGTGGACAGGCCCACCGACTCCAGACGCTCCCAGATGTCGGGAACGGCCTCGATCTCGATCCAGTGCAGCTGGATGTTCTGCCGGTCGGTGACGTCGGCGGTGCCCCTGCCGTAGAGGTTGGAGATGTCGGCGATGACGCGCAGCTGGGCCAGGTTGAGCCGGCCGCCGTCGATCCTGACCCGGAGCATGAAGTAGCGGTCGTCGAGCTCCTCCGGCTCCAGGATCGCGGTCTTGCCGCCGTCGATCCCGGGCTTGCGCTGGGTGTAGAGCCCGAACCAGCGCATCCGGCCGCGCAGGTCGGAGGGGTCGATGGAGTCGAAGCCGCGCTTGGAGTAGACGTCGATGATCCGCTGACGGACGTTGAGCCCGTCGTCGTTCTTCTTGTTCTCCTCGTTCTTGTTCAGCGGCTCGCGGTAACCGAGAGCCCACTGACCTTCGCCGCGCGGGCGCTTGTGATGTCGGTTCGCCGACCGGGCTGGGGTCGTCATGCGCGCGTCCTTTTTGTGGCTCGATGGAATGATTTCCGGACGCGCACAGGCGGCACCTCCCGCCTCATCGTCGAGTGCGGGGGTCGATTACTCAGAAGAGGACGCCTGTTACGCGGCCGAGCTGGGTGAAATCAGCAGGGGGCGACTGTTAACGGACGTCACAACAGATGGCGCTGCGGACACGCAGGAGGTCGACGTGGCGTCGCACGACGAGCAAGGGGTCCGCTGGCATGTCTACGACGATACCTTGGGCACGGTGGATGTCCAATGCGGGGTCCACCATCTGGACGCGGACGTGGTATCGGGAGTCGCGCGGGGAGCGGGGGCAGCCACCCGTCGAGACCCCGCCGGACGGCGGGGTCTCGACGGGTGTGGCGGGCGCCGGGGGTTCGGATCAGCCCTGGCGGGGCCAGTCCAGTGCCGACTCCCGGGGCTCGTGGACGGGCTGGTGCTGGCAGTCGCACCACGAGCCTCCCCGGCACTCGTCGTGCCGCCGCTCTTTGCAGTCCTCGCAGATCATGGCTCCATTCTCTGCCCTTTCCGGCCGGGGCATCACTCGGCTCCTCCCTCGGACCTGAGCCGCGATCGACAGGGACTTCACCGGAGCGTCGCGGCGAAACGGGCGCTCCACTCGGGTCGGGGTCCGGATCAGGGGCGTTTCAGGGAGACGCCGGATGGAGCAGGCGCCCTTTCACCTGACATGCTCGTAAATATGCGGACACTGTTGAACGTCATTTGGTTGGTCTTCGCGGGGATCTGGCTGGCGATCGGCTACGTACTCGCTGGAATCGTGTGCTGTGTCCTGATCATCACGATCCCGTTCGGCATCGCGTCGTTCCGGATCGCCGCCTACGCGCTGTGGCCCTTCGGCAGGACCGTGGTGCGCGACCCCGACGCGGGCGCGCTGTCGACCATCGGCAACGTGATCTGGTTCGTCGTGGCCGGCGTCTGGCTCGCGATCGGGCACCTGCTGACCTCGATCCCGCTCTTCCTGTCGATCATCGGCATCCCGATGGGCCTGGCCAACCTGAAGCTGATCCCGGTCTCCCTGCTGCCGCTGGGAGCGCGCATCGTCGACGTCGACGACGCCGAGGCGTTCTACCGCAGGTAGGTTTCGCCGCGGATGCCGAGGGCAGCCCGGTGAGATTCGATCGTTGCCCGCCTGACTCGTGATCAAGAGCGGCTAGGAATACCGTTGTGTGGCATGACGTCCACTGATGCCCCGGCTCATCGGCCCGGGCCCGAGCGGCGCCCCCCGCGCGGGCCCGGGGTGCGGTTGCGCGCCGGCGTCGCCTGGTTGCGCAGGGACGTCTGGGGCAGGCTGCGGGCGCTGCTCTCGTGGATCCGCGGCACCGACGTGTGGACCCTGATCGTCGCGACCACGAACGCGGGCGTCACCTACCGCGTCACCGGCCTGGCGGGTGAGGCGGCCTTCTTCGCGTTGCTGTCGCTGCCGCCGTTCATGCTCGGCCTGATCGGCATGCTCGGCCAGCTGACCCGCGTGTTCGGCCCCGAGACGGTCAAGAACGTCAGCGACTGGATCGACGAGCAGGCCCACCTGCTGTTCACCGACAACGCCGTGGACACCGTCGTCACCCCCCTCATCGAGGACGTGCTGAAACCCGAGAACCAGGTCTCGCTGATCTCCCTGGGCTTTCTGCTCGCGCTCTGGTCGGGCTCGCGGGCGCTGTTCGTCTACGTCGACCTGATCTCGGTCGCCTACGGCCTCGGCGAGGAGCGCGGCATCATCCGCACCCGCCTGATGTCCTTCGGGTTCTACCTGGCGGGTCTGCTGATCGGCCTCGTGGTGATGCCGGTGCTCGTCCTCGGCCCGGCCGCGCTGCGCGGGGCCCTGCCGGCCGACTACACCGTGCTGGTCGACATCCTCTACTGGCCGGTGGTGGTCATCGGCTCGGTGATCTTCCTCACCCTGCTCTACCACGTGAGCGTGCCCGTGCGCACGCGCTGGTGGCGCGAGCTTCCGGGAGCGATGCTCGCCCTCGTCATCTGGATCGCCTGCGCCGCCGTGCTGCGCGCGGTCCTCGCCGCCTGGTTCTCGCCCGTCTCCATCTACGGCTCGCTCGCCGCTCCCATCGCCGTGCTCTTGTGGCTCTACATCACCGCGCTGGCCGTGCTCATCGGCGCCACGCTCAACGCCGAGGTCGACCGGCTCTGGCCTGTCGAGGGCGCAGGTCGCGCCGGGCGTGCGGCTTAGTCCGCTATCGTCTAAGCCGCGACTGGCGCATAAGGTGGGAGAGACCACCGGGGAGCGAAAGGGCGAGGAGGCCGAGCGCCTGGGTCTTCGCGCGATGTCGACGACGACAGGGGAGTGAAGGCGCATGAGCGCTCTTTCCAGCGTGGATCCGCAGATCGCCGAGCTCATCAAGGCCGAGGAGCGGCGGCAGTCCGACACCGTCAAGTTGATCGCCTCGGAGAACTACGTCTCCAAGGCCGTCCTCGAGGCCACCGGCACCGTCCTGACCAACAAGTACTCCGAGGGCTACGCCGGCAAGCGTTACTACGAGGGCCAGCAGGTCATCGACCAGATCGAGACCCTCGCCATCGACAGGGCCAAGGCCCTGTTCGGCGTGAACCACGCCAATGTGCAGCCCTACTCGGGCTCGCCCGCCAACCTCGCCATCTACCTGGCCTTCCTGAAGCCGGGCGAGACCGTGATGGGCATGGGCCTGCCGTTCGGCGGCCACCTGACCCACGGCTGGTCGGTCTCGGCCACCGGCAAGTGGTTCAACCCGGTCCGCTACGGCGTGCGGCAGGACACCGGCCGCGTCGACATGGACGAGGTGCGCGAGATCGCCCTGCGCGAGCGCCCCAAGCTGATCTTCTGCGGTGGCACCGCGGTCCCGCGCACGATCGACTTCCCGGCCTTCGCCGAGATCGCCCGAGAGGTCGGGGCGGTGCTCGCCGCCGACATCGCGCACATCGCGGGCCTGGTGGCCGGTGGCGCACACCCGTCGCCCGTGGGCCACGCGGACGTCATCTCCACCACCACCCACAAGACCCTGCGCGGTCCCCGGGGCGCCATGCTCATGGCCACCTCCGACGAGCACGCCACCGCACTCAACAAGGCCGTCTTCCCCGGCCTGCAGGGCGGCCCGCACAACCACACCACCGCGGCCATCGCGGTGGCGCTCAAGGAGGCGTCGACCGACGAGTTCAGGGACTACGCCCGCCAGGTGGTCATGAACGCGCAGGCGCTGGCCGAGGAGCTCCTGGCCCGGGGCTTCGACCTGGTCTCCGGCGGCACCGACAACCACCTCATCCTCTTTGACCTCACCCCCAAGGGCATCGGCGGCAAGCCCGCCGCCCAGGCCCTCGACAAGGCCGGGCTGGAGACCAACTACAACAGCGTGCCCTTCGACACGCGCAAGCCGTTCGACCCCTCGGGCATCCGCATCGGCACCGCGGGCGTGACCAGCCGGGGCATGGGCGTCGCCGAGATGCGGCAGATCGGCGCCTGGATCGACCAGGTCGTCACCGCCCTGGCCAAGGACGAGGACGAGGCCAAGCACGTCATCACCCGGGTCCACGGAGAGGTCAGGGAGCTCACCTCCCACTTCCCCGCCCCCGGTCTGTGATCTCCTCCCCGGAGGGCGGGCCGCGATCGGGGTGATTCTCCACTCCGATCGCGGCCCCGCCCTCCGGGGGATCTCCACCGGTTCGCGGCGCACCGGGCGACGTCCGGGCCGGGTGGAGCCCTCCGGGCTCGGCCCGGGGGATCCCGGGGCACCCCGGGAAACACGGCAAAAATGTGTTTGCGCCGGACGGGAGGCACTGCGCTAAGGTTCTCCCGAAGAAGCCGTTCGAGAAACGCGCGGCCACGAGGCGACAGGAGGTGGGAAGCATGCGGGTTGTTCTGGTGAGCCTGCCGTCCATCAACCTCCGGGTGCCCGCCTAGCCGATTCGCGACGAGGCACCCGGCCTTCCACAAGGGTGCTTACGTTGTCTTCGCCGATCATCTCTTCTTCATCCGTTCTCACCTCGCTCGGCTGGAACGACTCTCTCGCCGCCGAGCTTCCCGCAGGCCTCATCCCCGCCCGGGTGTCCCGCGTCGATCGCGGTGCCGCCGAGGTGCTGACGGCCTCCGGTCATCTCCGGGCCCACTACGGCGCCAGGGTGCGGCGCGACGCCGCCGCCGACCCCGTGGCCCTGCCCTGCGTCGGTGACTGGGCCGGGCTCCGCCGCCTGGCCGAGGGCCGTTTCGAGCTGGAGGCGCTTCTGCCCCGGCGCACCGCGTTCGTGCGCGGCGGCGTCGCCAGGGTCTCCAGGGGCGGGCTCTCCGGCGACTCCCAGGGCCAGGTGCTCGCCGCCAACGTCGACGTCGTCTTCGTCGCGGAACCCGCCCTGCACGCCACCGACACCGCCGACCTGGGCAGGATCGAGCGGCTGCTCGCGCTCGCCTGGGAGAGCGGGGGGCGTCCCGTGGTGCTCGTCACCAAGTCCGACCTGATCGGCGAGGGCCTCGGCTTCCTGATGGAAGAGGTCGCCTCGGCGGCGCCGGGTGTGGACGTGCACCCGGTCTGCTCCGTCACGGGCGAGGGCGTCGACATCGTCCGCGGCTATCTCGAGGGCACGCGCACCGCGGTGGTGCTGGGCGCCTCGGGGGCGGGCAAGTCGACGCTCGTCAACGCTCTGGCGGGGGAGGGGGTGATGGAGACCCAGCAGGTCAGGGCCAGCGACGGCCGGGGCCGTCACACCACCGTGCACCGCGAGCTGATCCCGCTCGCGGGGGGCGGGCTCATCATCGACACGCCGGGTATCCGCCGCATCGGCCTGTACGACATGGGCGAGGGCGTGGACATGGTCTTCTCGGACCTGGAGGAGCTCGCCGCGCGGTGCAGGTTCGGCGACTGCCGCCACGACAGCGAGCCGGGCTGCGCCGTGATCGCCGCGATCGAGGACGGCACGCTCGCCGAGCGGCGGCTGGAAAGCTGGAACAAGCTTCAGCGGGAGGCCGCGTGGATGGCGTCCAGGACTGACGCGCGGCTCCGCAAGGAGCTCCAGGGCAGATGGAAGAGCATCACCAAGGAGATGCGGAAGGCGGGCCGCAACAGGCCCTGAAACGCGAAAAGGGCCCTGAAGGGAACCGATGGGCCCTGGTGAGAAGTGGAAGCGCGGGGGAAACCCGCCGTGCGGTCGCCCGTTCCGGGGGGCCGCACGCGCGGGGCCCGACGCGACAACGTGTGATCTCGCAGGGGGTTCGCGAGATCACACGTGCGGGGGAAGCCGGGTGGAGGTACTGCTCAGGCGACGGCACTGATGCCGGCGCTGGCGGCGCGGCGCATACGACGGCGACGCTCGGAGGCGCGCTCGTCCTCGTTCAGACCGCCCCAGGTGCCGTACTTCTCCGGACGGGAGAGCGCGTAGTCCAGGCACTCGGCGCGAACAGGGCACTGGGCACAGATCGCCTTGGCCTTACGCTCGCGGATGTCACGCTCGGGCTGACGCTCGCCGTCGGGACCGAAGAAGAGCACGAGGTCCTCGCCCCGGCACGCGGCGTCATCCTGCCAGCCCCAGCTGGGCCGAGGCCGGGCGGTCTGCCGACGTACCTGAGACATGAGAAAACCACCTTATAGTGAGAGGGTATTTCTGGTTGATGCCGCATTGGACGCTTGTGACGTCCCTGAGGACAACGCCTGGATTGGCCGTGATGTTCCCTCAGGTCAGGTCAGCGCGGACGTGGCGTACCGCACAGGGGCTACCCTGTCCAGCGTGACCAGCCGGTAGGTAGTGATCGTATCGGCGCAAGCCGTACCGCATGGCGTTGTCAGCGTCATGGGTTCAACCACTACCCGAAAACGGGTGCCATTACCGCGCACAAATGCCTCGGTGACGGCGCCGTCCAACCTGGAGGATTCCACGGCCACTCCGCCAACCGAGAGATCACCCGTATGAACGCGGATGAAATGCTCAGCGGCCTGCAGTGGCTCAGGGATGCCTGCGCGTCCCCGGAAACGGTCGAGGATGACCTCGCCGGACCGGTACGCGTTGGCTGCCGCGATCGCAGCAGCCTGAGACATGCTGCCGTAGTAAAGCCCGTGTGGCAAGCACACGAGGTTGGCGGCGTATCGATCGCCGCCAACATGTGATGTTTCCCATACTGTGTCCGGCAATGTTTTTGCCAAGGACCGAGCGAGGGGTAGTCCAATGCGGGCGCAGCACGCGTTGCGCTTGGCATGCGTGCAGACCAGAAAAACCGGCTCACTCACAAGTATGCAGGACTCCGGGACCACTCCGGCCACCACGTTGTCAAGGTTAAGATCGTCCGGATCTGCGATGACGCCTTCGGCGATCCACGGTTCGGCCGATCCGGAGTCGGCGACCATGACGTGAATGCCGGTTTCCACGAGGTTTCTGCGTCCCGGGCGGCGGATCAGCTGGGGGCGGATGCCGAGGCGGGTGGCCCGTTTGACAAGAGTGTGAACTTCCTTGGGAAGATCGCAGTCTTCCAGGTGGGAGGCCCAGGGGCCGGGGTGCTCGATGAGAAGCCAGAAGCGGGCTCCGACGGTCGCGCTGGCGTGAAGTGGCAGCTCACCGGTGTGACAGCCCGGAGGGTGGGTGCACCCCTTGGCGGCTCTGACCGCTCTGTCCGCCCTGCCCACGACGCTCCCCGTGCTCACGCTCTCTCCTCGCTCTGACTTAGGTAAGACTAACCTAATGGTGAGAGAGGGGTGGCGAGGAGCGAAACGATCACAGCTGGGTGAAGGCGCGTGCGTCGGCGGCCTTCCGGCTCCGGCGGGCAGACGTCAGTAGGCCAGTGCGGCACGCGCCATGGGGAGGGCCGCGTCGCGGTCCCGCAGGACGAGGCCGACCCTGGTGCGCCGGTCCAGGAGGTCGTCCACGTCCAGGGCGCCCTCGTGCCTGACGCCCCAGACGAGCTCGGCCCCGGTGACCCCGGTCGGCCCGGGCTCGGCCAGCCAGGGGTCCTCCGCCATCAGGGACCGTACGGCGGCCGCCTCACTCCCGTACCGCTCAAGCAGCCGGTCCGCCTCCCGGCCCTCGCGCCCGTCGCCGTTCGCGTCCTTCCCCGGGTGCGCGCCGGCCCCGACGAGGGGAAGGTCCGCCGTGCGGCTCGGTCCCGCGTCGAGCCCGCCCAGCGACACGGCCCGGTCGATCGCGTCCTCGGCCATCCGCCGGTAGGTGGTGAGTTTGCCGCCCACGATCGTCATCAGCCCGTCCGGCGTGCTCAGCAGCGTGTGCCTTCTGGACAGGTCGGCGCTGCGGCCGCCGCCGGCGCCGGCGAGCAGTGGGCGCAGTCCCGCGTAGGTCCCGGCGACGTCCTCGCGCCGGATCGGCTCCTCCAGCACGGAGTTCAGGATGGACAGCAGGAAGGTCACGTCATCCTCCGGCGCCTGCGGTACGTCGGGGACGGGGCCGTCCACCGCCTCGTCGGTGAGCCCGACGTAGACCCGCCCGTCGGGCTGGGGAAGAACGAGGACGAAACGGTTGCTCTCCCCGGGAACCGGTACGTGCAGCCCCGCGGCCAGGCCGGGCAGCGTCTCCGGTCGCAGGACCAGGTGGGTGCCGCGCGAAGGGCTCAGCCGGATGCCCGGGTGCAGTCCGGCGGCCCAGACGCCGGTGGCGTTGACCACCGTCCTGGCCCGGATGGTGAAGATGTCCCCGTCGAGTTCGTCGCGGACCAGCGCGCCGTCGCCCGACAGCTCCAGCGCACGGCAGCGCGTCAGTATCCTCGCCCCGTGGGCCGCAGCGGTCCTGGCCACGGCGATCACCAGGCGGGCGTCGTCGGTCAGGCGCCCGTCCCATGACAGCAGGGCGCCGCGCAGCCCGCGCGAGTCCAGCGGCGAGGCGAGGGCGAGAGCCTGCGCGGCGGAGATCCGTGAGGGGCCGGGCAGGAGGTGGCTGGGCGTGCGTGCCGCGACCCGCAGCCCTTCGCCGAGGCGGTATCCGGTCATCAGCAGCGCCGCGTGGCGGCGGGAGACCTCGGGGACGAGCGGCAGCAGGTAGGGATGGGCGCTGACCAGGTGCGGCGCGGTGCGCCCGAGCAGGTGGCCGCGCTCCACCGCGCTCTCGTACGCCACCCCGACCTGCCCTTTGGCCAGGTAGCGGAGCCCGCCGTGGATCATCTTGGAACTCCACCTGGAGGTCCCGAAGGCGATGTCGTGGGCGTCGATCGCGGCGACGGAGAGGCCGCGGGAGGCCGCGTCGAGCGCCGCCCCGGCGCCGGTCGCGCCCAGCCCCACCACCAGCACGTCCACCACGAGGTCGCGCACCTCGGCCAGCTCGCGTGCGCGGCGGGCGGCGTTGAGAGAGGAGTTCACGGTCGCAGGTACCTTTCCAGGAGCGTGGCGAGCTCGGCGTCCAGGTCGTCCAGGCTGACCGGGGCGTCCGTGCCGCCCGGGCCACCTGGGCCGTTCGGGCCGACCGTGCCGTCCGGGGTGTCGGGGCCGGCCGGGTCGAGCATGGTCGGGCCGGAGAGAAGGAACGACTGGGCGGTGAGCAGCACCGCCCTGGCCATCCTCGCCGGGTCACCGCGCCGCACGGTGCCCCCCTCCTGGCCTCGGACGATCGCCGCCTCGACGAGCGCGAGCATGGCCTCGTGGCTCGCCCCCCTGCGGTCCAGCAGGTAGGGCAGGAGCAGCTCCGGGTCCACCTCGACGATCTTTCGCCAGAGCGGATGGTCGCGCAGTGCCCGTACCGCCGCCACCGCGGAGGTGACCGGGTCCCCGGTCGCGAACCGGTCCGCGACGCTCACCCACTCGCGGGTCATCAGGTCGGCGACGAGGGTCCGCATGTCGGGCCAGCGGCGGTAGATCGTCATGCGGGAGAGCCCTGCCCTGCGTGCCACGTCGGTGAGCGTGGCACGCCGCACCCCCACCGCGAGGACCACCTCGCGGGCGGCGTCCAGCACCTGGCCGCCGCTCTCCGCGTCCGCATTGTGACGAATAGACGTCATGTGTCACAGTGTAAGGGTGGAAAATCCGACGAGTGCCACCGAGCCCATGCTCTGGTCCGGCTGGGGTGATCCCGGCAAGGCCGCCGACCTGCCGGAACCGGTGAGAAAACTGCTCCACGACGTGCTGGGCGTGAGCCCGCGTCCAGAGCGGGCCGCCGGGCTCGGCGAGGTGCGGTTGCCCGCCGTGACCCTCTCGTCGCCCGTGCGGGCGGAACTGTGCGGCGTGGTCGGCGCCGATCACGTGCGCTCCGACGACGAGGCCCGCGTCCGGCACACCCGCGGCAAGTCCACCCCCGACCTGATGCGTATGCGCGCCGGAGACGGTTCCGACGCGCCCGACGCGGTGGTGCTGCCCGGTTCGCACCGCGAGGTGCTGGAGGTGCTCGCCGTCTGCGCCGCCCACCGGATCGCCGTGGTCCCCTTCGGGGGCGGAACCTCCGTGGTCGGCGGCCTGGTCGCGAGCAGGCAGGGCTTCGCCGGTGTCGTCGCGCTGGACCTGGTCCGCCTGGACCGGCTGATCGCCGTCGACGCCGAGTCGATGGTCGCGGAGATGGAGCCAGGGCTCCGGGCACCTAGGGCCGAGCGGCTTCTGGCCGGGCACGGGTTCACCCTAGGTCACTTTCCGCAGTCGTTCGAGTACGCCACGCTGGGAGGCTTCGCCGCCGCCCGTTCCAGCGGGCAGGCCTCGGCCGGGTACGGGCGTTTCGACGACATGGTGGTCGGCATGACCGTGGCCACTCCGCGCGGGACCCTTGAGCTGGGCCGGGCGCCCAAGTCGGCGGCCGGGCCCGACCTGCGCCAGGTGATCCTGGGCTCGGAGGGGGCCTTCGGCGTGATCACCTCCCTGAGGCTCCGCGTCCGGCCCGTGCCCGAGGAACGGGTCTACGAGGGGTGGCGGTTCGCGTCGTTCACGGAGGGGTCGGCCGCGCTGCGACACCTCGTCCAGCAGGGCGTCGTGCCCACCGTGCTGCGCCTGTCCGACGAGACCGAGACGATGGTGGGCCTGGCACGCCCCGGCGAGATAGGCGCCTCGCCGACCGGTGCGGGCTGTCTGGCGATCGCCGGATACGAGGGCTTCTCCGAGGTGCCCGCCCTGCGCGAGCGGGTCGCCGCCGTGCTGTCCGGGCTCGGAGGCGTTCCTCTCGGCACGGATCCGGGGGAGTCGTGGGTTCACGGACGCTACTCGGCGCCCTATCTGCGCGACTCGCTGCTCGCCGCCGGCGCGACCGTCGAGACCCTGGAGACGGCCGGGTTCTGGTCCAACCTGCCTCGCCTCTACGACGCCGTACGGCTCTCGCTGCACGCCTCGCTCGGCTCGCCGCTGGTCATGTGCCACATCTCCCACGTGTACGGCACCGGCGCCTCCCTGTACTTCACGGTCGTCACGGCGCAGGGCGACGACCCCGTCGGGCAGTGGCGAGAGGCCAAGCGGTCGGTCAACGAGGCGATCGTCGCGGCCGGGGGCACCGTCTCGCACCACCACGGGGTCGGTCGCGACCATCGGGAGGCCTACGCGACCGAGATCGGCGACCTGGGTGTGGAGATCCTGCGCGGGATCAAGGGCAGGCTCGACCCCGAGGGCATCCTCAACCCCGGCGTTCTCGTCCCGCCGGGCGGGTGAGGGACACGGCTTCGAGATCGGCCGCCTTTCCCGAGAGGTGTGCGGCTTTTTAAGATCATTGCCAAGATATGGGCCATGGTTGACATAAGACAGGCGGCGGAGCGCGGGCGTGAGGTCTCCTCCCGGGTGTCGAAGGAGGGGGCGGGCTGGTCCTGCGCCCAGACGGGCACCTTCAAGGACCTGCTGCCCAGTAAGGAGACCTTCTCCTGGCTGAACCCGCGCACCATCTGGCGGTCGCGGAACGAGGTCCTCGCGATCCTGTTCGGAGACCCCTCGGGGCAGGTGAGGGCGCGCTGGGTGGGCTCGCAGCGGGACCGGGGCGTCGACCCCTCCTTCCGCATCCCGATGGACGTCGGCTCCGGGTTCTCCTTCCTTGTCCTCGGCGACACGGGGGAGGGCGACGCCTCGCAGTACGCCGTGGTGCCGGGCATGCTCAAAGTCGGTGAGGACACCGCGTTCGCGGTTGTCGCCAGCGACGTGATCTACCCCACCGGCTCGGGCAACGAGTACGAGGACAAGTTCTTCCGCCCGTACCAGGACTATCGAGCGCCGATCTACGCGATCCCCGGCAACCACGACTGGTACGACGGGCTCGGTGGTTTCATGCGCGTCTTCTGCGAGGCCCCCGCCCTGGAGGCCGAGAACGAGGGGTTCAAGCTGTCGCCCTCGGGATTGCGCGGTCTGCTCTGGCGCAAGCCGGAGAAGATCGACGAGGCCCGGCTGGCGAGGGCGCGCGAGCTGCGGGCGAAGCCGGAGCAGCGGGCCGTGCAGCCCGCCCCCTACTGGGCGATGGAGACCCCGGGGCTGCTCATCGTCGGGGTGGACACCGGTATCTGCGGCGACATCGACTCCGAGCAGGCCACCTGGCTGCGCGAGGTCTCCCGCGATCCCCGGCCCAAGGTGCTGATCACCGGAAAGCCCATCTACAGCCGTAACGACTACAAACCGTCGAAGCTGGCCGGCGGCGGAACCATCGACGACATCGTCACCGACCCCGCGCACAACTACGTCGCGGCGATAGGCGGCGACGTGCACAACTACCAGCGCTTCCCGGTCAAGGTCGGGGACCGGACCATCCAGTATCTCGTGGCGGGCGGATCAGGGGCCTTCATGCACGCCACCCACACCATCCCGAGGGTCACCGTGGGCGGCGTGCACGAGGACGACTACCGCTGCTACCCGCTGCGCGGTGACTCGCTCTCGTTCTACAGCGGGCTCTACAGTGACCGGCTGCGCATGCGGTGGCTCTACCTCACGCCCGACGAGAGCGCGGCGCTGATGTCCCGGCGGATCGGCAACACCCCGGTGAGGGACATCCCGGCCGTGCCGATCACCCGGCGGATGCGGTGGGTCGCCAGGATCCTCGGCGGCTGGCCGATGCCGCTGCGGCTCCCGGTGGGCAGGACGTTCCACCGCTACCTGTCGGAGCTGTCCGACTGGGACACCCCGCCGTTCTTCAAGAGCTTCCTGCACGTCTCGGTCACCTCGGAGGCCCTCACGATCCGCTGCTTCGCCGCCACCGGCTGCCTGCGGCAGGAGATCGAGCCCCCGGTCGAGGACGAGATCGTCATACCGCTCGTCTGATCGAGAATGTCGTACCGGCGTGGCAGGGTGGGCGTATGCACGTGTCGGTCGCGGCGGCTCCCGGGGGTGGGGGTGTGCTGCGTGTGGACGGCGAGCCCGCCGGGGCCGTCGCCGATCTGGCCTCGGCCGTCCGCGAGCTGGAGGCCCGGGGGCCGCGCTGGGTCTGGGCCGACACGCGGGAGGTCTACCCCGCCCTGCTCGCCGCGGGGGTGCGGCTCGCGCGCTGCCATGACCTCGCGCTGACCGAGGGCCTGCTCCTCGCCCACGAAGGGCGGTTCGGCGAGCCGAGGTCGGCCCCCGCGGCCTACGCCCGGCTGCACGGCCTGCCCGTGCCCGACGATCCGCACGGCCCCCAGGCACGGCAGGCCACGCTTTTCGAGGAGGAGGCGTCCCCGCCGGACGCGGACCTGGTCGCGGAGGTCTACGCCGACCAGTTGCGGCGCGTGGAGGCGACCGCCGACCCCGGGCGCTTCCGGCTCCTGGTCGCCGCGGAGTCGGCCGGGGCGCTGGTCGCCGCGGAGATGGCGAGGGAGGGCATGCCCTGGCGCCGGGACGTGCACGACGAGCTGCTGACCGGCCTGCTCGGCCCGCGTCCTGTGCACGGCATGCGGCCCGCCAAGCTCCAGGCCCTGGCCGACGAGGTGGCGGCGGCGTTCGGCACGCCGTTCAACCCCGACTCCCCGCAGCAGATCGTGAGGGCGTTCAAGGCGGCGGGCGTGCCCGTCGCCTCCACCAGGGCCCACGACATCAAGCAGGTCGAGCACCCGGGCGTCGCGCCCCTGCTCGCCTACAAGGAGATGGCCAGGTTCTACAGCTTCCACGGTTGGGCCTGGGCCGACCAGTGGGTGCGCGACCACCGTTTCCGGCCCGAATACGTGGTGGGCGGCGTGGTGACGGGCCGGTGGGCGACCAACGGTGGCGGGGCCCTGCAGATCCACAAGCTGATGCGCAAGGTCATCGTGGCCGACGACGGCTGGACGCTCGTCGTCGCCGACGCGGCCCAGCTGGAGCCGCGTGTGCTGGCCGCGATGGCGGGGGACGTCGGCCTCGCGAGGGCGGCCGGGCAGATAGACCTCTATCAGGCGCTGGCGCAGGCGTTCGGCGGCGAGCGCGACAACGCCAAGATCGCGATGCTGTCGGCGATGTACGGAGGCACCAGCGGAGACGCGCCCAAGCTGCTGGCCGTGATGCGCCGGCGCTTTCCCCGCGCCTACCAGTTCGTGGAGGACGCCGCCAGGGCGGGGGAGGAGGGCAAGGTGGTCCGCTCCTGGCTGGGCCGCACCTCGCCCCCGCCCTCCGCCCGCTGGCGGGAGCTGGTCTCCGGCCCCGAGGGAGGCCGCGCGGCTCGCGACCGTGGCCGGTTCACCCGCAACTTCGTCGTCCAGGCGACCGCGGCCGAGTGGGCTCTCGTGCTGATGGCCGTGCTGCGCGGCCTGCTTCCCGCCCCGGCCAGACTGGTGTTCTTCCAGCACGACGAGGTGATGGTGCACTGCCCGGCCGAGCAGGCGGAGGAGGTCGTCGCGGCGGTCGGCAAGGCCGCGGAGGAGGCGACCCGGTTGTTGTTCGGATCGACCCCGGTGCGCTTCCCCATGCTGGCCGTCCCGGTCAGGTGTTACGCCGACGCCAAGTGACGCCCGGTGGGGCCGGGCGTCTTTGGCGGTTTCGGACACTCCCGGGCGCCGGTTGAGCGGATCGGGTGAGGGCGGTCGTGGCTCAGGCGCGGGTGAGGGCGAGCCAGGCGCCGGTGACCGTCACCATGACCGCGACCGCCGCGCCGAGCACGCCGTACGACAGACCACCGACGATCAGACCGGCGATCACGGTGCCGGCCGCGCCGCAGACGTTCATCAGCAGGTCGGAGAGGCCCTGCACGGGGGTGCGGTGTTCCAGCGGCACGGCCTCGCTGAGCATCGCCGAGCCGGAGATCAGCCCGAACGACCAGCCGAGGCCGAGCAGGAGAAGTCCGACGGCCACCTGCGTGACGTCGTGCGTCCCGGCCCCGCCCGCGAGGACGGCCGCGGCCAGCAGCAGACCCATTCCCGCTACCAGCACCGTTGTCCTGCCCACCCGGTCGGCGAGCCAGCCGACCACGGGCGACAGGACGTACATCCCCGCGATGTGCAGACTGATCACGATCCCGATGACCGTGTACGTCGAACCGCCGTGGTCGAGGTGGACCGGGGTCATGGACATGATCGAGACCATCGCGGTGTGGCTCACCGCGATCGCGACCAGCGCGCGTGCCGCCACGGGTGTCCCGCGCAGCACCCGCCAGGCGGTGCGGAACGTCCCGGCGCTCTTCTCCGAGGGGGCGGGTCCGGGCGCGGGGACGTCGGAGTCGGGGGACGTGTCGGAAGACGCGTTGGAAGACGCGTTGGAAGACGCGGAGCGGGCCAGGAGCAGGGGGTCGGGACGCAGGGCGACCACGATGATGCCGAGGGCGATCGCGAAGCTCACCAGGGCGACGGCGAACGGGCCGCTGCCCGACGGCATCCCGAGCCCGGTGCTGAATCGCTCGGCCGGTTCCGCCAGGTTCGGCCCGGCGACCGACCCGACGGTGGTGGCCCACACCACCAGCGAGAGGTGCCTGGCCGAGTGCCCCGGCGGGGACAGATCGGTCGCGGCGTAGCGCGAGGCGAGGTTGCCCGCGCTGGCCGCGCCGAACAGCACCAGCCCGGCGAGCAGCAGCGGCCAGGAGCCCAGGGCGACCGCGAGCAGCGAGACCAGGCAGCCGAGCAGGGCGCAGCCGTAGGCCAGGGTGAGCCCGGCGCGCCTGCCACTCCTCCCGGACGATTTCGCGGTGGGCAGCGCGAGCAGCGCCGCACCCAGCACGGTCGCGGTGCCGGCCAGCCCGCTGAGCGCCGTGGAGCCGGAGAGCTCCCTCACGGTCACCGAGCTGAAGGTGAGCCCCACTGCGACTCCGATCCCGCCGCTGATCTGGGCGGCGGACAGGACGGTGAGCGTCCGCCGCTGTACGGCGGTGACTCGCGTCTTCCTGCCGGGGGAGGCGCCGGGGGGCGTGGTGTTCGTGGGGTTCGCGGTCACGAGCGAAGTCTGCCATCACTCATGACCGAGCCACGAGACCTTTTCGGGAGCGGCACGGTGGACGGCGGGCGCGACCTGGACATGGCGGGACGGCGGTGCGGGGTGAAGGACGACGGGACGGGGTTCGGCCGATGAGGCATGTGATGAGACGAAGGAGCACGGACGGCGGGAGGGATCGGTGGTGAGGTGAAGGATGGTGGACGGCGGGAAGGCCGGGGGTGACGGCCGGTCGCCGGGATCAGCTGACCGAGCTGAAGGTGGCGAAGAACGTCTCCAGGATGTCCGCGTTCTTCTCCCAGTCCAGGTCCTGGACCTTGAACGTGATCTGGTAGGCGGTCCGGCCGTTGAGGGCGACGTAGCGCGTCAGCCCGTGCATCGGGACACCGTTCGGCTGGACGTAGGTGTACTCCCAGTCCGCGGCCTTCCACGTACGGTAGTTCACCGCCATCACGCTGACCTCGGTGTATTCGTCCAGGCCCTTCTTGCTGGCCTTGCCCAGTGCCGTCATCGGTTCCTCGACCGGCACCTCGGTGACGACGATGGTCTGCCCGCCGCTCTTCGGCCCGGTGAAGGTGACCACTCCGCCGGAGCTCGCCTTCACCGTCCAGTCGCCGGGCACCGCGCCGGAGACGCCGGCGGCGCTCGCCAGTTTGAAGCCCTCGGGGATCTCCTCGCTCGGCCCGGTGGACGTCACCGGCGCGTCCGTGGCGGAGATCGCCGTGGACGGGATCGTGGAGACCGGGGTGTCGGAGGCGTCGCTGGGCAGGAAGACGAGCAGTCCGGCGACCACGATGGCCAGCACGCCGCCCCCGCCGAGCATGAGCAGCCGGAAGTCGGGGCCGCCCTCGCTGTTTCCCCGGGCGCGGCGCGAGGTCCCGCGCATCCCGCTCCGGCCGGGCGAGGTGACGGACCGCGAGTCCCGTACGGCGGTGCGGGAGGACGGTTCCCGCGCCGAGGGGGTGGGCCAGAGCGTCGCCTCGCGGGCCCTGGACGCCTCGCTCTGCCCGCCGTGACGCGGTGCGGACGACTGCGCGGGCGACAGTGCCGGCGACGGTGCCGACGATGCTGCGACGGGCAGATCACCGGAGAAACTGCTCAGCGGGTCGAACGGGTCTCCGTCGGGTCCGGTGGCCGGGATGCGCAGCGCGTCGTAACCGCGTTGGTGCCCGCCGGTCAGACCGGTGGCCCCGCCCGCCTGCGGGAACCCGCCCGAGCCGGACGCGGGAAAGGACAGCAGGTCCGCGCGGTGCGACCTCGGAGGGCCGGAGAGCGCGTCGCCGCCCGAGGAGTCGTTGGCGTACGGGACCCGGATCGGCCCCGAGGGCGTCTCGATGATCCGGGAGGGGGGCGGCCCCGACGGCGCGTTCAGCGGGGGCACCAGGTGGATCGGCATGGAGTCGCCCGGGATCGGCATCGACGAGGGCATGGGGCTGGGCGCGCGGTTCGGGGTGCTGGAGCCGTGGCTGCGCAGCACCCGATCGAGCAGGTCCGACACCTGCGAGGCGCTCATCCGGTCGGCGGGGTTCTTGCGGAGCAGGCCCTCGATGACGGCGATGAGGGCACCGGCCCGCTGCGGGCGGCTGGGCTCCTGGGTGAGGATCGCGCCGAGCACGGCCACCGCGTCCGGTCCCTCGTAGGGGGGTCGCCCCTCGACCGCCGCGTACAGCGTGGCGCCGAAGGACCACAGGTCGGAGGCCTGTGTGAACGGCTGGCCCGACAGCCGTTCCGGCGGGATGTAGGCGGGCGAGCCCATCATCAGGCCGGTCTGGGTGACCGTCACGTCTCCCTCGATCGCGGCGATACCGAAGTCGGTGAGCACCACCCGGTCGGAGGTGAGCAGCACGTTGCCCGGCTTGACGTCGCGGTGCATGATCCCGGCGGCGTGGGCGTGGCGGAGCGCGTCGAGCACCCGGACGCCGATCTCCGCGGCCTGGACCACGGGCAGTGGCCCGCTCTGCCGCACGGCCTGCTCCAGCGACCAGGCGCGGACCAGTTCCATCACGATCCAGGGGCGGCCGTCCTCCTCGACGACGTCGTGGACGGTGACGATGCCGGGGTGGCTGAGCCGGGCCGCCGAGCGGGCCTCGCGCAGCATCCGCCGGTGGGCTCCCTGCTTGCCCGCGTGGTCGAGGCCGTAGGGGAGGATCAACTCCTTGACCGCGACGTCCCGGTCGAGCAGGACGTCGTGCGCGTGCCACACCATGCCCATCCCGCCACGTCCGACCGGTGACACCAGGCGGTAGCGCCTGCCCACCAGCCGGCCCTGGCCCTCCGGTGTCGCGCCCGCGGAATCGCCGCCCTCAGGCCCCAGGGGGTTTCTCCCGAGCAAGCGATCGGTCATCGTTCCCCGTTCCCCAAAACCAGCCCTGTGCGGTGGACACGATATCGGGAGGGCATTTGGTTATGGAAGTTTGCATGCCGAGAAGGCGTATGACGGTATTTGTCAGGATCGGTGCTCTTCAGATCACTGATCTTGCGTCCACGCTCTGAACGTCGCCGAATGCTACCGGCGGATGGAGAAATTGTCAGCTTTACCCAATCTTAATAGACAAAAGATCAATACGTAGCCGTGTGTTCATGATCGGCGGCCTCGGCGAGTGCGGCGAGGGCCGAGGTGAAGGCCGAGGCGGGCGGGCTGACCAGCCCCGCGCCGACCTGCCCGGTTCCCGCGACCCGTCCGGCGATACCGGTGTTCACGGTGGGCAGCAGGCCGGTCCTGGCCACCAGCGTGACGTCGACGCCGACCGGCGTGCCCCGGAAGTCCAGCCCCGGGATCTGGTACGCGGGATGCTCGGCCAGGGTGATCTCGTACATGGACCGGGTGGCCGCCATCGCGTCCGACACGTTCCCGCCGACGAACCTCACGATCGCCGGGGCCGCGGCCATCGCGAAGCCGCCCAGCCCCGCCGTCTCGGTGATCGTCGAGTCGCCGATGTCGGGGTTGGCGTCCTCGGGGCCGTAGGCGCCCAGGTAGAGGCCGTCCGGCACGCCCGCGGGGCCGGTGAACCAGCGGTCGCCCAGCCCGGAGACCTGGATCCCGAAGTCCGTGCCGTTGCGGGCCATCGCGACGACCATCGTGGAGCCGGGGACGTTCCTCGCCGCGTCCGTGCTGACCTTGCACGCGGCCATGCCCGCGTTGAGGAAGAAGTGGTCGTTGCCGTTGACGAAGCGCAGGACCTCGGAGGCGTGGCCGGGCGCGGCCTCCACCACGTCGGGGGCGAGCTCACGCACCATCAACGAGGTGGCGGCGCGGTTGCGGTTGTGCAGCTCGTCGCCCATCTGCAGGGCCTGGGCGGCGAGCGACCTGAGATCGAGCGGCCCGCTCCGCTCCAGGGTGGCCTGGAGCACCGGGCCGAGCACATCCGCCATCCAGCGCAGCCGCTCCAGCACCTCGGGCCCGTACGCGCCGTAGCGCAGCACCTTGCCCAGCCCCTCGTTGAGCGAGCAGTAGGCGGTGCCGCCGTGCTCGG
Organism: Streptosporangium sp. NPDC049078; assembly: GCF_040648855.1. NCBI lineage: Bacteria > Bacillati > Actinomycetota > Actinomycetes > Streptosporangiales > Streptosporangiaceae > Streptosporangium > Streptosporangium sp. NPDC049078. Next base: position 250,941 of record NZ_JBEZEL010000008.1, read on the forward strand.
CGTCGCGCACCTCGAACATCCACATCGACGGGGTGACCACACCCGCCATCGGCCCGACGGTGCGGTGGTGGTGGCAGGAGTCGAACCGGGCACGTCCGGAGGCGAGCCGCTCCTCGGCCTCCTCGGGGTCGGCGGCGAGCCCTTCCAGCAGCATCGCCCCGATGAGCGCGCCCCGCATCGGTCCCGACGCCCGCTCCCACTCGATCGGCGGGCCGGCGTGCAGGAAGGTGCCCTTCGGCAGGTCGAGCACCTCGTGCGCCGGCCGTACCCCGACGAGTTGCGGCCGCGCCGTGACCAGGCGGCCCACGGCCGTCTCGTTGGCGCGGACCCTGCGCGGGTCGGCCAGCACCCTGGCCAGGTCGGCCTCGGTGCCGGGCATCGGCGGGCGCCAGTCCACCCGGACCCGCGAGACGGCCTGCGCGTCCAGCGCCTCGCCGAGCACGTCGGCCCCCACCGTGATCACTTCCGGCTCGCCGGAAAGCATGGACAGCGTCATCACTTCTCCCTGATGAACCTGAGACCCGAGCCCGGAACGGGTCTGAAGACCCGAGCCGGAAACGAGCCCGGAAACCTCCGCTTCCGAGGAGGAGGCACGAACGGCGTGAACAGTGCGAACGATCAACGAGTGTTCGCGGTGATCCCGGCGGCCACCCGCGCGGCGTACCCGGCCGCCTCGGCGTTGGACGTGAACACCGCGGCCCCCGCCGCGTTCAGTGCCCCGGCCTGCGCGGCCAGCCCCTGCGGGTCGCCTTCCGAGCCGACCAGCGCCACCACCGCGGTGACGCCTCCGGCGACGGCCTCGGCGATCGCGGGCGCGAGCCTGGCGGAGGGATCGGGATCGGAGCCGTGGCCGAGAACCACGTCGAGCAGGACGACGTCGCCGGGCGGCACCTCGGCCAGGGCCTCCAGGCGGAGCGTCGGGTCGATCATCGGATGGGCCCTGCCGACCGTGTAGGCGTCGTCGCCGAAGTCGGTGAACTCGCCGGTCCCGGCGATGAGCCTCGCCTCCACGCACAGCGTCCCGCCCGAGTAGATTCCCCGCACGTTCCTTTCCGCGCCGGGGCCACCTGCCCCGGAGGGAGACGCGGGAGACGCATCGGCTGTCCCGGGGGCGGGCCAGGAGGGCCAGGTGGGGATCGGGGCGCCGAGGGCACGCAGGGCGGCCTCGGTCACCGAGGTGAGGTCGGCCCGTCCGGGACCGAGCAGCGCGGTCACGACCGGTGTGCCGAGCCTCGCGACGGCCTCCTCGACGGCCCGCGCGACCTGGGGGGCCGGAGGCTTGGAGATCAGGACGATCAACTCGGTGGCGGGGTCGGCGTCGAGGGCCTCCAGAGCACGCAGGGTGGACAGCCCGCCCACGTCCGCGGACAGGTCGCGACCGCCCACGCCGAGCACGTGGGACACCCCCACTCCCGCGAGGTCGAGCAGGCAGGTCACCTGCTGCGCGCCCGTTCCCGAGGCCGCCACCAGCCCGACAGGACCGGGCCTCAGGACGTTCGCGAAGCCGAGGCCCGCCCCGCCGATCACAGCGGTGCCGCAGTCCGGCCCCATGACCAGCACGCCGCGCTCGGCGGCGCGCCTCTTGAGCAGAACCTCCTGCTCGACCGGCACGTTGTCACTGAAGATCATTACCGACAGTCCGGCCTCGACCGCGTCCAGCGCCTCGGCGAACGCGTGCGGGCCGGGCACCGAGACGAGGGCGAGGTCGGCCGCGTGCTCGCGGGCCGCGGCGCGGACGGTGCGCGGAGGGAGTTCGGCGGCGCCGCCTCCGACCCCGCCCGCGGACAGGGACGGGGCCGACAGCGCGGCCAGCAACCCGTCCAGTTCCGCGGACGCGGCCTCCAGGGCGTCACTCTCGCCGCGCAGCGCGATCAGTAGATCGGCGGGCCCGGCCTGGGGGAGGTCGAAACCCAGCTCGGAGGCGATCTGCAGGTTGAGTTCGGTGGCCATCGCCACCACCGCGACCTTCACGCCGGGCAGCGCGCTCGCCGTGCGGCTGACCCGCATCAGGCTCACGGAGTCGTGGTAGACCCCCGTACGCGTCCGGACCACGTCAGTACTCGCCATTGCCCCCGCCTTCCAAATCGATCACCGCCGCGAGCCCGATCCGCAGCCCCCACGCCAGATCGGCCCCGGAGGTGTGGCCCAGTTGCAGGAGGCGGTGCAGCGCCGGCTCCAGGGAGTGCCGGCCCGCCAGCCCCCGCAGCACGGCCAGTACCTCGCCGCTCGCCTCGCCCCGGGCGGCGCAGTGCAGCAGCGCCGCCGAGATGGGGGTGGTCCTGCCACGCACGTCGAAGGTGACCGCGGCGGCGAGCCAGTCGGCCAGCCACACGGCACGTCTCGCGCCCACCGCCCCGCCCAGGTGACGCAGCGCGACCAGCAACCCCGCGAGCACGTCGTCGCCGCTGGGCGTGAGCCCGGGACCCAGGCCGACCAGCTGCTCGGCGGCCGTCACGCTTTTCAGCAACGAACCCTCGGCGCACCCCTGGGCCAGCAGGCCGGCAGCGCCGTTGCCCTCCAGTCCGGGACGCCTCGGCGACCGCTCGCACAACTCCGCCATCGCGGGCAGCGAGCGGGCCAGCCGCGCCGTCTCCACGGCACCGAGCGCCGGGGCCGGGTTCCACCAGCGATGGGCCCGCAGGCTGAGCCGTCCGACGTCGATCGAGCCGTCTCCGACGGACGCCTCGTCGCCCACCGCGACGCGAGGCATCGGGTCGGTGACCACCATCGCGTTGGGCAGGCGGGTGGCCTCCCCGGTCACCACCGCGATGACCTGCGGTTCCATCTCCGTGCGTACCTCAAGGTAGACGCCTGCCGGGAAGGCCGCCAGCACCCGCGCCGGGCGGCGGGGCGCCTCCAGCACCTGGCGCAGGGCGGTACTGGCCGCGCCGGTCCCGTGCGTCCACGCGTGTACGCGCTGCGTCTTCGGCGCCCTCGGCGTCCTCTGGCGTGTTCCAACGGTCATGAGCGCTCCTCGGCAGGCCCCGTAGGTGTGAAGGTGCTCTCTCCAGCGGTTCGCTCGCTCACGGACTCCCCCATCCATTGAGCAGACGGTAGAACGGGCGTGAACGCAGGCCGTACGGAGAAAGCTGCCAACACTCCGCTCAAAGGTTGGCTCTTCCTGACAGACGGGTCCATCAGTCACAATCACCTCATGGAACCCCCCGTACGCCCGGCGAGCACCGGAACGATCATTCACGGCGTCGCCGTCGGCGAGGTCCTCGGCGTCTCGACACTCGCGGGAGCCCGGCTGATCGCGGGGGAGCGGGGGCTGGACCGTGTCGTGCAGCGCCTCAACGTGATGGAGGTGCCCGACGTCCTGGCCTGGGTCAAGCCGCACGAGCTGCTGCTCACCACCGGCTACCCGCTGCGCAACACGCCCCAGTCGCTCGGCAGGCTCGTGGCAGACCTCGACGAGCGCGGCCTGGCCGCGCTCGCCATCAAACTCGGCCGCTATCTCGACGAGTTGCCCGAGGAGATGGTGGAGCAGGCCGACCGGCTGGGATTCCCGCTCATCCAGCTTCCCGACGACGTCGGCTTCGACGACATCCTCAACCAGGTCCTCACCGACATCCTCAACCGCCAGGCCGCCGTACTGGCCAGGGCGGAGGAGGCGCACCGGGCACTGGTCCAGGTCGTGCTCGCCGGGGGAGGACTGCGCGAGGTGACGGCCGAGGTCGCCGGGCTGCTGGGCGCGGGGGTGGCCGTGCTGGACGGGACAGGGCACGTGCTGGCCGCGGCAGGGCCGGTCGAGCACGTGGCCGCGCTGCGCGAGGCCTCGAAGGGGCCCGACGGGCGCCACGCCTCGGTGCCGGTGGTGGCGGGCGGCCACCACCACGGCAGGATCGTCGCCTGCGGCCCGGTCGGGGCGATCGGTGACAGCGACGTCGGCATTCTGGAACGTGCCGCCACGGTCGCCGCGCTGGTGGTGACCCGGCAGGAGGCGGTCAACGCCGTCGAGAGCAAGTATCGCGCCGACTTCCTGCGCGACGTGCTCACCGGGAGGGCGGGAGGCTCCGAACGGGTCGCTTCCCGGGCCAGGGCCTTCGGCTGGGACCTGCAGCGCCCGGTCACCGTGCTGGTGGCCGAGCTCGACCCCGAGGGCGACGAGCGCGCCGCCCAGGACCGCCTCGTCACGTGCTGGACCGGTGCGATGCGCCGCCACGACGCACGCGGCGCGGTGGCCGGGTTCTCCCACGAGGTCGTCACCATCGTGGACGCCTCCGTCGACGCGGGCCGCCTCGCCAAGGACGCCGCCGCGGCCTTCGCCGAGTCCCTGCCCGCCACCTTCTCCACCGGCGCGAGCCGCACCGCCATCGGGGCCGAGGCGCTGCCCGAGGCGTACGGCCAGGCGCTGAAGGCCGCGCGGGTGGGCCGCCAGCTCCACGGCAACGGCGCGGTCGCGAACTTCGACCAGCTCGGCGTCTACCGGCTGCTGTCGCTGGTCAACGACACCGCCGAGCTGCACGCCTTCGTCCGCGAGACCCTCGGCCCGCTCGCCTCCGACGACGACGCGGAGAACGCCGACCTGCGCCGTACGCTGCAGGTGCTGCTGGAGACCAACCTCAACGTGGCCGAGACGGCGCGCAGGCTGCACTTCCACTACAACACGCTGCGCTACCGGATCGGCAAGCTGGAGCGCATGCTCGGCGGCTTCACCGAGGACGCCCACCTGCGCCTGAACCTCACCCTCGCCCTGCACGTCCTGCGGATGCGCGGCATCTGACGGCGGCGTCCGGCGGCGGCGTCCGGCGGGGGCATCCGACGGCGGCGCCCGGCACGGCGAGGAGGGCGCGCAGGCGGGATCTAAGCTGTTCGGCGTGAACGAGACCTTCGAGCTGGAAACCGAATACATCCCGCTGTGCGACCTGCTCAAATACTGCGGCGTCACCGAGACGGGCGGTCAGGCCAAACACTTCATCGCCGACGGCAACGTGCTGGTGGACGGCGAGGTCGAGCTCCGCAAGACCTGCAAGATCCGTGACGGCCAGGTGGTGAGCGGCGACGGCTTCGAGATCCACGTGGTCGGGAAGTGACCGCTCCGCGGTCCGCGTGGCCGGGAGGGTGACGGCTCCGGGATCCGGGCGGCCGGGAGATCGACGTGCCCCGTGGCGGGCGCCGCGGGCGGCCCTCACCGGGGCGGCGGGTGCGCGGTGTGCGAGCTGTCCACTGCTACGCCCCGCAGATTTGGCAGATCATGACGATGTAAGGGCATGCTTTCGGTCCTAACGTGCCCGCAACAGCTGTAAGGGGATTCGCCGGAGGGAAGCCCGCGGGGTGGTTCACCGACCGACGGCCCGGTGAAAGGTGGGGCTCGATGGTTGCAGGTTGGACGAAGTACGGCGACGGCAGAACGCTCGCCCCAGGAGAGGTGGTCAAACCCGACGAGCGGCTGTCATGGCCGCGGATGGTCGGATTCGGGGCGCAGCACGTCGTCGCGATGTTCGGTGCGACCTTCGTCTTCCCCCTGCTGATGGGACTCGACCCCAACGTCGCCATCATGTTCTCGGGCGTCGGAACGATCATGTTCCTGCTCATCGTGAAGGGGAAGGTCCCCAGCTACCTCGGGACCAGCGCGTCGTTCGTGGGCGGCGTGCTCGCGATCCGGGCGCTCATGGGCGGTGACACGCCCGCCACCGACGCGATCGTCACCGGTGCCATCCTCGTCGCCGGACTCGTCCTCGCGCTCGTGGGCGTGGCCATCCACTTCCTCGGCGTACAGATCATCAACCGCGTCTTCCCACCGGTCGTCACCGGCGCCGTCGTCATGCTGATCGGCTTCGGGCTGGCGCCCGTCGTCGCCGACATCTACTGGCCGCAGGACCAGTGGATCGCCCTGATCACGATGACCGTCACCTTCGTCCTCATTGTGCTCTTCAAGGGCTTCATCGGCAGGATCGCCATCCTGCTCGGTCTGATCGTCGGCTTCGTGCTCTCCTGGCTGGCCGACAAGGTCTTCGGGAACATCACCGCCTTCAACGCGGGCACCGGAGCGGTCGACACGCACCCCAGGGTGGACTTCAAAGACGTGGCGGCGGCCGACTGGATCGGCCTGCCGAGCACGCACTTTCCCGACTTCAAATTCTCCGCCGTGCTGCTCGTGCTGCCGGCGGTGATCGCGCTGGTCGCCGAGAACGTCGGCCACGTCAAGGCCGTCGGCGAGATGACCAAGACCGACGTCGACCCGTACATGGGCCGGGCGGTCGCCGCCGACGGCGCCGCCACCGTCGTGGCCAGCGCCTTCGGAGGGTCCCCGACCACCACCTACGCCGAGAACATCGGCGTCATGGCCGCCACCCGCGTCTACTCGACGGCCGCCTACTACATCGCCGCCGTCATCGCGATCCTGTTCGGCCTCTGCCCGAAGTTCGGCGCGCTGGTCGCGGCCACGCCGGGTGGTGTGCTCGGTGGCATCACCGTCATCCTGTACGGCATGATCGGCCTGCTCGGCGCGAAGATCTGGGTCGAGAACCGGGTCGACTTCGCCGACCCCGTCAACCTCGTCCCGATCGGGGCGGGGATCATCCTCGCCATCGGCCCGGTCAAGCATATGATCAGCTCGGACTTCACGCTGGAGGGCATCGCCCTCGGCACCATCGTGGTGGTGGCCGGCTACCACCTGCTCCGGGTCATCGCCGGGCGGGGCGGCAGCGGCGGCGGTGCCGGTCCGCAGGTGTCGGAGCCGCGACGAGAGGCCACCGGGTGAAGCCACCCCCGTTCGAATACCACGCTCCCCGCTCCCTCGGCGAGGCGCTCGACGCCCTCGCCGGGGCCGGGGAGCACGGCAAGGTGCTCGCCGGGGGGCAGAGCCTGATCCCGATGCTGAACATGCGGCTCGCCGCCCCCGCCCACCTGATCGACATCAACCGGCTGGCGGAGCTGGCGTTCGTCGACGTCACACCGGAGGGCGTCCGCGTCGGAGCCCTCGCCAGGCACGCCCAGGTGGAACGCGACGGATCGGCCGCCGCCGCCCAGCCGCTGCTGGGCAAGGCGCTCCGGCTGGTCGCCCACCCGGTGATCCGCAACCGGGGAACCGTGGTCGGCAGCCTGGCCCACGCCGACCCCGCCGCCGAACTGCCCGCCGTCCTCGCCCTGCTGCGGGGCTCGGTGCGCCTGGCGCGGTCCGGCGCCGTCAGGGACGTGGCCGCCGACGACTTCTTCACCGGCCCGCTGGAGTCGGCGGTCACCCCCGGTGAGCTGGCCGTCTCCGCGTTCTTCCCCGCGCCGCCCCCGCGCTCGGGCACCGCGTTCCGCGAGGTCGCCCGCAGGCACGGCGACTACGCCCTGGCCGGGATCGCGGCGCTCGTCGTCCTGGACGACGACCTGAGGATCACCTCGGCGACGGTGGCGTGCGTGAGCCTGGGCCCCGTGCCGCTGCTCGTCGACGTCTCCGAGGCCGTCGGCCACCGCCCGGCCGCCTCGGCCGACTGGGCCTCGGCGGCCCGCGTCGTACGGGACCGGGTCGACCCCGAGGCCGACATCCACGCGACCGCCGCCTACCGGCGGCACCTCGCCGGAGTGCTCACCGAGCAGGCACTCCGTGACGCCGCCAGGGAGGCCGCGGATGCATGAGATCACGCTGACCGTCAACGGGGTGCTCCGGCAGGCCGAGGTTCCCGCGCGGCGGCTGCTGTCGGACTGCCTGCGGCACGACCTCGGTCTGACCGGCACGCACGTCGGGTGCGAGCACGGCGTCTGCGGATGCTGCACGGTGCTGCTGGACGGCGAGCCCGTCCGCTCCTGCCTGACGTTCGCGGTCACCGTGGACGGGCGCGACATCACCACCGTCGAAGGACTCGCCGACTCCGACGGCACGCTCTCGCCGGTGCAGCGGGCCTTCGCCGAGTGCCACGGCCTGCAGTGCGGCTTCTGCACCCCCGGCTTCCTGTGCACGGTGACCGCGCTGCTGCGCGACAACCCGGCGCCGACCGACGAGGAGGTGCTGGAGGGCGTCTCCGGCAACCTGTGCCGGTGCACGGGCTACCAGAACATCGTCAAGTCCGTCCACCGCGCGGCCGAGATCATGGCGGAGGACCCGTGACCACGAAACTGTTCGGCGAACCGGTCACCCGGCGCGAGGACCCCCGGCTGCTCACCGGCAGGGGCCTGTACCTGGACGACCTGGGAGCCGGGGCGCTGGAGGCGGCGTTCGTCCGCTCCCCGCACGCCCACGCCAGGATCCGCGACATCGACGTCTCGGCCGCCATCGAGGTCGAGGGACTGGTGGCGATCTACACCTGGGAGGACCTGCCCGGCGCGCTCGCCCAGCCGCTGCCGCTGCTCATCCCGCACCCGGCGCTCACCCACGGCCGCACCGCGTACCCGCTCGCCCGCGAGATCGTCAGGCACGTCGGCGAGCCCGTCGTGATGGTCGTCGCCCGCGACCGCTACCTCGCCGAGGACGCCTGCGCGCTCATCCAGGTCGACTACGAGATCCTCAAGCCGGTGGTCGGCGTGGAGGAGGCCGCGCAGTCAGCCCAGCTCGTCCACGAGGGCGTGCCGGGCAACGTCGGCGCGCACCTGGTCCAGGAGGTGCCCTCGGACGCCGGGCTCGGCGCGCGCGAGGCGATCGACGCCGCGCCGCACACGCTGTCCTTCCGGCTCGACATCGAGCGCAGCGCGTCCATGCCGCTGGAGGGCCGCGGCGTGCACGCCCGCTGGGACGCCGACGACCGCTCCCTGCGCGTCCACTCCAGCACCCAGACCTCCACCAGCGTCCGGATGGCCATCGCCGCCAAGCTCGGCCTGCCGCTGCCGAAGGTCGAGGTGATCGCCCCCGACGTGGGCGGCGGGTTCGGCGTGAAGATCGTCCACCCGTGGCCGGAGGAGATCCTGGTCCCGTGGGCGGCGATCACGCTCGGCCACGAGGTGAAGTGGACCGAGGACCGGCGCGAGCACTTCGTCTCCTCCGCGCACGAGCGGGCCCAGGTGCAGTCGGTCCGGGTCGGCTTCGACGACGAGGGCCGGGTGCTCGGCCTGGACGTCGAGATCCTGCACGACCACGGCGCCTACACGCCGTACGGGATCATCGTGCCGATCATCACCTCCACCCAGCTGCTCGGCCCCTACCGGATCGGCGCCTACCGGGTCGAGTTCTCCTCGATCTACACCAACACCGTGCAGGTCACCCCCTACCGCGGGGCGGGCCGCCCCCAGGGGGTCTTCTGCATGGAACGGACGATGGACCACATCGCCGAGTATCTGGGGGCCGACCGTACGGCGGTGCGCGCGGCCAACTTCATCCAGCCCGACGAGTTCCCCTACGACCAGGGCCTGATCTTCCAGGACGGCCGCCCGCTCATCTACGACAGCGGCGACTACCCCGAGTCGCTGCGGATGCTCAAGGAGCTGATCGGCTGGGACGACTTCCCCGCGTTGAAGGCCCGCGCCGCCGCCGAGGGCCGCACGATCGGGATCGGCGTCGGCTGCTACGTCGAGGGCACCGGCGTCGGCCCGTACGAGGGCGGGCACGTCCAGGTCACCTCGGACGGCCGGGTGCACGTCTCCACCGGCCTCACCTCCCAGGGCCAGGGCCACGAGACGGTGTTCGCGCAGATCGCCGCGTCCGAGCTGGGCGTGCCGATGGAACGGGTCTCGGTCGTCACCGGCGACACCCGCAGGTTCGGCTACGCGGTCGGAACCTTCGCCTCGCGCGCCGCGGTGATGAGCGGCAACGCGATCGCGCTGGCCTGCAGGAAGGTGCGGGAGAAGGCCCTGCGGATCGCCGCCGACGCGCTGGAGGCCGACCCCCGCGACCTGGAGATCGTCGACGGGGAGGTGCGGGTGGCGGGCACCCCCGGCGCCTCGATCCCGCTCGCGACCGTGGCGGTGCTGTCCAACCCGCTGCGCTACGCCTTCGACGAGGAGGCGGCCAGAGCCACCCAGTTCGCCGGCGCCGCCTCCTACGACCGGCCGCCGGTGGCCGACGGGGAGGAGCCGGGGCTGGAGGGCCGCGACTACTACTCGCCGATCCGCTCGACCTTCGCCTCCGGCATGCACGCCGCCATCGTCGAGACCGACCCGCTCACCGCCGAGATCCGCATCCTGCGCTACGCCGTCGTCCACGACTGCGGCAAGCTGATCAACCCGATGATCGTCGAGGGCCAGATCCACGGCGGCGTCGGCCAGGGCGTCGGCGGGGCGCTGTACGAGAAGATGGTCTACGACGGTCACGGCCAGCTGCTGAACGCCTCCTTCATGGACTTCCTGATGCCGTACGCCACCGAGGTGCCCTTCATCGAGACCGCGCACCTGGAGACGCCGTCCCCGCTCAACCCGCTCGGTATCAAGGGCGCGGGCGAGGCGGGGGTCATCCCGGTCTCGGCGGTGCTCGCCTCGGCGATCGAGGACGCCGAGGGGATCCGGATCGACAAGATGCCCATCTCCCCGTCGGAGCTCTTCGACCTGCGCCACGCCGCTACGACCTGACCTCCGGGGGCATCGGGGTTCCCGGGGCCGGCTCTTCTCGGCCCGACGCGAGTCGTCTCCGGGAGATCTGCGGGATCACTCGGCCGCTTGACCGCGCGTTCACGCTACCTCGTCCTATCTTGTCGGCGCCTCAGCCGCACCCTGGAGCCTTACAGGTTGTCGAAAGCACGGCCGAACAGTGATCGTTGCCTAGGTTCCACAGAACAACGGTTCATCTAGGAAGGATCAACGAGTGATCACTCGTCGAATCGGCGCCGTCGCGCTTGCGGCGGTTTGCGCCGCTGTGCCGCTGACCGCTCTTTCCGCATCCGCCGCCCAGGCAGGCACGGCAGCCTTTCTCGGCCCGGTGAAGTGCGCTCCGATCAGCAACAACGAATTGTGTGCGCGTGGTATTACCGGAAGTCCGGGTGGTTACGACGTGGCCTACTACAAGAACGAGGGATCCAAGCTCACTGCGCGATTCCGCCTGATGTGCATAAATGGTTTCCAGAAAGACGACAACGGCCCCTTCTCCATCTCGGCGGGCCAGGTGAAGAGCTTCGTCTTCGCGGTCGGTAACCAGGGCTCATGCCGGGTGCGAATGCAGGACATCACCAACGGAGGGTACTACTACAGCCCTTACGTGGTTCCCTGAAAATCGGTGGACAACGATCTGTCGCCTCATCGATAGATCGTTGAATCGAAAAGCCGTCGGGCGTCGCCTTCGAAAGGAGGCGACGCCCGACGGCTTTTCGCGGGTTCCGGTGACTCCTGTCCTGTCGCCATGCAGGTGGTGACAGGTCGGTGCCAGGGCTTCCATTTGCGAACCTGACAGTCGTTGAGGCCAAGCGCGACTGTTCGATCGTGAAGGCCTTCTGAGGAGTGATGGGGCTGGGGCTATTCGCCGAGTGCGCACTTGTAGAGGTGGCCGTAGCGTTTCTGGGCGATCCGCATCAGGTCGATCATGTCCCTGATCCCGTCCCTGCCTTTGGCGAACGCCGCGAAGAACATGGTGAGCAGCCGCTCCTTACCGCCGCAGCGAAACTTCGCGACCACCTCGTATGGCTGACCGGTATACGGGCCGTTCGGCAGGTAAACCGAAAGTCCCTCACCGAGGTCAGCGGGCAGTGTGACCGCTCCGTGCTCGGTGTATGCCTTACGTTTGTCGTCCAGGATGTAGTCGAAGTCTCCTTTTAACGCCCAACCGATTCCCAACGGGTTGGGGTAGATGTCCGGTGTCCGGCAAGCACCGTCCTCGTCGGTGCCGTCCGTGAGTTCGGCGAGCGGCCCGGTTAAACCCGTGACCATTCGGAATGCCTGCTCGGGCACGAACTTGCAGATGTAGGGAGATGAGTCGACAATCGGGCTGAGGGTGGCGGGTGCGGGGCTTGGAGCGGGAGTGGCCTCCGGACTGCAGGCCGCGCCGAGGATCACGAAGGCGAGCAAAGCGGCCACCGAACTGCGATGTCTCACTTGCTCCCTCCCGAGGATGACGGGATCTGGAGATCGAGATAGTCGTCCACTCTGCTGGTGACACGCAAAGTGCTGTTGAAGCGGTTGATTAGATCGCTGCTCCCACTTTTTTGGCGAACCCAGTCAAGAAAGTTGCCGTATTCAGCTGGACTCATCTCAATGAAGGGCTTGATCGTCGGCGGGGTTCCGGTCGCGAAAATCTTGCCTTTCAAATCACCGGAGTCGAGCACGCCCTTGTTCAACATGGCTGTGGCGATCATCTGCTCCGCCAGTCTCTCCACGCCGATCCGATCATCCGCCAGTGTTCGGTGTGTCTCGTCCAGACTCAGGCTCTTGTCCGAAACCAGTTGGGCGGCCTGATTGGAGATCGCGTCGTAGGCGGCTCCGGAAACCTTGTCGTACTGACTAGTGATCAGCGAGCCGAAGGCCCCTTCGGCCAGCTCGCCTACCTGCTTGGTGCCTGGGAACGGGATCAGCCCGATCGTTTCACGCACCATGTTCTTTACCGCCTCGCTCGCCTTTTTGTCGTCCAGCCCTTCGGCGATCAACGTCTGGCGGCGAATCTCGACGAGATGCGAGAAGGGCTCCGCCTCCTCCACGACACGATCGAGAAGGAACTGTTTGACGTCGGCCTTGCCGATGCGGCCGTCCTCGTCGAAGTCGAAACGTTTGAGATCGGCCGCGGTGAAGCCGAGTGCCTTGAGGTTGGAGGCGTCCAGACCGACCGGGGGCATGCTGTCGAGGGCCGCCTTCATGTGCTCGGTCTGGGCGCGGAGCAGTGCCTCGAAGCCCCGGTCATCGCGGGTGGCCAGGGCCAGCGCGTACGACATGTCCGTGGCGTCGGCCTTGCCGAACGTGCCGTGGTTGAGGAGCACGTTGGAGAGCTGGTCGATGTTGGCGGCCATCGCCCGGGCCAGTGGATAGCGCAGGGGGTCAAGCCGAGCCAATGCCGCCCTGTCGGTGATCTCCAGGTTGCCGTCGTCGGCCTTGCCGAAAGCTCCTCGGACCTCGTCGGCCAGGACCTTGGTCAGCTCGGCGGCCAGCTTCCGGGAGGTGGCGTCCTGACCCGTCGTGGCGTTCAGCAGCACGTTGGTGAACGATTCGTGAGCGCCGGTGTAGCGGAAGGCGTCCAGTCTGGTGGTCAGCAGATGGGTCAACACGGACTGCTTCCACCCCGCCGGAGTGTGGGCGAGCAGCGCCTGGGAGGACTCCTTACCGGACCCGGCCGCGTGCAGCAGGTCTTCCACAACCGTCGTGTTGGAGGGTTTCCCGTTCTTTTTCACCGCTCCCGCCCCCACGTTCAGCAGGGGACCCAGGCTCAGTGCGGCGGCCAGGTCGAACAGGGGGACCTGCCTGCCGTTGACCACCGCCTGGCCGAGCACGTCCTTGCTCGCCGCCCATCTGCCCTCGTACTGCTCCTTCTCGTAGGCGACCGCGTCGCCGCCGACGAGTTCCATGAACCGTGCGGAGAGCGGTGGTTTCCCGTCGTTGGCGCGCCAGAGAAGTGCCTGTGCCTGGTATCCGGCGTATTTCACATCGCCGACGGTATGTTCGGTCCGGCCCTGCTCGGCGAGTTGTTTGAGGAAACCATCGCCCGCGTACGCGGGATTCTTGGGATCGGTTCCCTGGGCGAGGGCGTCGCCCAGCATGCGCAGGGCCTGCCTGCCCTGTGCGGAGAGACGTTCCAGCCGCGCCGTGTCGCCCCGGTTGCGGGCCTCGTTCAGCTGCGCCGCCAGGGTGCCGGGAAGCTGGGTGACACCCTTGGCCCCCAGCTTGGCCAGGAGCACCTTGGCGAACTCCGGGTCCTTGCCGCGGCCCGCGTACTTCTGTAGCCGGGCGAGAGCCTTGTCGTCGCCACCGGCGGCGAGTAAGGCCGCGCCGGCGGCCAGGCTCCCGTCGAGCAGGCCCTGGGCGGCGTCCAGTCCGTCGGGCATCCGCATGAAGGATCCCTCGGGTCTGGAGGTGCCGAAACTGATTTTCTCCCGCTCCAACTCGCGGACCAGCGCCTGTCTTCGTCGCAGGTCGGCGGCCTGCTTGTCGACCCGTCCGGCCAGGTCGCGTAGGCGCAGCGCCGGAGAGGTGTCCAGCCCGGCACGCTGGAGCTCGCCGTACAGCGTCTGTGCCAGTTGTTCCAGTCGCCCGGCCGTCTGGGTGTGCTTGCTGGTCATCGTGTCGAACTCGGGTTGTTTGACACCGGTGAAGCTCGACTCGGTCATGCCTTGCCCGGTAGCGATGCCAGCTTGCTCTGCGCACTGTGTACTGCTGTGGTGAGCAGGTCACGCAGTTCTCGCTGATGGGCATGAACCTCGGTGCCGAATCGGGTGCCCGTCGGCCCCACCCACGCGTCGTTCTCCATCAGACGGCAGGAAGGGTCAAGTGCCCACCAGTGCTCGTCCGACAGCCGCTGAATCCGCTCCACCACTGCCCGCATAGCCTCTCGATCGAGGTCGGCCACAACGATCCTCTCGTATGGCTCACCGTACAGAAACAGTTCAGGAGGCGGCTCCCGTTCATTTCACAGGTTAAACAGCGGCACACCTGCCAAACAAGCCCCTCCCTCGCGGAATGGTGAAACAGATCGAATTTCTGTGGCGAAAATGTGTGCACGATTTTCGAGTGGCGGACGATAAGTGTGGCCCTAAAAGTCGTTTATATGCATGTGAATTATGGGTTCCGGTCGGGTCCCGGTAGGTGTCACGGGCCGAAGGGCGCACTCTGCGGACCGGTGACCGAACCCCCTTGCCTGACCTTGGCGGGCATTACGCCAAGGTCAGGCAAGGGGTGGTCCGCGTGTGGAGGGCCGAGGGGCGGTCGTTGTCCGCGACATGGCACCGTGGGCATGTATCTCGTGAACCGCACGCGTCACCTGCATCGCAGGGGCACGGAGACGAAGAGGAGCGATCATGTCAAAGCCGCCGCTTCCCGATGAGGCAGTCGCGATGCTGAAGAAGCCGAACCCCGCCGTCATCACCACGCTTCGGCCCGACGGACGGCCGGTGTCCACGGCCACCTGGTATCTCTGGGACGACGGCCGGATCCTGGTCAACATGGACGAGGGCCGCAGGCGGCTCGACCACATGCGCGGTGATCCCCGCGTCTCCCTCACCGTGCTCGACGAGAACGGCTGGTACACCCACGTCAGTATCAGCGGGAACGTCGCCGAGATGTATGACGACAAGGATCTGAGCGACATCGACAGGCTGTCCCGTCAGTACACGGGGAAGCCGTACCCCCAGCGGGACCGTGGCCGGGTCAGCGCCTGGATCGAGATCGTGAACTGGCACGGCTGGGGCGCGCTCAAGGACAACAGCCAGCCCGGCTGACGACCGCCGCCCGCGTCGCCGCAGCGGCGTCGGCCGAAGAGGGCGCCGAGCCCTCATCGAGGTGGTCAGGGCAGGAGGGTGCGGGTCTCGGCCAGGAGGTCGCACTGCTCGCGCCAGTCGCCTCCCGCGAACCCCAGGACCACGTGACGCGCCCCGGCCTCGCGGTAGGCGGCGAGCCGCTCGGCCACCTGCGCGGGTTCGCCGGTGAGGGGCAGACGCACGGCCTTCTCCATGGGGATGCCGTATCCGGTGATGCGCGAGGCGATGGCATCGAGGGTGGGCAGTCCGGGAGCCGTGCCGAGGACGCCGGTGGCGCCGATGGCGACGACCGGCTCCGGGCGTCCGTGGGAGGCGGCGAGCTCGGCGAGCGTGGCCCTGCCCGAGGCCACCTCCGACGGGGGGATCATCGAGGGGAACCAGCCGTCCCCGTGGCGGGCCGCGCGTCGAACGGCCACCGCCGACGCGTTGCCGACCCAGATCGGCGGGGGCGTCACGGCCGGTTCGAGCCGTACCTCTCCCGGCTCGTCCACCAGTGCGACGGTCTCCCCGGCCAGTAGCCGCGCGAGCAGCTCCAGCGCGGTGTCGGTGCGCCTGCCGCGCTCCCCGTACGGCACTCCGGCCGCCGCCCACTGCCCGGGGCCGCCGCCGGAGCCGACGCCCAGGACCAGCCGTCCGCCGGAGACGTGCTGCAGGCTCGCGACCTGTTTGGCCGCCCACGCCAGGGGGCGGATCGCCGGGACGAACACGCTCGCCCCGACCCTGATCCGCGCGGTCGCCCCCGCCGCGACGGCGAGCGCCACGGCGCAGTCCAGCGACGCCGTTCCGGTGGCCAGATGGTCGCCGTGCCAGACGCCGTCCAGCCCTACCTGCTCCGCGTGCCGTGCGGCGGTGCCCAGGTCGAGCCGCTGCTCTCGCTGTACGGCGACGCTGGGCAGGATCACTCCGATGTCCATGAGGGAGGCCATGGGGGTCAGTCTTCAACCTCAAGTCTTCTTGAGGTCAATCGCGCTTTCGTGGAGATGTGTGCAGGAGCTCTCGTCTGGTTTCCAAGGCGACAAAAATATAGTCAGATAAATTAATTACAATACCGACAAATAGTACGTTGCTCTGAGCTGGTGGTCGGGTTGATCTGGCTCTTTCTCTCGTTTTCTGTTGCTTCTCCAGATCGTATTGCCCTCCGTCTTTCGGGAAAGGAAGATTTCGCTTTACGCTACTCCTGTAGTCAGGAATGCATCTTCTGCCGCCGGGTGGGAGACAGGGTGGAGAGGGTGCCGGGAGGGAGATCGGCATGGATTTCATGGGGTCGAGGAGTCGAATCCGGGCGAGGGCGAGGGCGAGGGCGGACGAGGACGGGACGTGGAGCAGGAGGGCCCGGACCGGGAGGAGCAGGGGAAGGGTGGCGAGGGCGCTCGCCGCGGGGGTGTTGCTCACCGGGGCCGTGGTGTCGGCTCCTGCCGCGCAGGCGTCCGCGTCGGGACAGGCCGGGGCGAGCGCGCCCACCGGGTCCGGGCAGGTGGTGAGTGCCGCCTTCCCCTACCGCTTCCGTACGGCGAGGGTCACCCGGTTCCAGCAGCTGAAGGGGCAGCCCGCCTGGGCGAACAGCGCGCTCTCGCGCGTCAGGAACGCGGTGTGGGTCTTCTCGGGAAACGGCACGTTCGCCTTCAATACCACCAACGTGCGCACGGACCTCTATCCGCTGCGCGGCCGGTTCCAGAGGCAGGGGAACAGCTGGGTCTTCGCGGCGAACGGTTCGTCGCGGATCGGTGGCAGCAGTAACTTCACCGAGATGGTGGGCAACATCGACTTCAGCGGGAACCGGCCGGTGATGACGTTTCACTGGGCGAGCGGCGCCGGTTACGGATCGGTGGTGAACGACCAGCGATTCGGCGCGGGAGCGTCTTCCGCCTACAGCTCCACGCTGATCCTGTCCGTCGGCTGAGTCGCGTCCGGGGCGGTTCCGGGCCGGGGGTGGGTGCGTCCCCGGCCCGGAACGGCTTCTCCGGATCTTCGGTGCGCCCGGTTCGGCGGGTTCTCGGCGCCTGGTTCTTCATGCCCACCGATCCTCCGGCGGCCTCGCGGGCGTGCTCACGGGCGCTCGCGACGGCCGGTGGTCAGCGGCGGGGGGAGCGTCGCGGCTTGGCGGGGGCGGCCGATGCCGAGGGGACGCTTTCCGGGGCGAGCTCCTCGACGAGCCGGCAGGTGTTGTGCTCCGGGTCGAGGCTGTCGGCCCGGGCGGCGAGCCTGCGCAGCAGTTCCCGGAACACCGAGCGGTCGGCGGGGTCCAGCGGCTCCAGCACATGGTCTTCGGCGTGCTCCAGCCGGGTCTGCGTGTCGACCCAGGCCGCCCTGCCCCGCTCGGTGGCGACGACGCGCTTGTTGCGCCGGTCGGCGGGGTCGGGGCGGCGCTCGACCAGCCCGGCCTTCTCCAGGTCGTCGAGCAGGTAGGTCATGACGGTCTTGTCGACGCCGAGACGCTGTGCCAGCGCGCCCTGGCCGCCGGGGAGTCCCTGGGCCGCCGCGGCGAGCACCTGGTAACCGCGCGGGCCGCCGGGGAGGTGGCTGACCAGCGCGTTCGCCGTCCTGACGTAGGCGCGGAAGACGACTCCGAGGGTCCAGCCCAAATCGCTGTCCAGGGCGTCCTGGGTCTCGGCACTGGTGGGTCGGGGCGCGGGCATGTCACGAGGTTACCAGGATCGACGGTTAGCGAGACCTTCTGTTTGACAATTCATCTGTTTTACATACGATCTGTCCTGCCGCACCATCGCGGTGCCGCGCGTCCGGAAGGGACGTGTGTCGCGCATCCGAGATGACGCACCGAGGAGAGACATGCCCGACTACCGGCACGAGTTGTTGTTCGGGACATTCCTGACACCGGTGGCCGACCAGGCCGAGAGGGTCGTCGCGCTCGCCAGGCTCACCGAGCAGGTGGGGCTGGACCTGGTGACCGTGCAGGACCACCCGTACCAGGCGCGGTTCCTCGACACGTGGACCCTGCTCTCGGTCATCGCGGCCGGCACCTCGACGCTGCGAGTGTCGCCGAACGTGGCGAACCTGCCCCTGCGCCCGCCCGCGGTGCTCGCCCGCAGCGTCGCGACCCTGGACATCCTCAGCGGTGGCCGCGTCGAGCTCGGGCTGGGAGCGGGCGCCTTCTGGGACGGTATCGCCGCTCTCGGTGGCCCGCGGCTGACCGCGGCCCAGGGGGTCGACGCGCTTGAGGAGGGCATCGAGGTCATCCGGGCCATGTGGAAGGCAGGGGGCAGAGCTGTGCGGGTGGACGGCGGCCACCACCGCGTGCGGGGGGCACACCCCGGTCCGGCCCCCGTCCACGACGTCGGCATCTGGCTGGGGGCCTACAAGAGGCGCATGCTCGACATGACCGGCAGGCTCGCGGACGGCTGGCTGCCCAGCCACGCCTACGCCGGCCTGGACGCGCTCCCGGCGATGAACGCGATCATCGACGAGGCCGCTCTCGGCGCGGGACGCTCACCCGCCGACATCCGGCGCCTGTACAACATCGGCGGCACCTTCACCGGCTCCGGCCGCGCCTTCCTCCAGGGACCCGCGGGCGTGTGGGCCGAGCAGCTCGCCGAGCTCACCCTGGACCAGGGGATGAGCGCCTACATCCTCGCGAGTGACGACCCCGACGACATCCGGCGGTTCGCCGCCGAGGTCGTCCCCGCCGTACGCGAACTCGTGGACGCCGAGCGTGCCGGTTCGCCTGCGGCCACCGGCGCGGGCCGGCCCACCGGAGTGAGTGCGGAGATCGCGCGGAGCGTGTCACCGGACGTCACCGCCCACCCCGCGCCCGTCGCCGCTCTCGGCGGCGGGGTCCCTCCCGCCCTGGGGGTCACGCCGACCCCGGACGACGGCACCCGGCTCTCCGATGTCCGGGTCTGGGACGAGACCACCCGGCCCACCGGTCCCGCTCCCGACCCGGCCCGCACCTACACCCCCAGGGAGCAGGCGGCGGGACGCCATCTCGTCGACGTCCACGACCACCTCCGCCAGGAACTGGCCGAGGTACGGCGGCTCGTCGAGGAGGTCACCTCCGGAGCGATGGATCCCGGCATCGCGCGCTCGCACATCAACGCGATGACGATGCGCCAGAACAACTGGACGGTCGGCGCGTACTGCGAGTCCTACTGCCGGGTCGTCACGACCCACCACACCATCGAGGACCAGAGCCTCTTCCCTCGTCTGCGCCGCGCGGACCCCGGGCTGGTGCCCGTCGTCGACCGGCTGGAGCAGGAGCACCACGCCATCCACGAGGTCCTCGAAGACGTCGACCGGGCGCTGGTCGCCTTCGTCTCCGAACCCGACGGTCACAAGGCCCTGCGGGGCGCGATGGACCTGCTGAGCGACACGCTCCTGTCGCACCTGTCCTACGAGGAGAGGGAACTCGTCGAGCCGCTCGCCAGGCTCGGCCTGCACTGAGGCGGCTGCCCGGGGCGGCCGGGTCGGGGTGGCCGGTGTTCTCAGGAGACCTCGGCGACCAGGCGCTTGCGGAAGACCCAGTACGACCAGGCCTGGTAGCCGAGCACGAACGGCAGCGCGATGAGGCCGATCCAGGTCAGCACGCCCAGCGTGTACGGGCCCGAGGCGGCCTCGGCGACGGTGAGGCCGGGGAAAGGGGCGGGCCACAGGGCGCCGAACAGGGCGGCGCCGCCCAGCGCGATGGACGAGGCCGTGGCGGCGAAGGCCCAGCCGTCCCGGCCGCGCCAGGTGAGCGCGATTCCGGCGGCGAGGGCCGCCATCGCGGCGAGCGAGGCCGCCCACAGCCACGGGGCCGCCGACCACGCGTCGATCGTCGTGGTCGCGACGGGAATGGTCGACAGCGCCGCCACCGCGGCGGGCAGTGCCACCACGGAGGCGATCAGGGCGGCGCGCCGGGCACGGGAGCGCACCGGTCCCGTGGTCTTGAGCGCGACGAACACCGCCCCGTGCAGCACGCACACCGAGAGCGAGAACACTCCGCCGACGAGGGCGGCCGCCGCGCTGCTCCGCAGCAGATCGGCGAAGACCGCGCCCCACAGGAACGCGGGCAGGGCGCTGCCGACCAGCACGCCCAGGTCGCACCAGACGCGGTCGGAGGCGTGCTGGACCTTGCCGCGCCACTCCAGGCCGACGCCGCGCACGATCAGCCCGACGAGGACCAGCACGATCGGCAGGTAGAACTCGCTGAGCAGTCCGGCGTACCAGGCGGGGAAGGCGGCGAACATGGCGCCGACCGCGGTGATCAGCCAGACCTCGTTGCCGTCCCAGACCGGGCCGATCGTGCCCAGGACCTGCTTGCGCTCGGCCTCGTTCCTCGCCAGTACGGGTGCCAGCATGCCCACGCCGAAGTCGAAGCCCTCCAGCACGAAGTAGCCGGTCCACAGGAACGCGATGACCGCGAACCAGAAGGTGGTGAGTTCCATCGTCGTCGCCTTCAGTACATGAGGGTCGGCTGGAGCCGGGCGTCCGCGTCCTCGTCGTCGCGTGAGGGCGGCGGCGCGAGGGGAGCGGCGGGGGCGGCGGGCTCGGGACCCGCCTTGACGTGGCGCGTGAGCAGTACCGCCTCGGCCAGCGCGAGCGCGCCGTACAGCGCCGTGAAGACCGCGAGCGAGACGGCCACCTCGGCCAGGCTGACGCCCGGCGAGACGCTCGCGGCCGTGAGGAGTTCGCCCTGGACGGTCCACGGCTGGCGGCCGATCTCGCTGAGCAGCCAACCGGCGATCATCGCGACGGTCGGCAGTGGCAACGCGAGCACGCAGAACCGGGCGAACCAGGCGGGAATCTCCCGGGGGGCGAGGGGGGTGCCGCGCCGCCTGCGGCGGGTGAGCCAGAGACCGAGCACGGAAAGGGCCACCGTGGACAGACCGAAGACGATCATCACGCGGAAGGACCAGAAGACCACCGGCAGGTTGGGCCGGTAGTCACCGGGGCCGAACCGCTCCTCGTACCGCGCCTGCAGGTCCTCGGTGCCCTGGACCACGGCGTTCGGGTCGCCGGTGGACAGGAAGCTGAGCAGCATGGGCACCTCGATCCCGGGGACGGGCGAGAACGCCGCGCCGGCGGTGTCGTGCCGCAGTCCTTCCGCGGCGGCGAGTTTCATGGGCTGCTGCTCGTACAGCAGCTTGGCCGACATGTCGCCGCTGCCCGCGACGAGGGCCCCGGCGATCGCCGTCATCAGCAGCGCGGCCCGCATCGGGGTCCGCCAGATGCTCGGGCCGCCACGCGGCGCCGTCACCGAGGCCGTGCCGGCACCCGGGAGCGCGCCGGCGCCGGTGCGGCGCTCGCGCAGGAGGTGGTAGCCGCAGATCGCGAGCACGAAGCCGCCCGCCACGACGAAGGCTCCGGCGATCACGTGGGGCACCTGGGCGAGCGCCGCGGAGTTGGTGAGCACCGCCCACAGGTCCGTCATCCTGGCCTTGCCGTCGACCACCTCGTACCCGACCGGGTGCTTCATCCAGGCGTTGGCGGCGAGGATGAAGTACGCCGACAGGTTGGACCCGATGACCGCGGCCCAGATGGTGGCGAGGTGGACGCGCTTGGGGAGCCTGTCCCAGCCGAAGATCCACAGGCCGATGAAGGTCGACTCCAGGAAGAACGCGAGCAGTGCCTCCAGAGCGAGCGGCGCGCCGAAGACGTCGCCCACGAAGATCGAGTACTCGCTCCAGTTCATGCCGAACTGGAACTCCTGCACGATGCCGGTCACCACGCCCATCGCGAAGTTGATCAGGAAGAGCTTCCCGAAGAACTTCGTGAGCCGCAGGTAGTGCTCCTTGCCCGTCCGGTGCCAGGCGGTCTGCAGGCCGGCCACGAAGACGCCGAGACCGATCGTGAGGGGTACGAACAGAAAGTGGTACACGGTGGTCACCCCGAACTGCCACCGGGCCAGGTCTAGTGCGTCCATCTTCCCCTTGCGTTCCCTTCGCGGGCCAGGAGCTCTACGACTCGTAGTTCTACTTCTAGTAGTACTACGGCTTGTAGAGCAACGGGAGGGAGAGGCGCCGCGAACCGCTGCGATCTTTGTCACATGGCCCGGTGGGAGACCGCACTTCTCCGTCGAACCAAGATCGTCTCTGTCGGCTCGCGACGCCGGATCTTCCTCGTGCCCCCGAGAATCCCCTCTCGGGCGCCCCGCGCGCGCAGGACATGTGTTCCGCCGGGCCCGGCGATCCCCGCGCCCGCTTCCCCCCGGGGCGTGGCTCAATGATGGGCCGGGCGCCCTCTCCGGGACGTCCGTCTCCTGGGGGATTTCCGGGTACGCCGGGCGGTGGACCCGCCGTCCGGTACGCGGCCGAGATCGCTTGGAGGGTTACGCCGGGCGGTGGACCCGCCGTCCGGCACGCGGCCGAGATCACTCGGCGGGTCGCGGCCTCCCGCTGTGCGCCGATCGCTCAGCGGGTCGCGGCCTCCAGATACGCGTCGAGGTTGCCGATCTCGAAGCCCCGGCGCTTGATCTTCGCGACGAGGATCCCGAAGTCGCGGGCGAGGTTCGGACGGAAGTGCAGCAGCAGGACGTCTCCGGGGCGGAGCTTCTTGTCGGGCACCTGGTAGGCGATCTTCCCGCCCGGCTGCACGGTCGCGGTCCAGAGCAGGAGCGCGTCGATGCCACAGGCCTTGGCGGCCCTGCGGGTGAGGGTGTTGTGGTTGCCGAACGGCGGGCGGAACAGGGTGGGGGTGGTGCCGGTGTGCCTGCGGATCAGCTTGGAGACGCCGCAGATCTCGGCCTTCTGGCCCTCGTAGCCGAGCGCCGGCAGGTTCGGGTGGGTCAGCGTGTGGTTCTCGATCGTCGCCCCCGCGTCGCGCAGGTCGCGCACGTACCCCCACTTGCCCGCACCGAGGTATCTGCCGCCCTGTGCGGTCGGGTCGGCCGCGCCCCTCGCATCCACGGCGTCGCGGGTGACGAAGGCCGCCACGGGAATCCGCTGGTCCCGGATTCGCGCCACGAAACCGGGGTCCTGCTCCCAGCCGTCGTCGATGGTGAGGAAGACGACCTTCCGCTTGGTGGGAATGGAGCTGATCACCGGAGGCAGGCCGTCGCCGGGGCGGGGGATCCTGCCCACCTCGCCCGGCCTGGGCCTCACCCCGGGAGGTCCTGTCGGTCTCACCGCCTGCTCTCCTGAGGAGGGCTTCGAGGCTCGGGAGGCGCCCGGCGCGGAGGTGGCACCGTCCTCGCCCGCACCGTCGAGGCCGGTGGCACACCCGGCGCTCACCGCCAGAGCCGTCGCCGCCGCCGTTCTGACCGTCCAGTATGTCCCCGATGCCATGGGCGACCATCCTGCCAGCAGCCGGGAGCCCGGCCTAACGCCGCTGAAAGCGGCGAATGTGATTACTTCCATGACTACCCTGCGGCAACCCCTAAATCCGTATATTTGCCGGGGTAGGGTCAGCACTACCACAAGCTGGGGTGGAAGCGGGGGTTTGTGATCACAGCTACCGCGCAATCCTAAGATGGCCGTCCTGCTTGGTTGACGCAGATCTGTGCCCCTCCTTGCTGACGCAATCATGTCGAATGATCCGGCCCATTTGAGGAGAAGCGTGTCCAACTCAACCGCGATCGATGACGAGGACCTTCCCGCCATCCCGGCAAACGGGGAGCGGGGCAGTGATTTCGCCCGCCTGTCGCGCCGGATCGCCAAAGCCGGTCTGCTCGACCGGCGCCCCGGTTACTACGCCGCGCGACTCGGCCTGGTCGCCGCGGCCTTCGTCGGCGGCTGGGCCGCCTTCTTCGCCCTCGGCGACTCGTGGTACCAGCTGCTGGTGGCGGCCTTCCTCGCGGTGGTGTTCGCTCAGATCGGGCTCGTCGCCCACGACCTGGCCCACCGTCAGGTCTTCCGCTCCCGCCGCTCCAGCCAGCTCGCCGGACTGGTGGCGGGAAACCTCGCCATCGGCATGAGCTACGGCTGGTGGATGGACAAGCACACCCGTCACCACGCCAATCCCAACCACGAGGACCACGATCCCGACGTCAGCCCCGACTTCCTGCTCTGGTCACCCGAACAGGCCGCCGTCAGCAAGGGGTTGCCCAGGTTCATGGGCCGCTGGCAGGCGTTCCTGTTCTTCCCGCTGCTCACGCTCGAGGGGTTCAACCTCCACGTGTCCAGCGTCCGGGCGCTGGCGCGCCCGACGATGAAGAACCGCGTGCTGGAGGCCTCGCTGCTGGTCGTGCACGCCGTCCTGTACGTGGGCGCGCTGTTCGCGGTGCTGTCTCCCGCCAAGGCGGTGGTCTTCTTCCTCCTGCACCAGGCGATCTTCGGCGTCTACCTGGGCTGCACCTTCGCCCCCAACCACAAGGGCATGCCGATGCTCAGGGGCGAGGACAAGCTCGACTTCCTGCGGCGCCAGGTGCTGACCTCGCGCAACGTGCGCGGCGGCGTGCTCCTCGACGTCGTCCTCGGCGGGCTCAACTACCAGATCGAGCACCACCTCTTCCCGAGCATGCCGATGCCCAACCTGCGCCGCGCCCAGCCGATCGTCCGGGCGTACTGCGAGGAAGTGGGGGTCGACTACCTGGAGTCCGGGATCGTCAGCTCGTACGCGCAGGCGCTGCGCCACCTGCACGACGTGGGCGAGTCCCTGCGGGTGAAGAGTCCCGCGCCCGGCTAGTCCGTTCGGATCGGTCGGTTCGGCCCGTCCCGCGGGGCCTCGCGTTCGGCCCGTCCCGGGCGGGGCCCCGCGTTCCGCAGGCGCGAAGGCCCCGCCCGGGACGCCGAGGCTGCGTCCACGGCGTCGGCGCAGCACTGACACAGCACTGACACAGCACTGACAAGGGCGGGGCGCGGCGGCGGGCAGATGTTGCTGTTATCCGCCCGACCGGCGATTGCCTATGGTGCTTGGTGTGAAGCTCGCAGGCAGTGCCGTGCTCGGCATCGACAGAGATCGTGTGTGGTCAGCGCTCCAGAACCCGGCCGTGCTCGTACGCACGATCCCGGGGTGCGAGCGCCTTGAGGAGACAGGGCCGGACACCTACCGGATGACCGTCACCGCGGGGGTGGCCTCCATCAAGGGCGTCTACCAGGGCGAGGTCGCCCTGTCGGAGCCCGAGGCACCGGAACGGTTCGTGCTCAGGGCCCGGGGCCAGGGCGCTCCGGGAACCGTGGACGCCACCGTGGAGATCCGCCTCAGCGAGGTCGAGGGCGGCACCCGGGTCGACTACGACGCCGAGGCCGTGATCGGGGGCATGATCGGCGGCGTCGGCCAGCGCATGCTCGGCTCCGTCGCGAGGAAGACCGCGGGGGAGTTCTTCTCCGCGGTGGAGAGCCATCTCGCCTCCGGAGCGGTTCCCGCCGTTCCCGCCGGCCACGCCCTCGCCGAGATCGCGCCGGGCGACGAATCCTCGCTCGCCGCACCCGCCGCCCTCTCGTCCGCCACGCCGGCATCGTCGGCCGGGGCGGGCCAGGCCGGAGCCGCGCACGTCTTCGAGCGCCCGGTCCCGCCCAGGGAGACCACGTCGGGAGTCCCCGCCTGGTCGCTCCTGGCCGCCTTCGGGATGGGCGCGGGCGTCGCGCTCGGCGGCGCGGTGATCGGCTGGTTGCTCGGCCGTGGCGGCGGAAAGCGGTGATGTCGCTCACAGCCGGAGCAGGGTGATCGTTTCCTTCGCCCGCGCCGCCGGAGATGTGAATGGCCCTGCCAGCAGGAATGCTCATAAAGTTGATCATGGATCGGTGGCGGGCGGGCGCCCCCGGACCAGGCGGCCCGCGAGTTTGACCTGTCAAAGTCGGGCCTTCTAGGATCCTGGCGTACGTCTGCCACGACGGGTCACGGGGGAACATGGAGCCGCTGCTGATCCTGCACGCCGTGGCGGCGATGCTCGCTCCGGCGTTGGTACGCCGCTTCGGCAGGAACGCGTTCTTCCTGCTCGCCGTGCCACCCGCCTGCGGATTCGTCTACACGATCTGGATCGCCCTCACCGGCATCCCCGTCGAGTCGCACCACGACTGGGCGCCCGGCCTCGGCATGGGACTCTCCTTCCGTGTCGACGCGCTCGCCCTGCTCATGATGGCCCTGGTCACCGGCGTGGGCACCCTGGTCGTGCTGTACTGCTCGCGTTACTTCTCCGCGGGCAGCGAGGGGCTCGGCCTGTTCGCCGGGGTGCTCGTCGCCTTCGCCGGGGCGATGCTCGGGCTGGTGGTCGCGGACGACCTGCTGCTGCTGTTCGTGTTCTGGGAGCTGACCACGGTCTTCTCCTACCTGATGATCGGTCACGATCCCGCGAGCAGAAGCAGCCGCAGAGCCGCGATGCAGGCGCTGATCGTCACCACCACCGGTGGCCTCGCGATGCTGGGCGGCATGATCATACTCGGCGAGTCGGCGGGAACGTACCGCATCTCGCAGATCGTGCAGAGCCCGCCGTCCGGTGGCCTGACGGCGGTCGCGGTGGTGCTGATCCTGATCGGAGCGCTGTCGAAGTCGGCGGTCTTCCCGTTCAGCATGTGGCTGCCCGCCGCGATGGCCGCGCCGACCCCGGTCTCGGCCTACCTGCACGCCGCGGCGATGGTGAAGGCGGGCGTCTACCTGCTCGCCCGCCTGGGCCCCGCCTTCGGGGAGCTCGCCGCCTGGTGGTGGACCGCCGTACCCCTGGGCCTGCTCACCATGCTGTTCTGCGCCTGGCGGGCGCTGCGCGAGCACGACCTCAAGAAGCTGCTCGCCTACGGCACGGTGAGCCAGCTGGGTTTCCTGACGGTGCTGTTCGGCGCGGGCACCCGCGACGCCGCGATCGCCGGGGTCGGGATGCTGCTCGCGCACGCGTTGTTCAAAGCCTCCCTCTTCCTGGTCGTCGGCGTCGTCGACCACTCCACCGGCACCCGCGACCTGCGCAGGCTGAGCGGTCTGCGGCGCTCGGCACCCTGGCTGGCCGCGGTCGGCACCGGGGCCGCCGCCTCGATGGCCGGCATCCCGATGTTCCTGGGGTTCGTCGGCAAGGAGGCGGCCTTCGAGTCGCTGATGACCGGGCGGGGCATCGACACGGCGGTGCTCGCCGGGATCGTCCTCGGCTCCGCGCTCACCGCCGGCTACAGCGCGCGTTTCGTGTGGGGCGCCTTCGCCGCCAAGCCCGGTGTCGAGCCGGTGGACGTGCGCTCCTTCGGCGCCGCGGAGTTCGTGCCGCCCGCGCTGCTCTCCGCGCTCGGCCTCGCCGCCGCCCCGTTCGCCGCCCTGTACGGCGGGGCGATGGAGAGCTACACCGACACCTTCGCCGGGCCCGGTCACGGCACCCACCTCGCGCTGTGGAGCGGCGCCCTGGTGCCGCTGCTGCTCTCGGCCCTCGCGCTGGCGGGCGGAGCGCTCCTGTTCCGGTTCAGGGAACCGGTGGCGCGGGTCGGGGAGTCCCTGCACGTGATCGACTCCGGCCGGTCCTACTGGGCACTGGTCCGCGGGCTGGAACGCTTCTCCCTGCAGCTGACCGGCGTCGTCCAGCGCGGCTCGCTGCCCGACTACCTCACGATCGCGTTCGTCTCGGTGGCGGCGGTGGGGGTCTTCTCACTGAGCTACGGCCCCGGATTCGACCTCGGGCTGGACATGGTGGTCTGGGACCGCATCGAGCAGCCCGTCATCGGCGTGCTCATCGTCGCCGCGGCGGCCGTCGCGCTCCGGATGCGCTCGCACGTCGTGCTCGTGCTGCTGGCCGGTCTGACGGGGTACGGCACGGCGTTGCTCTTCCTCGTCCACGGCGCGCCCGACCTCGCGCTCACCCAGTTCCTCGTCGAGACGCTGAGCCTGGTCGTGTTCGTGCTGGTGCTGCGGAGACTCCCCCTCGGGCCGAGGGAGGACCGGGGCCGGTTGTCGTTCGGCGTGCGGCTCACCCTCGGCATCGTGAGCGGTCTCGTGGTGGCCGGGGCCGGCATGTTCGCGATGAACGCGCGGCAGGCGATACCGGTCGGCACGCTGATGGCCGAGGCGGCGCAGGAGGCGGGGGCCGCCAACATCGTGAGCGCGCTCCTCGTCGAGATCAGAGCCTGGGACACCATGGGGGAGAGCTCCGTCCTCGTTGTCCTCACCCTCGGCATGACCGGCCTGGTCTTCCTGCGCAGCCGGGCGCACGCGACGCAGCCCCCGCAGCAGAGAGCCGACGAGGAGAAGCCCAGGACGTACTGGCTGGCGAACACCCAGCCCGAGGGACAGCGGATGGTGATCCTGGAGTTCGTCGCCAGGGTGACCTTCCACACCGTGATGCTGGTCTCGATCTTCCTGCTGTTCACCGGGCACAGCGCGGTGGGCGGCGGGTTCGCCGGAGGCATCGTGGCAGGTCTCGCCCTGGTCCTGCGCTATCTCGCCGGAGGCAGGCACGAGCTGGCCGCAGCCGCGCCGGCCGCTCCCGGGGTGCTGATCGGCCTGGGGCTCCTGCTGTCCACGCTCACCGCGCTGGTGGGGCTGGTCGCGGGCGCCGGGGCGCTGGACATGCTCGCCGCCGATCTGTACGTCCCGCTGGTCGGCAAGCTGCACCTGTCGACGGTGCTCCTGTTCGACATCGGCGTCTACATCACGGTGATCGGCATGGTGCGGGACATCCTGCGCAGCCTGGGCTCGGAGCTGGATCGGCAGATCGACGAGGAGGAGAGCCGGTGACCGCGCCCGTAGTGCCGCTCCTGGTGGTCGCCGTGCTCGTGGCCGCGGGGGTCACGCTGCTGCTGGAGAGAAGCCTGGTCCGGCTGCTCGCCGGCGTCATCATGCTCAGCAACGGGGTGAACCTGCTCATTCTCACCGTGGGCGGGCCACCGGGAGCGCCGCCGATCCTGGGCACGGCGGAGCCGGAGCGGATGGCCGACCCGCTGCCGCAGGTCATGGTGCTCACCGCCATCGTCATCACGCTGGGCGTCACCGCCTTCCTGCTCGGCATGATCCACAGGTCCTGGCAGCTCACCGGAGCCGACGAGGTGCAGGACGACACCGAGGACCGCCGGGTGCGGCTGCGCGCCAGGTGGGGTGAGCTGGGCCAGGCCGTGCTCGACCGTCAGGCGGCCTACCAGCAGCTCGTCCTTGAGCAGCGGGCCGAGCTGGCCCGGCTGGAGGAGGAGCACAACGAGTGGGAGCGCAGGGAGGCCGAAGAACTGGAGCAGCGGATCCTCGACGTCAACGCCGACCTGGGCCGCTGGCTGCAGGCGCACAAGAACGACGAGTTGTCCGCGGAACGGCTCGCCGAGCGGTTCGCCGAGGCCCAGCAGGCCGAGGACCTCTCCAAGGAGGAGCGGGAAAGACGCCTCAGTGAGGTGCGTGCCGAGTTCGCCCGCAGAGAGCGCGAGCAGGCCGCGCGCGAGCGCGAGATCCGCAAGCGGCTCCGCGTCCGTCAGCGCGACGCGCGCAGGCAGATGCGCGCCGCGATCCGGGAGGACCGTGCCCGACAGGCCAGGGCGCAGGATCCCGAGCTCGAGGGGGAGGAGGACTGATGGAGGCACTCATCCCGGTGCCCGTGGTGCTGCCACTGCTCGCCGTCGGTCTCAAGCTGGCCATCGGCAGCAGGCTGCGCAAACTCCAGGCGCTGATCAGCGTGGGCACGCTCGCGGTGGTGCTGGTCGTCTCGCTGGTCCTGCTGTTCGCGGCGGACCAGGACGGCCCGCTGGTGGCCCACATCGGGGGCTGGAGCGCGGAGATCGGCATCGCGCTCGTCGCCGACCGGCTCTCCACGCTGATGCTCGCGGTCTCCTCCGCGGTGACGCTCTGCGTGATGATCTACTCGCTCTCCCAGTCCTGGGCGGACCAGGACTACAAGGCCTCGCTCTCGATCTTCCACCCGGCTTACCTGATCATGGTCGCCGGAGTGTCGGACGCCTTCCTCTCCGGTGACCTGTTCAACCTCTTCGTCGGGTTCGAGATGCTGCTCGGCGGCTCGTACGTGCTGCTCACCTTCGGCGGGACCGAGTCCCGCATCCGGGCGGGCGCCACCTACACGGTGGTGGGACTCGCCTCCTCACTGCTCTTCCTCGTCGCGATCGCGGTGACCTACGGCGCCACGGGCACCGTGTCGATGGCGCAGCTGGCCGAGCGGTTCGCGGTCCTGCCCGAGCACATCAGGCTGCTGATCGAGCTGATGCTCCTGCTGGTCTTCGCGGTCAAGGCCGCGATCTTCCCGATGTCGGCGTGGCTGCCCGACTCGTATCCGACCGCGCCCGCTCCCGCGACGGCGCTCTTCGCCGGTCTGCTCACCAAGGTCGGCGTCTACTCGATCATCCGCCTGGAGGCGCTGCTCTTCCCCTGGGGACCGGTGAGCAACCTGCTGATGTGGGCGGCGCTGCTGACCATGCTCGTCGGGGTGCTCGGCGCGGTGGCGCAGAGCGATATAAAACGAATGCTGTCCTTCACCCTGGTCAGCCATATCGGCTACATGGTGTTCGGGGTCGCCCTGCTCAGCGTCGAGGGCATGGCCGGTGCCGTCTTCTACGTCGCCCACCACATCACCGTGCAGACGAGCCTGTTCCTGGTGACCGGCATGATCGAACGCCGCACCGGCACCACCTCCCTGGACAGACTCGGCGGCCTGGCGAAACTGTCACCCGTGATCGCGGTGCTGTTCTTCGTGCCCGCGATGAACCTGGCGGGCATCCCACCGCTGTCGGGCTTCCTGGGCAAGCTCGGCCTGATCCAGGCCGGGGTGGCCAACGGTGGTCCGATGGCGATGACCCTGGTCGCCGGAGGACTGGTCACCAGCCTGCTCACCCTGTACGCGGTGGCCACCACCTGGAACAAGGCGTTCTGGCGGGTGCCGCCCGAGGGAATGGTCACCGAGGGGGGAACCGTGCTGGAGACCCAGGAGAACGGGGACGGAGAGGACCCGAAGGGAGCGCCGGTCACGAACGTGAACGGGAACGAGGCGATCGTCACCTCCGTCACCCTGCCGAAGCTCATGTTCGCCTCCACGGCCGCCCTGGTGGCGCTCGCCCTGTCCTTCACCGTCCTGGCCGGCCCGCTGCACGCCCTGTCCGAGCGGGCCGCGGAAGAACTCCTGGCCCGCGAACCGTACATCTCCGCGGTGCTCGGCGGTGGGCGATGAGCGAGTCCCGTCCGGCGTTCACGGTGCTGAAGCTGCTGGGCAGGCCCGTGCCGCTGCCGCAGGTGCTCTGGCTGACGCTGATCTGGCTGATGCTCTGGGGCGACCTGAGCGTGGGCAACGTGCTCGGGGGCCTGCTGGTCGGGCTGCTCCTCGTGTGGCTGATGCCCCTGCCGCTCCAGGACACCGGCATCCGGTTCCATCCCCTCGGCATCGCGTGGTTCATCGTCCGCTTCATGCGGGACATGGTGGTCTCCAGCTCCCGAGTGATCTTCTGGGCGCTGAGACTGGGCAAACCACCACCGATCCAGATCGTCGAGGTGAGGTTGCGCACCTCGTCGGAGCCGATGGTGGTGCTGGTGACGGTGGCGCTGTCGGCGCTGCCGGGCAGCCTGGTGCTGGAGGCGAACACCCAGGACAAGAAGCTCCTGCTCCACGTGCTCGGCATCTCCGGCGACCTGGAGACGGTCCGCCGGATCACCCAGGACGACGTGACCCGGCTGGAGAAGCGCATCGTGGCCGCCTTCGGTACCCGAGCGGACCAGGAGGAGGTGCGATGACGACGGTTTACCTGATCGTTCTGGCGATGCTCGCCGTCGCGGCGGCGATGACGCTCTACCGGCTGGTGCGCGGCCCGACGATGCTGGACCGTGCCGTCGCGCTTGACGTGCTCACCGCGGTCGTCATCTGCGCGGTCGGCGCGGGGGCGGCCGTCTACCGGGAGTACTCGGTGCTGCCCGTGCTGCTGGTGCTCTCCCTGCTGGGATTCGTCGGCTCGGTCTCGCTGGCCAGGTTCTTCACGGGACGTGCCCGGTGAGCGCCGTGATGGACGTGGCCGCGGCCGTCTGCCTGCTGCTGGGGGCGACGCTGGCGTTCGCGGCGGGGGTCGGCATGGTCAGGTTCCCCGGCACCCTGGCGCGCATGCACGCGGCGACCAAACCCCAGGTGCTCGGCCTGCACCTCATCCTGCTCGCCATGTGGCTGCGCGACCCCAGCTGGAAGATCGCCGGTGTCATCCTCCTGGTCGCCGTCTACCAGGTGGTGACGGCGGCGGTCGCCGCCTACGTGGTGGGAAGGGCCGCGCATCTCGCCGAGTCGCCACAGGACGACGGCACGGCCGTACCGCACGGCGACACTCGCGCCTAAGGATCTCCCGGCGTACCGTGTCGGTATGCGTGATGCACGTGCGGAGGACGCGAGGACCGAGGCCAGACGACTGATCCGTGATCTCCTGGGCGAGGAGCGGCCGGACGCCGCCCTGCTGCTGAGCGAGGCGAGGTCGGCGCTGGGCGCCGACCGCGTCGCGCGTTCCGTCGAGCTCGCGCGCGGCGCCCCCCTCACCCGCAGGTCCACCGAACTCGCCGCGCTCGCCGGTCTGCTGGTCGGCACCCGCGAGCTCGGCGAGCGGTGGTGGCACCTGGAGCGCGGCGACAAGCTGCCCGCGCCCGACGAGGCGCTTCGGACCTCCACGGCGATCGACCCGTGGACCGACCTGACCGTCCTGGAGATGCTCGCCGCCTGGATCGCCGACGACGCGGCCGACGAGGCCTGGGGCCGTCCGGCCGCCGTCACCGACCTCAACTCCTGGCAGGCCGAGGACCGGGTCGAGCTGCCCAAGGACGCGCACCCCGGCCAGCGGGTCGTGGTCTCCTTCGACGCCGGCGGCCGCCTCGACGCGGTGGTCCTGCGCCGTCCCGACGACGAGCTCGGCTCCAACCTCGACTTCGACTCGCTGCGCTACTCCCGCCCCGCCGAGGCCCAGTGGAGCTGGGGCGTCGCCGCCGGGCTCGGCCCCCACCGGCTGGACGAGCACCCCGACCCGTACGAGCGGCCGGTCGACGCCGAGGCCGCCGCGACCCTGCACACCTGGGCGCTGCGCCACGGCGCCTCCGCCGAGCAGGCCGGTGAGGTGTGGCGCGACAAGGGCGACGTCGTCGCCTCCATCGAGCGGATCGACTGGATGTGGCGCAGCGGCGAGTGGTTCGCCTGGTGGCGCGGGGTTTCCGCCCTGGTCGACGGCGAGCCCGAGCAGCTGGCCGCCCGCCTGGAGGAGATCGCCTCCGTCTCCTGACGCGGACGTCAGCCGAAGGTGTGCGGTGTCAGATAGTCCGGGATCACGACCTTCGTCGTGGGGCTCACCCTGCGTACCGCCGCGACGAACTCGGCGAGGCTCTTCCTCGACTTCTCGTCGGCCTGGGGCGGGTTGCGCAGAGCCACCTCGAAGTTGTCCCAGTGCACCGGCACGACCACCCCCGGCATGTCCAGGGCCTTCAGCAGGCGCGGCACGTAGTCGTACGTGGACGACGAGGAGGTGGTGGGAATCATCGCGACGTCCGGGGCGAGACCGCTGAGGTTACGCTCGACGAAGTCGCTGCCTCCCATGAAGAAAACCGAAGGACCGCCCTTGACCGTCACCTGGAACGCCAGGGTGTCGCCCTCGGGCAACTCGGAGATGTTCTTCGGCCTGCGTTTCGGCCTGGTCGGCCGGACACCGGGAAAGAGCATGGAGTAGTTGGCGTTGCGGCTGTGCAGCGACGCCACCACCTCGACGACGTAGTCGCCGAAGTCCAGGACCTCTCCGCCCTTCACCGGGCTGAGCAGGCTGTCCTTCACGTCGTACGCCAGGGCCAGGTTGCAGGTGGTGGCGGTGCCGACCACCCGCGCCCCGGTCGAGGTCGCGATGTGCGGGACGTCGTTGAAGTGGTCCCAGTGCGCGTGCGTCACCAGCACCACCTGCGGGGTGCCCGTGTGCCTGCGGACGGCCCCGGTGTCGACCTTGAGCGATGTGGCGGGATCGAACTTGCCCGCCGCCAGGCCGGTGTCGAACCGGGTCACGTACGGGTCGACGAGGAGCGTCGACGATCCCACATCCACCCGCCAGCCCGACGTGCCGAGCCAGCGGAACGTCGCGGAGCTCTTCCGCCCACCCTGACCACTCTGGCCACTCGGACGCGGGGTCGCGGCCCCGGTGGGGGACGGGGACAGGAGGGTTCCGGCCATCGGTGCCAGCACGGCCCCCGCCGTCGCGGTACGCAGGAAACCTCTTCGATCAAATCGGGACATGTCTCCCCTTGGGTGCGTGTGAACATACGGCCGTCGTCCAGGCATCCCGGGGACGACCGTCGGCCGCGTGCGGCCCGATGAGGACCCAACCATCGCCGCACCGGCCGCGTCCAAGATTCGCGACCGTCGCCTCCCATAGGCGAACACGTATCGGAGCAGGTGAAACGGGGTCCCGGCGGTCCTCGGGGCGGCAGAAGCCGCCTCGGCCGCGATGTGCCGGCGGCGGGAGTCGCCGGGCTCGTCAGCGCGTCGCCGGGACTTGAGGGGCTCGTCGACGCGGGCTCGTCGACGCGTCGGCGGGCAGGGCTCACCCGGCTCGCAGCGCGTCGACGGCGGTCCGCGCGGCCTGGCCGATCGCCAGGTCGACGTCGAGACGCCGGGTGGGCAACTCCCCGCTCCGGGCGAAGACCGCCACCGCGTAACTCTCCCCGGAGGGATACTCGACGACCCCGGCCTCCATGTGCAGGCCCGGCAGCGTCCCCGTCTTGGCCGCCACCCGCGTACCCGGTGGGAAACCCGAGGCGATCCGCGTCCAGAAGATCTGTCGTGTCAGGTAGTCGCGGACGGCCGCGCACGCCTCCGGCGGCCCCGCCTCGTCGCGCCAGATCAGTCCGAGCAGCCCGGTCACGTCGCGCGCCGTGCTGGAGGTCGTGCGATCGGGGTCGAGGACCCGCAGCCCCCGAACCCGCTCTGGGGACAGCGTCGGGAAGATCCGCGCGAACTCGGCGTCGTCCCGCGCCCCCACGTCCGCGAACATCGACTCCAGCACCTGCCTGGGCCCGCCGATCACGCGCGTGCGCTCCAGTCCCAGCTCCGCGGCGAGCATCCGCACGGTGTCCAGGCCGATCCTCCGCATCAGCAGGTCGGCGGCGGTGTTGTCACTCACCTGTACGGCGAAGTGGACGAGATCACGCAGCGACATCTCCACGTCGTCCGCGCATCCGGCGGTGCCCCACCCGCCGAGCCTGTCCTCCGCCGTCACGAGAACCCGCTCGGCGGGGTCGAGCTGGCCCGCCGCCGCCTGACGGGCGAACTCCAGGACGAGGAGCACCTTGAAGATCGAGGCGATCACTACCTGCTCGTCGGCGCGTACGGCGATCTCACGGCCCTCGGCGATGTCCAGCGCGTGCAGGTGCCCCTCCACCCCCGCGGCCGCGAAGATCTCCGCTATCCGTTGCTCTGGCGACATGCCCGCAACGCTATCCAGTCCCGCGCCCCTGTCCGGACCCGCCGCCGGGTTCCCGCCCGTGCTCGCCCCGGGAAGCACGCCGGAGCGTGCGGCAGGGTTCCTGCCCGTGCTCGCGCCGGGAAGTCTCCGGGACCAGCCACCGGAGCCCTGAGCCTTCCCGGACCCGCCGCCGGAAGCCTGTTCCGACCTGCGACGCGACGCGGGTGCGCGGGGCCGTGGGCGATCGCCTATCGTGACGCCGTGGACCTCACCCGGCATCTGCGGCACTTCCTCGTCGTCGCGGAAGAACTGCACTTCGGCCGTGCCGCGGAGGTGCTGGGCATCGCGCAGCCTCCGCTCAGCCAGTCGATCCAGAGGCTGGAGCGCGAGCTCGGCGCGGAGCTGTTCGACCGCTCGCGCCGGCAGATCGAGCTCACCATGGCGGGACGGCTCCTCGTCGGGGAGGCCGGACGGTTCCTGGCCGGTGAGGAGCGGCTGCGGACGACGATGCGCCAGGCCGCCGACGGTGAGCTGGGAACTCTGCGCGTCGGGGTGCCCCCGGAGATGCCGGCCGTGACGCTGCACGCCCTGCTGGGACATGTCGGGGAGGAGACACCGGGACTGCACCTGGAACTCCACGAGCTCACCACTCCGGAACAGCTGCGCGGCCTGGCCTCCGCCCGCCTCGACGCGGGTCTCGTGCACCACCCCGTCGAGGTTCCCGGTCTGCGGTCCGGCCCCGTCGTGGAGATCCCGCTGGGCGTGGTGCTGCCACGTACCTCCCCCCTGGTACTGGCGCGGCCGGAGACGCGACGGCCGAGGGGACGGCTGTGGGAGATCGCGCTGGCCGACCTCGCCGGGCACGACCTCGTCGTCTTTCCTCGCGAGACCTCCCCGGCGTGGTACGACCGGATGCTCGATGTCTGCCGCGCCGGGGGTTTCTCGCCCGTACGCCTCAAGCACGCCCGCAACCCGGAGTTCCTGCTGGGGCTCGTGCTGGCCGGGCAAGGGGTGGCGTTCGAGCAGGAGGCGATAGCCCGCAGGGAACCCCGCCTGGTCTGGCGCCCTCTCGCCGGTAACCCCCTCGTCCGAGGGATCCGCGTCGTCTGGCCGGAGCGGTCGGCGCACCCAGCCGCCGCCAGGTTCGCCACCCTGGCCACCGAGGTCCTCACCCGGGACGCCGCAGGGACACCACAGGTGGCACCCCGGACCTCACCGTCGCCCACGCCCCGCCCCTGGTCCGTCATCTACACCCCCTAGTTTCCTCGTCCCCGGCGGGTCGTGAGGGAGACGAGCTTTACCCGGCGTGCGGAGAATTCCGCATCGCAAAGAATGCTCTACCAGGACAAGACCGTGTATCTGTCGACCCTCAATACACCTGGGTGTAAATACAGATAAATCGATACATAAATGGCGACAAAATCAACGGCGCGTTCGCTCGGGGAGTGTGCTGGAAGATCCCACACCATGTACGGGTCATAGAACGGATGAATGCGGTCGACGACGGAGTTTCCCGGTTACGGTCGGAACCGTCCGCCGCGAACCGGCCGTGCCGAGGGACCGCCGAGGGCCGCTGAGAGGCGGGAGGCGCGGGTGCGTGTCAGGGCGCTGTCGCCGGGAGACGGAAGCGTTCCCGTCCATCGAGGGCTTTTCGGGAGGTCGGCATGAGACTGTTCGTCCATCTCGCCCTCTTCGTGGCCGCCGTCCCGCTGCCTCGGCCCCGCCCCAAGAGAGCGTCCTGGCCGCTCTTCCCCGTCGCGGCCTCGGTGCCCAGGGCCCGGTGGCTGATCGGCGGCCGGCTGGCCCAGTGGGGGATCGACGGCCAGAGCGAGGTCGCCCGGCTGCTCGTCAGCGAGCTCGTCACCAACGCGCTGCGCCACGCGTGGGGACCGATCCGGCTCACCATCTCCTACCGGGACGGAACGCTGCGCTGTGAGGTGGGTGACGCCAATCCCGACCCGCCCATCCCACGCGACGCCCACGAGGACGACGAGGGAGGGCGCGGGTTGCAGCTGCTGGAGCTGCTCTCCGACCGGTGGGGCAGCGACCGCACGCCCATGGGAAAGGTCAGCTGGTTCGAACTGGCCGACAGGCGTTCCGGTGGTTCAGCGGCGTGAGAGGGGTAAGAGGGCTTTCGGGGACCCGGCTCACCCGACGCGAGAGGATGCTTCTTCCCCGTGAACGACACGCACGACTCGCGCCGCTCGGACGGCGGTACGCGAGGAGAGAAGCGGGCCATGCCCGCGCACGCACACGAAGGAGTCCCGAACGATGCGTCAGATCCGGATCCGCAGGCGACCGCGACGCCCCATCAAGGGCCTGCTGGACCTGCGGACCCCGTCGGGAAGGCTGCTGCCGTACTGACCCCGCCCCGCCGGGCGTGAACACCCCGTCCGGCGCCGCCTCTCATCCCGTCGCGCGGCCCGCGTCCCCGGATGACGGGACGAATCAGCGGAATCAGCGGCCCCCCGTACCGGTTGCAGCGTTGTGTGAAGGTTGAAATTTACTCAGACGTCGTCTGCCCCTGGTGCTACATCGGCCACACCCGCTTCGCCCGCGCCGTGCAGCGCTATCGGGCCAAGGGCGGTGAGGTGGAGGTCGAGTTCAGGCCGTTCCAGCTCGCTCCGGACGCGAAGTCCAGCGGCGAGCTCACGCGAACCTGGGCGGCGGCGAAGTTCGGCGGGGCCGAGCAGGCCGCCCAGATGTTCGCGAGGGTGTCCGGGGTCGCCGCCGAGGACGGGCTGGTGCTGGACTTCGATCACGCGATCCAGGCCAACACCCTCGACGCGCACCGCCTCATCCAGCTCGCCGGGGAGCAGGGCAAGGGGGAGGAGGCGCTCTACGCCCTCTTCCGCGCCCACTTCACCGACGGTCTCGACATCGGTTCCCGGGAGGTTCTCGCCGGGCTGGCCAAGAAGATCGGCGTACAGGCCGACCTGGACGGGGAGGACGGCGTGGCGGCGGTGAAGGAGGAGCTGGCCCAGGCCCGCGCGATCGGTGTCAGCTCGGTGCCGCTCTTCCTGTTCGAGGGCCAGTTCGCCGTCTCCGGAGCCCAGCCGGAGGACACCCTGCTCGCGGCTCTGGAGGAGGTCGCCGAGCGGACCGGCCAGTCCCCGGCCGCGCGGGCCGTGAAGGCCGCGACGCCGGGTGGCGACGCCTGCGACGACGAGGGTTACTGCCCGGTCTGATGGTTTTTCTCCTGCCCGGCGGAGAGGTCAGCCGGGCAGGCCGAGTTCGCCGGAGCGGTGGTGGCGGCGGCACAGGACCTGGTAGCGGATCGGATCGGCGCCCGTGTCGCCGATGACGACCTGCTCACCCGTACGGACCATCCTGCCGCCGACCACCCGGGCGTTCAGGCGCCCGGGGCGTCCGCACCAGCACAGCACCTCGACCTGCAGGCGGCTGATCTCGTCGGCCAGCTCGAACAGCCGCTGGGCGGCGGGGAACATCTGCGAGCGGAAGTCCGAGGCGAGGCCGAAGGCGTAGACGTCGATGCCGTGGTCGTCGGTGAGATCGGCGAGCTGCTCGATCTGGGCGACCGTGTAGAAGCACGCCTCGTCGCAGATGACGTAGTCGATGGGTTCGTGCGCGCGGACCAGGGCGACCAGGTCGAGGTCGTCGACGACCTCGACGGCCTCGCTGCCCAGGCCGATCCGGCTGGTGACCTGCGGGGCGCCCGAGCGGTCGTGTTTGGTGAGCACCAGCCCGCGCCTGCCCTGGCGGCCGTGGTTGTAGTTCATCTGCAGGGCCAGCGTGGACTTGCCGCAGTCCATCGGGCCGAAGTAGAAGCGCAGCACTCCGTCCCGGGAACCGGTGGGAACGGCGGAGAGGGCAGACAATTCGGTCACGGGGCGCCAGCCTAGTGCCCCGGCCACGCTCCGCGATCTCCACCCCTGACGATCGGTTCGCCGCTCTCGGCTGCCGCCGGGGCGTACGGCGTCTCCCGCCTCGCCCGGCGGGACCGTTCGCGGCCTCGCCGGGCGGAAGCCTCCGGAGTGCCCGGGGGACGGGCCCAGAAGGGGGCCGGGGCCGGCCGAGGGAGGCTCGCCATCCCCGGCGGGGGAGTTTCCCTCGGCCGGTGGGTCAGAGCTCGCCGCTCTCGATCGCCGCCTTGAGACCCGCCTGCGTCGCCTGGTGGGAGGAGACACCGTTCGTCACGGTGAAGTCGAGGAGCAGGATGCTCGCCTCGAAGGTGAGATGCTCGGTGACGCGCGTCCGCCCGTCGCCCAGGTCGTGAAAGACGATCTTCTGGTGCGTGACGACGTTCGGCAGCGTCCAGGTGTCGGTCTCGTAGTAGAGGGCGTCGCGGTGAACGCGCTGCTGCGCGTGCGTGTTGACGGTGACGGGCAGTCCGGCGACCGGGATGTTCTCCACGGCCGTGAAGTTGACGTAGCGCACCCCGGCGTCGGTCCGGTCGGCGTGGGTGACGACCCGCTGCAGGAACGAGTGCGCGCCGAGGTGGTTGTTGATATTCGAGTAGGCGTCGAACACGTGCTCCACCGGCGCGTCGATCTCAATCGAGACGTCGCGCTTGGCCTGGCCGCGTCCCGTGATCGGGAGGGGAGCGGTGAGGCACTCGTAGAACCTGTAGGTGTTCCACGCGATCTGCCACTGGGCGGCGAGAACGGGGTCGGTGTCGGCGCGGGCGGGGGCCGAGAACACGGTGGTGAGGAGGACGACGGCGGACAGCGGGGCCACGAGGAGCCGGAGGAGCTTCGTCACAGATACCTCTGGGAGCCGGACGAGAGTAGTAGATCTCTTGTATCTCGTCTGACCGTGGTTCAGTACGCCGCAGACGGATCGTGATCGCGATGTTTCATGGATGGCTCGTTTTCTTACATCCGTCAGAAAAGAGGGCTATCTCCGCGCGACACTGAGCCGCGCGGTGTATCAGGACGTTTGGGGAGATGATGTCCTGGTAGGGGTGGGTGGTCCCCGGCCGACAAGCGCCGGCCACGCCCCGACTAAGTCCCGACAAGACCTGACATGGTCTGACTTGGCTTGACGGCGAAAACCATGGGAGATTCCTTTTGGTCTATCGAAAAGTGGGAGAATCTGTGACGACCACCAACAACTCCGCTCCACCCCACGGCAAGACCCCGGCCGTCGTGACCTCAGGCCCCTCCAACGCGGAGACCGCCGAGATACCCACGGCCCTCGCGGCGATGATGACCGAGGACGAGGCCGTCGCCGCCCAGGCCGAGGCGGCCCGCTGGCGATACGGGTTCTACGTCGTCATCGTGGGACTCCTGGTCATCCTGATCGGCTTCGTGGTGATCGCGATGCGCGCCGGCGACACCGCCGCGCCGTTCGCCGGGCTCGTCGGCGTCTCCGGCGCCATCATCGGCGCCTACTTCGGCGTGCAGGTCGGCCAGTCCGGCAAGGACCGGGTCGAGGCCGAACTGCGCCGTACGAACGAGATGGCGATCCGCCTCGCCGCCAAGATCCACGCGCACGACGCCGACGCGGTGATCAACACCACCATGGGCCCCCGCCGCCGCTAGAGCCCACCCTTCGACCCTCCCGGCCCGTGACGGCGAGGCCGTCTCCGGGGCGGGAGCGTCGTCGTCGGTGAGGCCGCTTCCCGGGTGGGAGCGTCTCCGGAGAGGTCGCCTGCCACGCCACCCGCCGCCAACACTGCACAAGGAACGGCCACAGCTTCGGCAGGGTCCGCCGATTTGTGGACTCGCCGGGACTGGGTAGACACGGGGGCATGCGCAGCGTCCGTATCGGGGTCGACACCGGAGGCACGTTCACCGACGTGGTAGCGGTGGACGAACAGACCGGTGAGATCACCACGACCAAGACTCCCTCCACCCCGGCCAACCCGGCCGACGGGTTCATGGAGGGGGTGCGAAAAGTCCTGCGTAAGGCGGCCGGCGCCGAGGACGTGACGATGGAGGCCGTCTCCGCCGTCGTGCACGGCACCACGGTCGCCACGAACCAACTCCTCGAAGACCGCATCGCCGACCTCGGCTTCGTCACCACCGAAGGCTTCGAGTTCATCCTGGAGATCGCCCGCCAGAGCGTGCCGGACGGCTACGGCAACTCCTACTTCTGGGTGAAACCACCCCGCATCGTCCCGGTGCACCGGGTCAGGACCGTCGGCGGACGCCTGGACCACACCGGAGCGGAGGTGCGGCCCTTCGACGAGGAGCAGGCCGTCGCGGCGGCCCGCTGGTTCCGCGACCGCGGCATCACCGCGATCGGCGTGTGCTTCCTGCACTCGTACGCCAACCCCGCCCACGAGCAGCGCATGCGAGAGGTCCTCGAAAGAGAGCACCCGGACGCCGTCGTCTCGCTCTCGTGCGACGTGCTGCGCGAGTACCGCGAGTACGAGCGGTCGGTCACCACCCTCGTCGACGCGGCGGTCAAACCGACCATGCGCCGCTACATCGCGAACCTGGCCGAACGCCTGGAGGCGGCGGGGAACACGCGTACGGGAAGCCCGGAGGAAAGCACGCGGCAGGGAAGTGCGGAGAAGGAAAGCGCTGAGAAGGGAAGCGCGCGGCAGGGGAGCGCGGGGAGGGGGAGCGGCATGCCGTTCTCCGTCATGAAGAGCAACGGCGGCGTGCTGTCCGCGGCCGAGGTCGTGCATCAGCCGATCACCACCGTGCTCTCAGGACCGGCCGCGGGCGCGCTCGGCGCC
The DNA here is from genome assembly GCF_040648855.1 of Streptosporangium sp. NPDC049078. NCBI lineage: Bacteria > Bacillati > Actinomycetota > Actinomycetes > Streptosporangiales > Streptosporangiaceae > Streptosporangium > Streptosporangium sp. NPDC049078. Next base: position 292,991 of record NZ_JBEZEL010000008.1, read on the forward strand.
GCCCTCATTGCCGCCACCGCCGGACACCCCTCGGTGATCACCCTGGACGGCGGTGGCACCTCGACCGACGTCGCGGTGGTCGTCGACGGCGAACCATCCCTCACCACCGAGGGCAGCATCGGCCGCTACCCCTGCAAGATCCCGATGATCGACATCGTGACCGTCGGCGCGGGCGGCGGCTCCGTCGCGTGGATCTCACCCGAGGGCACGCTCAAGGTCGGCCCCCGATCGGCCGGAGCCGACCCGGGCCCGCTCTGCTACGGCCGGGGCGGCACCGAGGTCACCGTCACCGACGCGCACGTCTTCCTCGGCCGGGTCCCGCCGCACCTGCTCGGTGGGGAGATCCCGCTCGACGCCGACGCCGCCCGCGAGGGCATCGAGGCACTCGCCGGCAAGATCGGCCTGACCCCGGAACGGACCGCGGCGGGCATCCTGGAGATCAGCGCGTTCAACCAGTCGAACGCCATCCGCCAGGTCACCGTCAAACGCGGCCTGGACGTACGCGACTTCCCCATGGTCGCCTTCGGCGGCTCGGGACCGCTGCTGGTCTGCCGGTTGATCGACATCCTCGGCCTGCCATCGGTGATCGTCCCGCCGGATCCGGGCAACGTCTCGGCCTTCGGACTGCTCACCGTGGACGTCAAGAACGACTACGTACGCACCTTCGTCACCCGCGACCTCTCCCTGAAGGACGCAGAGGAGATCTTCGGCGACCTGGAGGGACAGGCCGCCTCCGCCCTGGACCGCGAGGGCTTCGCCGCCGACGCGCACGTCTACGCGCGCAGCGCCGACCTGCGCTACAACGGCCAGGCCTACGAGGTGAGGGTGCCCGCCCCCGCAGGACCGCTCGACGAGGCATGGCGGGCCGAGGTGCTGGACCGCTTCCACACCGAGCACCGCAAACTCTACGGATACGGCTACCGCGACGACCCCCGGCACGGCGTCGAGTGGGTCAACCTCCGCGTCTCCGGCATCGGCCCGATCACCCGGCCCTCCATCGGACGCAGACCCCACGGCGACCCGCGACCCGAGCCCACCGCCTCCCGCGAGGTCTTCTACGACGAGTGGGGCAGCGCCCCCATCCACCGCCGCCGCGACCTGACCGCCGGAGCGAGGATCACCGGCCCGGCGGTGATCGAGGAGTACGGCTCCACCCTGCCGCTCCACCCCGGCTTCACCGCGACCATGGACGAGTTCGGAAACCTGGAGGTACGCCGTGCATGACGCGGATCGGCCGACGATCGCGGACGAGCGAGGAACGGTGAGCGGTGAGCGACCGGCGAGCACGGGCGGGCGGCCTACGAGCGGGGCCGACCCGGTACTGGTGGAGATCGTCGAAGGGACCCTCACCTCGGTGGAGATGGAGGTGGAGACGGCGATCGCCCGCACCGCCCGCTCACCCATGATCCGCGACGCGCACGACTTCCGCGCGGGCATCCACGACGTACGGCTGCGCAAGCTGACCGGCAGGTCCTACTCGGCGCTGGTCCAGCCGATCGTGCGGGACTTCCCGATCGACGAGATGAAGCCCGGCGACGTGTTCTTCCACAACGACGTCTACCTGTCCGAGGGCGGCATCGGCCACCTGCCCGACCTGTGCGTGACGGTCCCGGTCTTCCACGAAGGACAGGTCGTCGCCTTCGTCCAGGCGTTCGGCCACCACGACGACATCGGCGGGGCCGTACCGGGCTCCATGCCGAGCAACGCGCGCAGCGTGTTCGAGGAGGGACTGATGGTCCCGCCGATCAAACTGTGGGACGAGGGCGTACCCAACCGGGCGGCACTCACGATCATGACGCGAAACTCCCGGATGCCCGACTCCCTCGCCGGAGACCTGGACGCCGAGTGCTCGGCCTGCCTGATGGGCGCGCGGCGGCTGGGAGAGCTGTTCGACCGCTACGGGCGTGAGGCGGTCGAGGCGTGCTTCGACGCGATCATCTCCAACACCACCGAGACGTTCCGCAGGGAGCTGCTCGCCAAGATCCCCGAGGGCACCCACGTCTGGGAGGACTACGCCGAACACGACGGCGTGGACGCCCCCCGCCTGCACACCCAGCGGATGACCCTCACCGTCGACCACTCCGTGCCGGTGCCGCTGGTGATCGACTTCACCGGCACCTCCCCGCAGGCCAAGGGCCCGATCAACCACGCCGGCGACTACGCCGACGGGGTCTTCCTGAAGAAGTGGCTCGCACCGATCCTGCGCAACCTGGCCGACACCCCCGAGCGGATGGCCGAACTCGACGTCAACGAGGGCGTCGTCCCCCTCATCGAGATGCGCTTCCCCGAGAAGGGCACCCTGCTCACCCCGATCTTCCCCGCCCCCACCAACGCCCGCACCTTCGTGATCCTGCGCCTGCTGGGCGTGCTGGCCGGGGTGCTGGCCAAGGCGACCGGCGGCCGGATGCCCGCCGACCAGGAGACCATCCGCTACACCGGCGTCTACGGCGACGGCCTCGACGGCACCCCGTACCTGATGAGGGAGGTCCTCGGCGGCGGCTCTGGCGGCCGATGGTACGCCGACGGCGAGGACACCATCCACGTGGTGCCCGACTCGCGCAACATCCCGGTCGAGTTCGCCGAGTCCCGCTGGCCCTTCCGCGTCGAACGGCTCGGCCTGGCCCGCGACTCCGGCGGCCCCGGCCTCTACCGGGGCGGCCTCGGCTACGACAAGCACCTGCGGATGCTCCGCGACGCCTCGTTCATGTCCATCGCCGACCGCTCGATCCTGTCCTGCTGGGGCGTGAACGGCGGCCGGGCCGGGCGCCCCTTCGTCGTGGAGATCGAAGGGAAGGAGATGGAGGGCCTGGTGGACGACTCACCCGTCCGCGCGGGCGAGATCATCCGGGTCCGCACCACGGGCGGAGGCGGCTGGGGCTCCCCGCTGGACCGCGACCCCGCCCTGGTGGCCGCCGACGTCCGCGACGGCAAGGTCTCACCCGAGGGCGCCCGCGACGACTACGGGGTCGTCCTGAGCGGCGCCCCCGACGACCCCCAGGCGGACACCGAGGCCACCGAGGCCCGCCGCGCGGAACTGCGCACCCTCGCCCCCGCCGACGCGCCCTTCTTCGACCGAGGCCCCGGTTTCCCCACCCTTTCTGGCGGCCTGCCGTACGCGGAGGTGGACCTCGTGTGACGCTCCGTGGGGTGCCCATCCCCGCCCGCTCACGCCGTCCGCCGGGCCTGTCGCGACGGCGGCCCGGCGGCGGGGGTGGACTCGTGTGATGGTCCGGGCAGGTGCTAGCCTGGACGTAGTTGCGGTTGTGGTACCCATGAAACTTTGTGTGCACCTGACGGATGACCCTTCAGGTGCATTTTTGTTTTCCCGGTCATCTCCGGATGGGCTCATCGCGGCGACGCGGGTTCCGCGCGGTGCGGATCCCGGCTCTGCCCCCTGTTCGAAGGAGAATGATCATGGCAACTGGAACCGTCAAGTGGTTCAACTCGGAAAAGGGCTTCGGCTTCATCGAGCAGGACGGCGGCGGCGCCGACGTCTTCGCCCACTACTCCAACATCGCCGCCCAGGGCTACCGTGAGCTGCAGGAGGGCCAGCGGGTCTCCTTCGACGTCACGCAGGGCCAGAAGGGCCCGCAGGCGGAGAACATCGTCCCCGCCTAGTAGCACCTGTATTTCACGGGCCGGGGCCCGCACCTTTCCAAGGTGCGGGCCCCGGCTCGTTTCGTGTCCGGCGTTTCTTTCCCACTGATCGAGAAAGTGTTTTCATACGAGAATGCCACTGACGATCACTGTGGTTCGACATGGCCAGAGCGAGTCCAACCTGGCCTTCGAGGAGGCTTTTCACGCGGGCAGGGCGGTCGTTCTGGGCCGCCCCGATTCCGAGGTCGGGCTGACCCCGCTCGGCAGGGAGCAGGCCACCAGGCTGGGGCGGCACCTCGCGGCGGGGGATCCTCCGGAACTCGTCCTGTGCTCGCCGTACCTCAGGACCGTGCGGACCTGGGAGCTGGTCGCCGCCGAGCTGGACGCGGCCCCCGAGGTCCGGCTGGAGCCGAGACTCAGGGACCACGACATGGGCCGCTGGTCCGGGATGAACGCACTGGCGCTCAAGGAGAGGTTTCCGGACGAGTCGGAGAACTTGATCGCGCGCCTGTACGGCGGCTTCCGGCCCCCGGAGGGGGAGAGTTTCCCGGACCTCGCCGCTCGGATCCGCGAGGTGGTCGAGGAACTGCGTACCGGGCACACCGATCGCCGGATTCTCGTCGTCGCGCACGACTCCGTCGTGCTGATGTTCAAGCACGTGATCGAGGGTGTCCCGATCGACTCCGTCGAGGCGTCCGGTCCGGTCGGCAACGCCTCGGTCTCGGTGTGGCGCGACTCCAAGCCCGAGATCTTCAACGAGACAGGCCATTTGCGGGGGTAGTTCTCTGAGTGGGCTCCGCAGAGAGCTTGAATGACGCATGAAACCGAACCCTGGCGCGAGGTGCCCGTGAGGAAGATCCCCGGGTTTTCGACTCCAGGGATCCCGATCCTTGACCGGGGAACCGTCCATACGGGCAGGGACCAGTGATTTCCGTTGACGCTCAGCTCTCCTGCCAGGTTCACGCGGGCGGCCCGGTCAGCTGGTGCGGTACTCCACCCACACCCGGCACGCCGCCGCAGTCCTCGCGCGCTTCGCCCGCAGATGCTCGGGGCCGACGTCGGCCAAGCGGGCGGCGAACAAGGCTCGGGTGGCGGCTAGCGCGGTCACCGCGTCCATAGGTGCCGAACTCCACGCGGGTACTTGGGCGGCGGCAGCCTCAGTCTCAGCAGGTGTGTGGCCAGCGTCGATCAGGCGGGAGATCAGCAGGGCCACGTCCACCCAGGCGGCACCCTGGCACGCCATCGACCAGTCGATGATCCGGCACTGGTTGCCGTCGACGAGCAGGTTGCCCGCGTGCAGGTCCGCGTGCAGCAGTGTGGTGCCGGTGAGCTCGTCGAGGTCGAGGGCTTTGACGAGCGGTCCGTACCGGCCGGCCTCGGCGGGTGTTTCGGCCAGCTGCTCCTCGGCGACGCGCAGCAGGGTGGCGGCCTTGCCCGTGATCGACGGTGCCCCGGGCCATGAGCAGGGCACAGGGATGGCGGAGATCGCGTCCAGGACAGCGGGCAGGTCCGAGGAGCCGGGCGACAGGTTCGCCTCCTGGCCGGCCGTGTGCTCGAACAGCAGCACATGCCAGCCGTCGACGTCCGTGGTCCACAGCAGGCGGGGAGCTGGGATCTGCGCGGGGAGGGCTTGGTTGGCGGCGCGCTCGCGCAGCAGATGCCCGGCGACCGGAGCGGCGGCGGGGGCCGCCTTCGCGAAGAACACGGCCTCCTCGGTGGTGAGGTGTGCGGCGACGCCGGAGGTCAGCCCGACCTCGGCTGATCGGACGCCAGTGACTGGGCCGATCTGCTCTTCGACGGCCGCGCGTGCTTGTTCGGGCAGGTCAGACCACTGCCTTCTTCGGTGAATCGGCACACCCCGCATAGCACTGGTTGCAATTGCCGTTGCTGCACTCGGCGGAAGTCGGCCACACCACCGGATCCACCCGGTAGCCGGCCGCCTCCATCGCCTGGATGGTATCCGCGAGGCTGCCGCCCGTCCCGGAGGGCGGTTTCAAGGGGGCGTCGCAACTCCTCAGATCGAGATGTTGCGAGAGGTGATCGAGAAGCTGACCGCCCGGTGCCGCCGACTGGAGGACGACCTCGGCCCCGAGGTCGTGCTTCCCATGGTCGACGCCCAGCGTGAGCTGGTCGCAGGTCCACTGCACAGTGAAACGCTGCTTCCCGCGCTGTGCGACCGCCTCACCCATGCCTACGCCCAGCTCAGCTAGCTCGCCGGCTCTACGGCAGGCGCGTACCCGGCTCCAGCCGTGGGCGGACAACAAGCACGTCCGTCATCTCGACGAGGAACTTCGCTCCCTGGGCATCGTTTCCCAGGTCAAGGCATGAATCGAGCGGATCGCCGTCGTTTCGTACTCGAAGCATCAGCCCTGGCGGCTAACGTGATCTCGTCGTGAAGGGGGCGGCCGATATCTCGGCATAGGCTCTTTACCTGGCCATAGGATTCGAGCCTGCCGAGCTTGGCCGCCGCCACCCACGGAGCGGCGACGCTGGGAACGGATACGAGACGCAAGGGCGAGGTCGCGAGCACGATGGAGCAGGTCAGCCTGGAGACCGGCAAGATGAAGAAGATCAAGGGAGAGGCGAACGCCGTGCCGCGCTCCCTGTGTGCTGGGGAGAGCATCGGCTTCGTCATCGGCGAGCGGATCAAGCTGAAGGGTAACGAGCCGATCAGGCATGCCGTCGAGAAGATCCTCGCCTACGAATACCGGATTCCGGCTGAACTGCCTGAGAGCGCCAAGGCTTACCGGCGATTCCGGGAGAAGTACCCCCAGCAGGGGAGCCCGCGTTGATCACTCGGATCGAGGCCTACAACTACCGCTGCTTCCCCGCGCTCAGCGTCGACCTGAGCCGTTACCACGTCTTCGCCGGAGCCAACGGGGCAGGGAAGACGACACTGCTTGACATTCCTACGCTTCTCGGTGACCTACTCGGTCGACAGCGGGCGGTCACCGCGTTCCTGGAACGGCAGGAGCACGGCAGGGCCGCCCGAGCGAGTACGCCGACCGACCTGCTCCACAAGGGGCGAGGCGACAGCATCGTCTTCGTCATCGAGGCGAAGCTGGACGACGAAGTCGTGGAGGCGCTGTCCGTGGCCGGCCAGGTCCGGCCGGGCCGCCGTGAGATCCACACCCACCTGCGATACGAGCTCTGCCTGGAGGTCGGACCGCGTGTGCTGAACGTGGCGGAGGAATATCTTTTCCTTTACTCCGACGCGGGGGTACGTCCGGAGCCTGGAACTTTTCCGCAGGGGAGAGTCGGTTTCGGCGGCACCTTGGCACACCCGGACTGGCAGCCGGTGATTCTCCGGGAAGGGCGTGCGCCGACCCGATTCATCCCGGAGACGACCACGCCGACCGCAGAAATCGATGCGCGGAGGTCGCCTTCCGCCTCCTCGCACCAGGATCTGCCAGGGACGTTCGCTCAGGAAACGGGAATTCCGCCACTCCGGGTGCCGCCGGGGCAACTCGCGCTCGGCTCGGTTCCCGCCGACCCGACCCTCTTTCCGGCCGCGCTCTGGCTCGCGCAGTTGCTCCGCGAAGGTGTGGTCTTCTTCGCCCCTGACTGGGAGGTGTTGCGCCGCCCGGCGCCTCCTGGCGACCCGGCTCGGCTTCTGCCGTCGGGGGTGAACATGCCCTGGCTCGCACTGGATCTACAGCAGTCCGACCCCGACCGATTCGCCTCCTGGGTCGATCATGTGCGCACCGCACTGCCCCAGGTCACCGGGATCAGTGTGGTCGAACGTGAGGAAGACCATCATGCCTACTTCGCGGTGGAGTACGCGGGGGGGTACCGGGTGACCTCATCAGGCCTCTCCGACGGCACGCTGCGCATTCTGGTGCTGACGCTCCTGCCCTACCTGAGGGAGGAGGAGATGCCCAGGCTGCTGGTGACCGAGGAGCCGGAGAACGGCATCCACCCGCGAGCGATCGAGACGGTCGTTCAATCGTTGAGTTCTCTGTACGACTCTCAGGTTTGGATCTCCACCCACTCTCCGATCGTGCTCGCCCATACCGAGCTCGCGGATGTGCTGGCCGCGAGGCTGAACGAGGACGGCAGCGTCAGTGTGATCCCCGGCAACCGCCACCCTCGGCTTCGCGACTGGCGCGGCTCGCTCGACATCGGCACGCTCTTCGCGGCGGGAGTGCTCTCGTGAGCGCTGCCCCAGCGACGGGTGGCGTCGCGTCACCGCTCACTGTCTTCCCCAACGTCGTGGGAGTTCGTGCGTGATCTCATCTTCCCCCCGGTCGTCATCGCAGCGTGACGTTGTCTTCCTCGTCGCCGACGCGGGCATGGAGCAGATGCTCCGTGGGTTCTTCGGGCGTGAGAGGTTCCATCAGAGCCTCCGCTGTGGCCCTTTCTCCTTCGATCCCGCCCTTGACGTCATCGTCGACACCCAGGGGCGAGATCCGGGTGTCTATCTGCGTGCCCATCAGATCCTCAGTGCTTATGAGGGGAGATACGCTCACGCCGTCGTGATGCTGGACGCGGCATGGGAGGGCAGCCCGGGGGCGGTCGCAATCCGCGACGACATCGCCGAGCGGATGAAGGGCAGTTGGGAACGTTTCGCCGTCGTGGTGATCGACCCGGAGTTGGAAGCCTGGGTCTGGCAGGACAGCCCGCATCTCGCCCAGGTGTTGAAATGCCCTCCCGATTTCCGCGCCATTCTTGAGCGCAGCGGTCACTGGCCCGCGAACACGCTGAAGCCACCGGACCCGAAGGCCGCCCTCGATCACCTGCGTCGCCGTTATCGGGTGAAGGCGTTCAACGCCGACTTCGGCAAGCTCGCCGCCAAGATCTCCGTGCGGCACTGCCAGGACGCCGCTTTCAACTACCTCTGTGATCATTTGCGCGCCTGGTTTCCTGCGAACGCCGTCACTTCGGAGCACTCGTGAAACCCGTCGACCTCGCCCTCTGTATCAAGCTCAATAGGACTCTCAGGGGCGAAGTTCTTAGCACGGAATGAACAAGGCGGGGAGTGGTGTAGTTCTTGATCATATCGGTCGAATCCTTGTGGAGATCGTGACCCGCTTGTTTTCGTGGTCCATCCCTGCTCGTCCCGTCAGGGGGCGACATGGGAGATCATGGTGGTTCCCCATCCGGATATCGTGCTAAGTGGTCTCATGACAGGCGGACCGGGAGCACAGTGGCGTCCTTTAGATGGACGCGGCCACCATGTATCGGAGGTTGATCTTGCAGGGAGCACTCGGCGACATCGTCGTCCTCGATCTCTCTCGCGCGCTCGCGGGTCCGCACGCCGCGCAGATGCTCGGTGACCTGGGGGCCCGGGTGATCAAGGTGGAGCATCCCGAGGGGGGTGACGAGTCGCGGGGGTGGGGGCCGCCGTTCGTAGGCCCTGATCATGATATTTCCACGTATTTCCTGGCGGCCAACCGCAACAAACAGTCGATCGCCGTCGACCTCAAGTCCGCCGAGGGGAAATCGCTGATCGAGCGGCTGGTGCGTCAGAGCGACGTGCTGGTGGAGAACTTCCGCACCGGGGTCCTGGACCGGCTGGGTTTCTCCGCCGAGCGGCTGCACGAGCTCAACCCCCGCCTCGTCATCCTGTCGATCACCGGGTTCGGCCATGACGGGCCGGAGGGCGGCAGGCCCGGCTATGACCAGATCGCGCAGGGGGAGGCGGGGCTGATGAGCCTGACCGGCCCGTCGCCCGAGGAGCCGTACCGGGTGGGTGCCTCGATCGCGGACCTGCTCGGGGGCATCCACGGCGCGTACGGGGTGGTCGCCGCGCTGTACGAGCGGGAGCGGACCGGGCGGGGCAAGGTCGTGCGGACCTCGCTGCTGGCCGCGGTGACCGGGGTGCACTCCTACCACGGCACGGCCTGGACGGTCGGCGGGCAGGTGCCCGGGGCGGGCGGTAACCACCACGCCTCCATCGCTCCGTACGGCGCCTTCCGCTGTGCCGACGGCATGATCCAGATCGCGGCGGCGAACGACGTGCAGTGGCGCAAGGTCGCTGCCCTGCTGGACATAGACCCAGATGTCGCGAAATATGCGATCAATAGGGAAAGATTCGCGCATCGGGATGAGCTGATCGCCGACATGGAGCAGGCGCTCACCAAGCATGACAGGAGGCACTGGCTGGCCGCGCTCGCCGAGGCCGGGGTGCCCGCGGGGGCCATCAGGTCCATCGACGAGGTCTACGCCTGGGATCAGACCCGCTCCCAGGGCCTGGTGGTCGAGGTGGACCACCCCGTGCTCGGCACCATCGAGCTGCCGGGACCGCCGCTGCGCTTCGACGGCGACGCCCCCGTGCGCCACACCGCCCCGCCGGCCCTCGGCGAGCACGGCGACGAGGTCCTCGCCTGGCTGGAGGAGCGCGAGCGATGACAGGCAGCCTTCCGGCCCACGCCCGCATGCCGTCTCCCGGAGCGTGGTTATGACCCCGGTACGGCCCGACGCGCGGACGCTGATCGACACCTTTCTCGATCCGGGGACGTGGGTCTCGTGGGACGAGCCGCCCGCCGACCCCGCCGCGCCCGGCTCCGGGTACGCGGAGGAGCTCGCCGCGGCCCGGGCCAAGACGGGGTACGACGAGTCGGTGATCTCCGGTGAGGGCCTGCTCGAAGGGCGGCGGGTGGCGATCGTCGCGTGTGAGTTCTCCTTCATGGCAGGTTCGATCGGGGTGGCCGCCGCCGAGCGGCTCACCGCCGCGGTCGAGCGCGCCACCGCGGAAGGGCTCCCGCTGCTGGCCGCCCCGGCCTCGGGCGGGACCCGCATGCAGGAGGGCGCGGTGGCCTTCGTCCAGATGGTGAAGATCACCGCCGCCGTGGCCGCGCACCGCGCGGCGGGGTTGCCGTACGTCGTCTACCTGCGTCATCCCACCACCGGTGGCGTCTTCGCATCCTGGGGGTCGCTCGGGCACGTCACCGCCGCCGAGCCGGGCGCGCTGATCGGCTTTCTGGGGCCGAGGGTGTTCGAGTCGCTGCACGGCTACCCGTTCCCCGAAGGTGTCCAGGTCTCCGAGAACCTCTTCGCCCACGGCCTGGTCGACGCCGTGGTGTCGGCACAGGACGCCCGGGGGATCGCGGTACGGGCGCTCGCCGTGCTGTGCGCACCGCGCGCGGGCCTGGATCCGGGGGAGGAGCCCGACGGGCGGATTCCCGCGATCGAGGCGTGGGACGCGATCAGCCGTTCCCGCCGTGACGACCGCCCCGGGGTGCGGGCACTGCTCAAGCTCGGTGCCTCCGACGTCACCCCGCTGCACGGCACCGGTGTGGGCGAGAACGATCCCGGGCTGATCCTCGCCCTGGCGAGGTTCGGCGAGGCCCCCGCGGTCGTGCTCGGCCAGGACCGGCGGCACCAGCGGATCGACGCCCCGCTCGGCCCGGCCGGGCTGAGGGTCGCGAGGCGGGGCATGCATCTCGCCTCCGAGCTGGGGCTGCCGCTGGTCACCGTGATCGACACCGCCGGTGCCGCGCTGTCGAAGGCGGCCGAGGAGGGCGGCCTCGCCGCGGAGATCGCACGTTCCCTGGCCGATCTGGTGATGCTCGACGCCCCGACGGTGTGTCTGCTGCTGGGGGAGGGGGCGGGCGGTGCCGCCCTGGCGCTGCTTCCCGCCGACCGGGTGCTCTGCGCGCAGCACGGCTGGTTGTCGCCGCTGTCTCCCGAGGGGGCCTCGGCGCTTCTTTACCGGAGTGTCGACTTCGCGCCGGAGATCGCCGCGGCGCAGGGGGTGAGATCCACCGACCTGCGCGGGAACGGGCTCGTCGACCGGATCATCCCGGAGTTTCCCGACGCCGCCTACGAGCCGGAGGCGTTCTGCGTCCGGGTCGCGCGCACCCTGGAGCACGAGATCGCGGGGCTGCTGAGCCAGGATCCCGCCGACCGCCTCGCCGCCAGGCTGGCCCGTTACCGGCGGCTCGGCACCGGCTGAAAAGGCAGCGGCTGAGAAAGGCGCCGGCCGAGCGGGATACCGGTTGAGCGGGACCCTCGCCGAAGTGGACCTCGGCTGAGAGGGACGCCTCCGAGGAGGCGCCGGTCGAGAGGAGGGCGGCGGGTTACGGCTCGGCGCCCTCCGGCGAGAGGGGGACGGGCAGCCGCTCGATCCTGATGGAGAAGACCTCGTCGCGGGGGACGACGACCTCGTACGCCCCGTGGTCGACCATCCAGTAACCCAGCGCCTCGGCCTTCATCCCGCTGTGCCCGGTGTAGGCGATGTGCAGGCTCTCCTCGCCGTTCTCCTCGGAGACGTCGAGGACCAGGCACGGCTCGCCGCCGAACGCGCCGACCGTGCGGACCAGCACCAGCCAGTCGAGGTCCTCGCGGGCGACGACGAGCCGCCAGTAGCCGGAGGCCGCCTCGAAGCCCTTCTGGGCCTCCTCGTTGAACAGCACCACCTCGGAGGCGCCGGGGCCGAGGGCCGCGGCGTACGTACGGCCCAGGTAGCGGGCGGCGAAGCCCGAGGCCACCGGCTCGATCTCGGCGCTCATGAGGCGGGCCGCCAGCTCAGGCCGTCGTAGAGGCCGAAGGGGCGCTCCTCGCCGGGGACCACGTGGATGATCTCGGCCCCCGCGGGGATCGGCATGGGTGTGGTGTGGAACTGCGGCACGACGTGCTCCCGCGAGGTGGTGAAGCCGTTTCCCGCGAAGGGCGGTGAATCGTTCCAGTCACCGCCCATGTGCGGTCCGTACGGCACGATGTAGGCGTCCATGTCGCGGGCGAACCAGCGCATCAGGTAGATCTCGGGGACCGTCGCGGTCAGCTCCGACCCCTCGAACCCCAGGTCGAGGCCGACGAAGAGCTGCGCGGGGGTGGTCAGCCGCGCGCAGTCCTGAACCCGGTAAACGTATCCGGAGATCACGGTGCGTCTGCCGGCCAGATAGGGCACGAGCAGCCGAGGCGGTATGACCTTCTGCATCTGCGTTCTACGCCCAGGTGGCTCACTCACGATCGGCATTTTACGATCTGCCGAGAGGGAGTCGCCGGTGTTCCAGGCACGGTACGGCATTCCGGGTGGCAATCGTGATCTGCGAGTCGATTTCACACGTCTGTACGGCCGGCGTGGGTCCCATATCGGTGCGTGTCACTCCCATCGGATCGACCAGCATGCTCCGTCCGATCCCGAATCCGTCGCGGGCCTCGGGGTTCGGCGCCTGGCCCACGGCGGCGACCCAGGTGGTGTTCTCGATCGCGCGGGCCCTGACGAGGGTGGTCCAGTGTTCTTCCTTCATCGGCCCCGATCCCCACGCGGCGATCACCGCGAACACCTCGGCCCCCAGGTCGACGAGGGCCCGGGTGAGCTCGGGGAAGCGGATGTCGTAGCAGGTGACCAGTCCCACCCGGAGCCCGGCCAGCTCGACCACGACCGGCGTGTCGCCCGGCGCGACCAGCTCGGACTCGCGGGCGCCGAAGGAGTCGAACAGGTGGATCTTCCGGTAGGCCGCCTCGATCGAGCCCGAGGGGCCGATGGCGACCGCGGTGTTGTACACCCGGCCCTCGACGGGCTCGAACACCCCCGCGATCACGGCAAGCCCGTGCTCCCGCGCCGCCGCGGCCAGTCCGGTGACGAACGGCCCGTCCAACGGCTGGGCGAGGTCGGTGACGCGCTTGCCGTACCGGGTGAGGGTGGCCTCCGGGAAGATCGCCAGCTCGGCGCCGCCCGCGGCGGCCTCGGCGAGGGAGTCGAGGACCCGGCTCAGATTGGCGGAGGGATCTTCGGCCACCGGGATCTGGCAGAGGGCTATGCGCGTCACGGGTGTGACCCTATCCGTCTGTTCGGCACTCGTTCCATCCATGTGAGGCTTCGCCACGCCCATTCCAGCGGGCCGTACCTGAACCTGCCCAGCCACACACGGCTAAACAGCACCTGGAGCGCCAGAACGGCGGCGGAGAGCGCCACACCGGCGAGCCGGGTGGTGTCCGCGACGAGCAGCGGCACGAAGAGCAGGATGATCGGGGTGCTCATGAGGTAGTTCGTGAGCGCCATCCGGCCGAGCGGGGCCAGAAGCGCGAGCAGGAGGTCGCGCAGCCGGGTCCGCAGCAGGAGCAGCAGCCCGGTGCAGTAGGCCGTGGCGGCGGCGAGCCCGGCGGCCGGGTAGACGGACGCGTGGAACAGGGCGGGATCCTTGGCGATGACCACCCAGAGCCAGGTGAGCGTCACGCCCAGCACCGTGCTCGCGACGAACGCGGGGAACAGCAGCCATTCGGGCGGCGGGTGCTCCATCAGGGCCATGCCCAGCACGAACAGGCCGGGGACGAGGATGATCCCGCCGCCCTGGTACACCGCCCACGCGGTGAGGGCGACGCCCAGCACCACCACCGCGGGCTGCGGGAAGAACGAGGCGGGCAGCAGGACCAACACCCCGAAGATCGCGTACGGCAGGAGCACCTCGCCGTGGTTGAAGACCTGGTGGATCGCGCCGAGTGCCGCGAGCACCGCGAGCCTGCGTAGCAGCACGGCCCAGGGGTGCGCGGTCCGTGCGGCCGCCGACCTCAGGAAGAGGACGAAGCTCAGCCCGAACAGGAAGGAGAAGATCGGATAGAACCTGCTCTGCAGCAGGTTGTCGATCGCCCAGTCGACCGCGTTGCGATCGGACTCCCTCAGGTGCTCACGCGTGTGCTGCCAGGTGTTGACCACCATGATCCCGCACACCGCGAAGCCGCGAAGCGCGTCGAGCTCGTGGAGCCGGGGCGGTCCGGTCGGTCCTGCCGGTTCCGCCGGTCCGGTCGGTCGGGTCATTCGGGTCACAGCAAATAGACGTACCACCCCATAATCACCTACGCATAGACGACCCCATCCATAAGCCCTTTTCAGGCTTCCGGTCCGGCTCAGCCGCCGGCCAATGCCTTTCTCAGCTTGAGGGCGAGGCCGGCCGTGAACGTCTTCGCGTCCTCGCAACCCTTCCGCCCGAGCGACCAGCAACTGAGCAGCTCGTGGACCTCGGTGCGGAAGACCCGGCTGAACTCGCTGTAGTACGGGGAGGGCGGACGGAGCCTGGCCTGGGTCAGCGCGCGCAGCAGTGTGTCGGGCCGCACGCTCTCGGACTCCGGTTCCGCGCTTGAGGAACCGGAGGAACCGGAGGAACCGGAGCGAGGGCCGGGCGGGGCCGCCGGGGCCTGGCCGTCGCAACCGGTCCCCGCCTCCGTGTAGAGGGCTGAGACCCTGGCCGGGGCGAACCCGCCGCACCGGTAGAGCAGTCCGGCCGCCTCCTCGCCGGTCAACGCCGCCACCAGTCGCTGCGCGAGGTCGCGCCGGGGAGTGTGTCTGGAGACGGCGAGGTACTGGCCGCCGAGGACTCCCTGCCAGGGGAGTGGCGCCGCCAGGAAGGCGATTCCGCCCGACTTCCGTTCCCCGGAGAGCACCTCGTGGGCGTAGGGCCAGTGCCTCAGGAACAGCGCGCGCCTCTCGCGGAAGGCGGTCAGCGATTCCGCCTCCGTGCTGCCGAGGGTCTCCCCGGAGATCACGCCGGCCTTCACCGTCTCGATGAGCCGTCCGACGGCCTCCACACCCTCCTTCTGGGCGATCACCACCTGGCCGTCCGCGTCGACCACCTCTCCGCCGTTGGCCCAGATCGCCTCCAGGGCGTTGACCGTGAGCCCTTCGTAGGAGGCGAACTGCCCGGAGAGGCCGAGGGCGGTGGGGTCGGGCCCGGCGCGGCGCGCCTTCGCGAGGTCGGTCATGTCCCGCCAGTTCGCCGGTGACCTCAGGTCGTGGCGGCGGTAGAGCAGTCCCACGTCGGTGTTGAACGGCACCGCGTACTGGACGCCGTGCCAGGCGCCCGCGGACCAGATCTGGGAGAGGAAGTCGTTGGTCCCGCCGTGTGCGGTGGTGTCGATCGGGCGCAGGTATCCCTCCTCGGCGAACTCGGGGATCCACTGGATGTCGAGGTTGTACACGTCGTAGTGCCCGGCCTTCGACTGGGCGGCCGAGATCATCGCGCTGCGTTGCTCGTCCGCGACCGAGGAGATCGCCACGAAGCACGCCCGGGGCCTGCCCTTGACGCCGTTCCAGACGGCTTCGAGCGCCCGTTCGCGGGCACCTCCCGAGACGTCGGCGCCACTGGCGATGCGCAGGACGCAGTCCTGCCTGGGCGGTCCCGGGGGAGGGGTGGGCGCGGTGCTCGCCGCCAGGGAGGGAAAGCAGGCGAGCAGCAGGAGGAGAAGGATCACTCCGCGGCCGGCCGGCTCCGCCACGGCCGGTGTTCCTTGCCCGGCCGTCCCACTTGAGGAAGCCGGTGTGACCCGCCCGGCCGTCCCACCTGAGGAGAACGGCGATGACGGCGGAGGCGGCGTGGGACGGCTCATCCGGTGACCGGCCGGAGTTCGGTGAACGCGTCGTCCAGCTTCTGGTCGGGGTCGGTGCTCGCGTCGTAGCAGGACATCAGGCCCTCGTCCCTGAGCGCGGGCAGCGGGGAGGTCTCGCAGCCGTGCAGGTCGAAGGAGAGCATCAGCAGGCGCACACCGTCGCGCCCTTTGATGTCCTCGCCGCTCAGCCCTCTCGGATTCCCGCCGTCGGTGAGCACGAGCACGACCTTCCGCTCTCCCGGGGCGCCCGTCCTCTCCAACCGGTCGAGAGCCTTTTCGATGATCGGACGCATCGGGGGATCGGGGCGCGAACCGCCTCGGTAGGCGTTCTGGACTTCGGTGAGCCTGCCGGTGAGGGCCTTTCCCTCGTCGCCGACGGGCGCGGGGGAGACGGCGTAGTCGTCATCGGGGAAGAACGTCATGATTCCCGTGGTCCGCTCGCCGCGCTTGGACGTGACGGCGACCTGGGCCACCTGGATCGCCGCCTCCAGCCGTGACCTGCCGTCGTTCACCTTGTTGCGCGCCATCGAGCCGGAGACGTCGACCACGACGAGGACGTGGTCCGCGAGGGGGGTCGTCAGCTTGTACAGCAGCTTGGGAATGTCGGGCTTCCAGTTCGCCGCCACCGGCGCGTCGCTCCTCAGCCGATGTGTTTTCACCGGCAGCCTCTGGACGTCCAGGCGGCCCTCGGCGTCACGGAATCCGTAGCGGGGGAGGATCTCCCGCAGGAAGTCGCAGAACTCCTCGACCGTCTGCTCGACGGCAGGGGGCCGCCTCAGGTCGGGCCACCGCTTGGAGACGCATTCGTACCGCATGGCGTGGCCGCCCTTCGGGTAGACGGCGACCGGTCGCGGAGGCTTCTTGCCGGCGCTTCGCGGCACGGAGACGGCGCCGGGCGACGGCCGTTCGCCTCCCGCACCGGAAAGGGCGCAGCCGCCCGGTTCGGGAAGCGCGGGGTCGGCGCCCGACAGCGCGACGTCGAGCTCGTAGAACTGCTGCTCGGTCATGACCATCGCGGAGGTGTCGAGGGAGTTCGCGTACCGGCACATCACGTCGCGGACGGTGTCGCCCGGCCGCACCTTCCTGGACAGTCCTTCCGCGGGGCCGGGCGCGGCGGCCGTGGCCATCAGGCCCACGTTGGAGGCGAGCGGATGGGTGCGCACGACCTGCTGCCGGGCGCCGGGCCTGCTCCGCAGCAGGTCGGCCCAGTCGCGCTCTCCGGGATTCCTGTTCGCCTCGGTGAGCTCCTCCGCGAGCCTCTCCGGTGCGGCGATGACCAGTGGCGAGGTCGCGACGACCGTCCGCTCGCCGAACGTCGCCACGCCGTCCGTGTCCCTGTTCACGTAGTCGATCTCCTGGGAGGAGTCGGCGATCCACCCGTCGGGCCGGGCGCCGGGGGGTTTCCTCGCCGTCCGGCCGGCGCCCGGCCCGACGGCCGGTTGGACGGGGAACGTCCAGTCGCTCAGCCGGTCCCGCACCTCGGCGGCGCGCAGCCCGCTGACGTTGATGTTGATCTGCCGGCAGCCCCACAGGTCGACCTTCCCCGCCATGAACTCCCCGGCCGCCCGCTGGACGACCGGGGAGGTCTCGGCGGACGCCAGGAGCGTGATCTCGTCGGGGACCCGGCAGGTCACCCACGGCTCGTCCTTGGGAACGACCGCGAGGGCGGCGACGACGGTGACCGCGACTCCGGTGCAGAGGAGCCACCAGACGTCCCGGCGCACCCATCGGGAGAACATCGTGAGAACGCCGTACGACCGCTCGGGAATGACGCGACGCAGCCATGCGGTGCTTTTCAGCAGGTGGCCTGGGAAGATGGTCAGCGTCGTCAGCGCGAGAATCCCGAGGATCAGGGCGACTTTCGAAGCCGTGGAAATGGAGAGGGCGAGAAGCACGAGAAGTGTCTGGATGAGAGCGTTGGAGAAACCCGTCACCATCTGCCAGGCGCGGTTCGTCGATCCGGCGGTGTCCGACGAATGCGGGGGCTCCGAAGTCTTCTCGCTGTTCACGATCTGTCAGCTGTCTCCGCCGGTGGTTTCCCGCTGGTCCGCCTTCACCCTACGTCGGATCATCACCACCGAGAGATGCTTTCTGTGATCTAGGGAGGGGGATTAACCGCTTTGGTATTTACGGTCGGCCGCATTTGAGGGCGGGAGAGGCCGGGGCATTCGGGCTGGTGTGTTACGTCCGTATCGCGAACTCCAATGGAATGAAGAGCCGACAATCGGGCGACTCGCCGCCGGACGCAGCCGATGTGTGATTGTCGAGGCGCGTCCATGATCGTTGACAGAACGTATTCGGCGTGCTTTCCCGTCGCGTGCTCACCGCTTTTCCGGGCGCTCTTCGTGAATGCCGGCGCGTCAGGCCCCCGTCACCGCGTCTGCGACGCTCTCGGGACGAGATGTTCCCGGGAAAGGGCGCGCTCGGGAACGAGGCCGGGGCGGAGGCCACGAGGCGGCGGGAAAGGGCGGGACTACGCTGTAGCGCGTGAACGATCCTCTGGTGGCGCGGATGCGCGAGTTCGGTACGACCATCTTCGCCGAGATGTCGGCGCTCGCCCTGCGAACCGGCTCGATCAACCTCGGGCAGGGCTTTCCGGACACCGACGGGCCCGCCGCGATGCTGGAGCGGGCGGTGTCGGCGATCCGGGAGGGCTCCAACCAGTACCCGCCGGGGCCGGGGACGCCCGAGCTGCGCCAGGCCGTCTCCGAGCACCGCAAGGACCACTACGGGCTCGACTACGACCCCGACGGCGAGGTCCTCGTCACCGTCGGAGCCACCGAGGCCATCGCCGCGACGATCCTCGCGTTGTGCGAGCCCGGCGACGAGGTGATCGCCTTCGAGCCGTACTACGACTCCTACGCCGCCGCCGTCGCCCTCGCCGGGGCCGTGCTCCGCCCGGTCACCCTGCGCCCGGTCGACGGCCGCTTCACCTTCGACCCCGCCGAGTTGCGCGCGGCGGCCGGGCCGCGCACCCGGGTCGTCCTGGTCAACTCCCCGCACAACCCCACCGGTACGGTCTTCACCCGCGCCGAGCTGGACGAGATCGCCCGGCTGTGCCTGGAGCGCGACCTGGTGGCGGTCACCGACGAGGTCTACGAGCACCTCACCTTCGACGGGGTCGAGCACGTGCCGATCGCCACCCTGCCGGACATGCGCGAGCGCACCGTGATGATCTCCTCGGCGGGCAAGACCTTCTCGGTCACCGGCTGGAAGACGGGCTGGATCTGCGCGCCGCCCGAGTTCGTCAGGGCCGTGCAGACCGTCAAGCAGTTCCTCACCTACACCGCCTCCGCGCCCTGGCAGCTCGCCGTCGCCCACGGTCTGCGGCACGAGTCGGCCTGGGTCTCCGCCCTGCGGGCGGATCTGGAGTCCAAGCGCGACCGCCTGATGGCGGGCCTGTCCGCGGCGGGATTCGAGGTCTACCGCCCCGCGGGCACGTACTTCGTGCAGACCGACATCCGTCCCCTGGGTTTCACCGACGGCCTCGCCCTCACCCGGGAGCTGCCGTCCCTGGCGGGCGTGGTCGCCATCCCGACCCAGGTCTTCTACACCCACCCCGAGCGCGGGAGCCACTTCGTCCGCTTCGCCTTCTGCAAGCGGGACGAGGTCATCGACGAGGCGGTGAGCCGCCTGGCCGGGCTCGGCGCGGCGGGCGCGGCGCGAGATGGAGGTGGAGGGGGATGATTCGCCTGGCCGGCCCCGGTGGGGCGGGCGCGGCGCGAGGTGGAGGGGGGTGATTCGCCTGGCCGGGCCCGGTGCGGCGGGGGCGGTTCGACCTGGAGGGGGATGATCGGGCATCCTTGGGGATGACGCGACTGGCGGCAAAGGGATGGCATCAACCATCGGGGAGCTCGCCGTGGGAGTCGACCGCCTGGGCGCCCACGCCGGGAGGAAGCGCATGTCCCAGCCCGTATCGAACGGTTCCAGCTCCGAGGGCACGTCGTCGGCCCGGTTGCTTCCCGGCGGCCCGGTCGCCGAGCGGATCCTCGCCGACGTGGCCGAGCGGGTGGCCGCCCTGACCGGCCGGGGTGTCACGCCGAGCCTGGCGACGGTCCTGGTCGGTGACGACGACGCCAGCGCCGGATACATCCGCATCAAGCAGCGGCAGGCCGCCGAGCTCGGTTTCGCCTCGCCGCACGAGCACCTGCCCGCGAGTGCCACCCAGGCGGACCTGCACGCGGTCATCACCGCCTTCAACGACGACCCGGCGGTGCACGGTCTGCTCGTGCAGCACCCCGTCCCCAAGCACCTCGACTACGACCGGGCCCTGCAGGTCATGGATCCCGACAAGGACGTCGACGGCATGCACCCGCTCAACATCGGGCGGCTGGCGCTGGAGCTTCCCGGCCCGCTGCCGTGTACGCCCGCCGGGATCGAGGCGCTGCTCGCGCACTACGAGATCCCGGTGGCGGGCCGGGAGGTGGTCATCCTCGGGCGCGGGGCCACGCTCGGCCGTCCCCTCTCGATCCTCCTCGCGCAGAAGCGCCCGACGGCGAACGCCGCCGTCACGGTCGTGCACACCGGGGTGAGCGACTGGCCGCGCTACACGCTCCGCGCCGACGTCCTGGTCGCCGCCGCGGGCGTGCCCGGGATCATCCGGCCCGAGCACGTCAAGCCCGGCGCGGTCGTCATCGGCGGCGGGGTGCGTTACGAGGGCAGGCGTCTGCTGCCCGACGTCGACGAGTCCTGCGCCGAGGTGGCCGGGGCGATCACCCCCAGGGTCGGCGGGGTCGGGCCCACCACGGTCGCGATGCTGTTCCGCAACGCGATCACGGCGGCCGAGCGCGCCGTGGGCTCCGCCTCCTCGGAAGGCTGAGGGCGCCCGGTAGCCGCCCGGAAGGCGCCCGTACCTCCCTGAAACGCCGGTCGCCGTCTCGTCCACCCGGGACCGATCTCCGTACGTGTACTTTCTGCTGCGGAGAGTGATCGACGGGTGCGTCCGCGGGGTGACGCGCACGGTGCGGAGCGGGTGGGCGGCGGGTTCCTTCCGCCGACGCGCCGCTCTCCACCTCCGTGATTCGCAGGAAGGAGAGCATCGACGATGCGACGGGGATTCAGGGTGCTGGTGTCGGTGGCGGCGGTCGCGCTGGGCTGCGCGGGATTCGTCCCGGGCGCGGCGGCCTCGGACTCGGAGTCCGCCGCCTGGGGACCCGTCCGCAGTCACCAGAACTGGCGCTGCCTGGACGCCGATCTCGGGACCATCGGCCCGAACGGGACCAAGGTGCAGCTGTGGGGCTGCAACGGCTGGGACAACCAGTCGTGGAGCTACGAGGTCTCCACTCACACGATCCACAGCAAGGAGAACGGCCGCTGCCTGGACGCGGATCTCGGGACCATCAACGCGAACGGCACCAAGGTGCAGCTGTGGGACTGCAACGGCTGGACCAACCAGAAATGGATCTACGACGCGACGAGCCACACGATCTACAGCATGCACAACGGCCGCTGCCTGGACGCGGACCTGGGGACCATCAACGCGAACGGGACCAAGGTGCAGCTGTGGGACTGCAACGGCTGGGCCAACCAGAAGTGGACGCTCTGACGGCCGCCCGAGGGCGGCGCTACGTGCCATGTCCGTCGTTCGCCCGCGCGGGGGCCTGATCCCGGCCGGGGAAGGGGGGCGACTCCCCGTGGCGCCGCCACGAGGGGCCGCCCTCGCCCGGGGAGGGCCGATGCGCGAGGCGGAAATGAGAGGGCCCGGGGCCGGCCGGAGAGCGGGCCGGTCCCGGGCTGCGCGGGGGTGGTTACGGCCTGCCCGCGCCGATCGGCGGGGCGGCGGGGTCGGCGGCCGCCGGGGCGGGGGTCCGCGCCGAGCGCAGCGGGATCTCCTTGATCATCAGGACGGCGAGCGAGGCGAGGACGGCGATCGGGACACCGACCACGAAGACCGCGCTCATCGCCCGGGTGAAGGCCTCCAGGATGATCTCCAGGACGGGCGCGGGGAGGTTGTGGATGGCCTCGGGGGAGCCGAGGCTGGGGACCGCGCCACCACCGCTCAGCGGCAGGTGCGCCGCCTTCGCGAGGGAGACCAGCTCCGCGGTGAGCCGGTTGGACAGGATCGCGCCGAAGGCCGCGACGCCCACCGCGCCGCCGAGTGAGCGGAAGAACGCAACCCCGGAGGTCGCCGAGGCGAGGTTCGCGCGGCTCACCGCGTTCTGGGCGGCGAGGATCAGGATCTGCATGGAGGCGCCGAGCCCGATGCCGAGCACCGCGTTGTCGATGCCGACGATCACCAGCGAGCTGTCGACGTGCAGGCGCGAGAGCAGGAACAGCCCGAGCGCGACCAGCAGCATGCCCACCACGGGGAAGATCTTCCAGCGGCCCGTCCTGCTGACGAGCCGGCCGGTGAGGATCGAGGCGGTGAGCAGGCCGAGCACCAGGGGGAGGGTCATCAGGCCCGATCCCGTGGGGCTCATGCCCTTGACGATCTGCAGATACTGCGGCAGGAACATCAGCGCGCCGAACATCGCCGCGCCGACCAGCAGGGAGGCGACGGCGGTGAGCACGAAGGTGCGGTCGCGGAACAGGTGCGGGGGCAGGATCGGGTCGGCGGCCCTGCGCTCGGCGACGACGGCGAGACCGAACATCACCAGGCTGAGCGCGCCCAGGCCGTAGGTCCACGTGGAGTTCCAGCCGAACTCCTTGCCCCCGAGGGAGAGCAGCAGCATCAGCGCGGTGGTGCCGCCGGTGATGAGGGTCGCGCCCCACCAGTCGACCTTCGTGTCGCGGCGGACGAGCGGCAGCCTCAGCACCCTCTGGATGACGACGAAGGCGACCACGGCGAGCGGTACGCAGATCCAGAAGGTCCAGCGCCAGGACATGTTGTCCACGATGAACCCGCCGAGCAGCGGGCCGGCCACGGTCGAGACACCGAAGACCGCGCCGATGTAGCCGGAGTAGCGTCCCCGCTCGCGGGGCTCGACCACGTCGCCGAGGATGATCTGCGGCAGCGCGGCGAGGCCGCCGGCGCCGATGCCCTGTAGCGCCCTGGCGGCGATGAGCTGGGCCATGTCCTGGGAGAACCCGGCGGCGATGGAGGCCACCACGAAGACGACCAGCGAGACCTGGAACATGAGCTTGCGGCCGTAGAGGTCGGAGAGCTTGCCCCAGATCGGGGTGGAGGCGGTCATGGTGAGCAGGGTCGCGCTGGCGACCCACGCGAGCTGGTCCTGGCCGCCGAGCGTGCCGACGATCGTCGGCAGCGCGGTGCCCACCACGGACGTCGAGATCATCGACGTCAGCATGGCGAGCATCAGTCCGGCCAGGATCTCCAGCACCTGCCTGTGGGTGAAGGACGGTGCGGCCTCGGCCTGGATCTGTTGTTCGGTCAGCATGAACCGCCCCCAATGTATGTACGGTACATGCGAAGTTAGTAGACGCTTGTTTACTCGTCAAATCTGGAAGGATCCCGTAAGTGGATGAGACACGGCATCGCGACAGGGAGGGCACCAGGCGGCGCATCCTCGACGCCGCCCGCCTGCTGTTCGCCGAGCTCGGGTACGACCAGGTGACGATGCGGATGATCGCCGCCGAGGCGGACGCCAACATCGCGCTGATCAACCGCTACTTCGGCAGCAAGCGGGACCTGTTCGCCGAGGTGCTCGCGATGCAGGGACGTTTCCCCGGCGTCCTGGAGGGCCCCGAGGAGGAGCTGCCCCGCCGGCTGGCCGAGTACGTCGCCGAACGGCTCCGCTCCGACCAGGGGAGCGTGGTGCTGGCCGCGCTCATCCGGTCGTCCAGCGCCCCGGAGATCCACGAGATCATCCGCGACCGGGTCAGGACGGCGATCCTGGAACCCCTCTCGGCGCGGCTTCCCGGCCCCGAAGCGGCCTTCCGGGCGATGATCGCCACCGCGCTCGTCACCGGCACCGGCACGATGCGTCAGCTCTACGGCCCCGACGCGGCCGGCGCCCCCGACCGCGAGACCGTGATCGCCCGCCTCACCGCCGTCTTCGAGGCCTGCCTCAGGGCATGAGGTCCGTCGGAGGACATGAGCCCGCCCCGGGACATCGGGGCCTGCCGCAAGACATGAGGTCCGCCTCAGGGCATGAGGCGCCGGGCCCACGCCATGGGATCATGGTCACATGACCTGGTTGCGCTGTGCCTTTCCCCGCCCGGGGGCGACCACGCGGTTGTTCTGCCTCACGCACGCGGGCGGATCGGCCAACGCCTACCGCGCGTGGTCCGAGCTGCTGCCCCTGTCCGTCGAGCTGCACGCGACGCAGCTGCCCGGCAGGGCCGACCGGTTCGCCGAGCCGCTGCCCGGCGACATGGACGCGCTCGCCGACGAGGTGACCGGGTCGATGCTGCCACTGCTCGACCGGCGTTTCGCGCTGTTCGGGCACAGCATGGGGGCGACGCTCGCCTACGAGGTCACGCGCCGCCTCGAGGCGAGGGGGATCGCCCCGGCGCGGTTGTTCGTCTCCGGCGCGAGAGCGCCGCACGATCCCCGCGACAGGCCCGCGATCTCGGGGTACGCCGACGACGACTTCGTGGCCGAGCTGGCGAAACTCGGCGGCACCGAGGCGGAGGTGCTGTCCCATCGGACGATGCGCGAGGTCGTCCTGCCCTACGTCCGCGCCGACTTCCGCCTGGCCGAGGCCTACCGGCACCGTCCCGGCCCCCCGCTGCACACCCCGATCTCCGTCCTCGTCGGCGACGCCGACCCGGTGGTCACCCCCGCCCAGGCCAAGTCGTGGGAGACCCGTACGAGCTCCGGCTTCTCCCTCACGGTCTTCCCCGGCGACCACTTCTACCTGCAGCCGCGGCGCGTGCCGGTGGTCGAGGAGATCACCCGTACGCTCATGGGGTGAGAGATTGGCCGGTTGTGCCGAAGGACGGGCGCCCCTTGGGCAATGAGTGCCCATGAGGCGAGACGGGCAGGCCGTTAACGTCGGCCAGGTGGGTGAACGAATACTGATCGCGCTCGGCGGCAACGCCATGACCGGGCCCGACGGAGGCGCCTCGCCAGGCGACCAGCACCGCGCGGTCGAGCAGGCGATGCGCCACGTCGTCGCGCTCATCCAGGAGGGTCACCAGGTGACCCTCACCCACGGCAACGGACCCCAGGTCGGCAACCTGATCCTGAAGAACCAGCTCGCCGCCCACGTCGTGCCGCCGGTGCCGCTCGACTGGTGCGGGGCGCAGACCCAGGCCACCATCGGCACCCTCGTACTCAACGCGCTCGACGGCCGCGCCGCGGTCGTGGTCACCCGTACGCTCGTCGACCCCGGCGACCCCGCCTTCGCCGACCCGGTCAAGCCGATCGGCCGCTACTTCAGCGAGGCCGAGGCACGCCGGTTCGAGGAACTCGGCCAGACCTGGCGCCACTTCGAGCGGGGCTGGCGCCGCGTGGTGGCCTCCCCCGAGCCGCTGGAGATCCTCGACGCGCCCGCGGTGGCCGCGCTGGTGGCCGCGGGCTTCACCGTCGTGGCCGCGGGCGGCGGCGGCGTGCCCGTGACCCGCGACGCGCAGGGGCGGCTCGCCGGGGTCGAGGCCGTGATCGACAAGGACCTCGCCGCCGCGGTGCTCGCCCAAGCCGTGCGGGCGACGGTCCTGATCATCGCGACCGACGTCCCCCAGGCCGTCGTCGGGTTCGGCACGCCCCGGGCCAGGCCCCTGGGTCACATCACCGCGGCCGAGCTGCGCGTACTGCACGCCGCGGGCCATTTCGCCGGGGGCAGTATGGGGCCGAAGGTCGAGGCCGCGCTGCGCTTCGTCGAGCAGGGCGGCGACCGGTCGGTGATCACCTCCCTGCAGGACATGGGCGCGGCGCTCACCGGGGAGACCGGCACCGTGGTGCGAAAGTGAACAGGACGCGATCGAAAGGCGGCAGAGATGCCCGAACCCATTGAAGTGCGCAAGGTGCCCATCGAGAGTGTGACCGACGCCTCCGGGCTGGCCAGGCTCATCGACGACGGGGTGATCGAGGCGCACCGGGTGCTCGCGGTGATCGGCAAGACCGAGGGCAACGGCGGCGTGAACGACTACACCCGCATCCTGGCCGACCGGGCGTTTCGCGAGGTGCTCCAGGCCAAGGGGCACCCGTCCCCGGAGAGCGTGCCCCTGGTGTGGTCGGGCGGCACCGACGGCGTGCTCAGCCCGCACGCCACCGTCTTCGCCACCACCGCGAACGCCGAGCCGAGCGACGAGCCGAGGGTGAGCGTCGGCATCGCGATGAGCGAGGTGATCCTGCCCGAGGACATCGGCCGCCCCGCGATGGTGGAGAAGGTCGCCGCCGGAGTCCGCGAGGCGATGAAGATCGCCGGGATCGACGACCCCGCCGACGTCCACTACGTCCAGACCAAGACCCCGCTGCTCACCCTGTCCACGATCAACGACGCCAAGTCGCGCGGCAAGGACGTGGTGATCGAGGACACCGGCCCGTCGATGGACATCTCCAACTCCACCACCGCCCTCGGCATCGCCGTCGCCCTCGGCGAGATCGAGATGCCCTCCGCCGACCAGATCCACCGCGACCTGTCGCTCTACTCCTCCGTCGCGTCGTGCTCCTCGGGCGTCGAGCTGGACCGCGCCCAGATCGTGGTCGTCGGCAACGTACGGGGGATCGGTGGCCGATACCGGATCGGCCACTCGGTCATGAAGGACGCGCTGGACGCCGACGGCATCTGGGAGGCGATCCGCTCCAGCGGCATCGAGCTGCCCGAGCGCCCCCACCCGTCCGACCTCGGCGACCGGCTCGTCAACGTCTTCATGAAGTGCGAGGCCGACCCGTCGGGCAGCGTGCGGGGGCGCCGCAACATCATGCTCGACGACTCCGACGTGCACTGGCACCGCCAGATCAAGGCCACCGTCGGCGGTGTCGCGGCGAGCGTCACCGGAGACCCGGCCGTGTTCGTCTCGGTCGCGGCGGTCCACCAGGGGCCCAGCGGCGGTGGCCCGGTGGCCGCCATCGCCGACCTCGGCTGACAGACGGCACACGCACCCCGGCGCACCGGGCCGGGACACCCCGCCCCCGACACATCGCCCGGGACACCCCGCCCGGGACCCCCCGCCCCCGGTGCCGGGATGCCCAGGCCCGGTGCGCCGCTCCGGCGTACGCGTCACGTCCGAGCCGAGGTCGGGCCGGGGCGGGCCGGGTGGGGCGATCGTCCCCCCTGGCCCGGCCGAGGGTAGGCTCCCGGTTCGTGCCGAGCATTCCGCGACCCCTGGTCCCCGGCGACGACGGTGCCGCCGACGCCGCCGTGACATCCGCGCTCGCCGCCTTCGCCGAGGGAGAGGCGCAGGCCGGCGAGGTCGTCGCCGCGCTGAGCGGGGCCCGGCTGCTCGTGCCGGTGGTCGCCCTGCTCAAGGAGTCGGAGATCGGCGAGCACGGGCTGCGGCAGGAGAAGGAGAGCGAGATGGCCCTCCCGAAGCTCGTCGGAGCCGACGGCCGCGAGGCGGTGCTCGCCTTCACCGGGACGGAGGCGCTGCGGCGGTGGCGCCCCGACGCCAGGCCCATCCAGGCCACGATCCTTCAGGTCTGCCAGGCCGCGGTGCACGAGGGCAGCGCGGCGGCGGTGGTGGACGTCGCGGGCCCGGTGCCCTTCGTGATCGAGGGCGGCCTCCTGCGGGCGCTCGCCGCGGTCGAGTCGGGCACCCTGGACCGGCTGGCATCCGAGGCCCCCGACGTCACAGTGGCGCGGATGGAAGAGATCGCCGAGCCTCCCAGGCGTCGGCGGTTCGGTTGGCCGCCGCGTGGACGAGGTTGACCGTGAGGATCGCCGGGGCGATCACGGCGACGAACCCCCCGAAGTCGCGTTCGAAGACCAGGGCGAGGATCACCGCCGTCACCCCGTTCTGCTGGGCCAGCCCCAGATGCACCCGGTCGATCATCGGCAGGCCGTGGGTGAGGACCAGCGCGGCGACCATCTGCGCGGCGTACGCGGCCAGACCGAGCAGCACGCCCATCCCCATGTTCGTCCCGCCGACGAGCAGCAGGCCCGTCAGGAACGCCGACAGCGCGAACGCCGCGCTCACCGCCCGGCCCAGCCAGCGCGCGTCGGGCAGGCGCAGGTAGAGCCCGGCGGTCGCGATACCGAGCATGAGGGAGGTCCAGGCGGCCGAGACGACCGCTCCGGCGGCCGTCACGTAGGTCAGCACCGGCGGGGCCTTCCTGATCAGCCGCCACAGCAGATAGACCACGACCGCGAACAGCACGTTCAACCCCAGGTCGGCGAAGTACGAGGCCGAGAGCCCGCCGCCTCCCGAACCGCTCACCAGCGCCGCCGCGTAGACGGCGAGGATGATCGTCACCGGGTCGTCGAAGGAGGACCACGCCCCGAGGATCGTCTTCGCCCGGTTCGACAGACGGCTGTCCCGCATCATCCCGGCGACCGAGAGCGGGTCGATCTGGGCGACCACCACCGCCATGATCAGAGCCCGGGGGTCGCCGGAGACGAGGTAGACGACCCCGGCGATGAACGCGGTCTTGAGCAGCACCCCGACGGTGACCGCGAGCACGATCAGCCGCGAGTGCTCCCTCGCCTCGGCGCGGTCGATCCCGTGCGTGCTGCCGTACAGGCCGATCGCGAGCAACAGGCTGCTGAGC
Source organism: Streptosporangium sp. NPDC049078 (assembly GCF_040648855.1). Classification (NCBI taxonomy): domain Bacteria; kingdom Bacillati; phylum Actinomycetota; class Actinomycetes; order Streptosporangiales; family Streptosporangiaceae; genus Streptosporangium; species Streptosporangium sp. NPDC049078. The sequence continues at coordinate 321,408 of NZ_JBEZEL010000008.1, forward strand.
AGCACGTAGGCGCTGGAGTGTTCCAGATCACGCAGGCCGCCCAGGTCGGCGGCGAGCCAGCCGAAGCCGACGACGACGATCAAGAGCCCGATTCGGGCCAACGTTCGCTCCTTGGGATGGATCGCAGGTGCCCCTGGGGTTTCGGGGCGCGTTCTCGCTGGTTGATCGGGGGCAGGGTGAAGTGCCCGCGGATGGTGTCCACGAGCTTGGCCATCTTGTCGTCGGCGACGTCGACCTTCCGCTGGTCCAGGGTCACCCCGATGAGATAGCGGGTCTCGTCGACCCAGTAGAAGAACATGGCCCCGCGCTCCACGTCGAGGACCGTGCGGATGAGGGCGCCGCCCTCCAGCCTGTGCAGCTGCTGGTTGAGCCGCTGGGTCAGCCAGTTGAGCTGGTTGCCCGCCCTGAGATAGATCTTCCTGCGCTCCTCCTGGTCGGTCTCGTGGAAGAAGTGGGCCAGGTCGCCGTCCTCCAGCACGTCGGTGTAGAAGCGGCACCTCTGGTCGCCGAAGTAGGCCACGAAGTGCAGGTCGTCCTGGTCGACCATGGCCACGCAGCTGGCCAGTGCCTTCTCCACCGAGGGGCCGATGTCCGGCATGGTGCGGATCAGGATCTCCGACTCGCCGATCACCCTGCGCTTGGTGGCCGTGGGCAGCGGGCCCATCCCGGCCTCCAGGTAGGGGAGGTAGAGGCCCCGGCGATACTGGACGAGCAGGTAGACGCCGGTGGCCACGGCGAACGCGCTCACCCCCGCGGTCACCAGGCCGTGCAGCTCGCCGGGCACCCCGCCCCGCCAGAGCACGGGGCCGAACGCCGCCACGAACCCCAGGACCGCCTCGCCCGCCGCGGTGACCGTGAGCGCGACCACCATCAGCACCGGCAGCCGCGCCCTGATCCGGCCGAGCACGGTGGCGATGAGGGCGAGCGCGACGATCACCGTGATCACGGTGGCCGCGCGGGCCACGTCGTACTCCTCGCCCTCGATGTACCACGCGAGGAGTTCGAGCAGCACGGGCAGGAGAACGAGTGACGCGATGACCGCGGGCAGCTTGCTGAAGCGATCCGTGTCCACGCGTTCCTGACCTCCGGGGGTAGGTAGGGGTGCCTACAGCCTCCGTGATCATCGCCGTCATCGTCAATGACCTCCGAGGTCACTTCGATCCTTCGGTGTGGACGGGGCTCGGCGTGCGGGGTGGCCACCGGATGCGCGCCGCTCGGGACTCTTTCCGCGGAGCCGGAGACCGGTGCGGGGTGGCCACCGAATGCGGGTCTTCTCGGCCACTCCGGTGGGGGCGGGGCTCGGCGTGCGGGGTGACCACCGGGTCCCCTCGGCGGGAAGGGAGGTCGGTGCGCGGCGCGGTCGCCGGGCGCGGGCCGTTTCGGCACACCCGGCGTGGGAGGGGAGGAGTGCCCGGATTCCCGGCGCGGGCAGAGGACCGCCGATTATGGTCGGCTTCATGAGCCCCCCGGTGACCCTTCTGCCCCTCTCCGCGACGGCGGTCCTGGCGGCTCTGGCCGGACTCGCGATCGGGCGCGGGACGCGGCGCCTGGTGGCCCGTTTCTCGGGGGTCGAGTCGTCGGGGGCCGAGCTGTCAGGGGTCGAGTTGTCAGGAGTGGAGGGGGAGCGGCGGGGCGCCCGGCCCGCGGCCGGGGCCGTGGAGGGGGTCACCGCGGTGGTGCTGGCCGCCCTCGCGCTGCGGGCCCTGTGGCCGGACGCGGCGGCGGGAGCGGCCATCTGGCCGGGAGTGCCGGAAGGGGCGGAGGTCACGCCGGTCGGGAGGGGGGCGGAACTGCTCGCCTTCGGCTGGCTCGCGGTGGTCGCCGTCGTCCTGTCCTTCGTCGACGCCGCCGTCCACCGGCTGCCCGACAGGCTCACCCTCGCCGCCTACCTGGGGACCGCCGCCCCGCTCGCCGTCTCGGCCCTCGCCGACGGCCGCCTCGGGGACCTGCTCGGCGCCGGGCTGGGCGGCCTCGCTCTGGCGGGCTTCTACCTGCTGCTGTTCCTGGCCAACCCGGCGGGCATGGGGTTCGGCGACGTCAAGTTCGCGGCGAGCCTGGGCACGGCCCTCGGCTGGCTGGGCTGGAACACCCTGGTCACCGGGGCCTTCCTCGGTCTGCTGGCCGGAGGGCTCTACGGAGCCGCCCTGATGGCCTCGCGCCGCGCGGGCCGCAAGAGCGAGATCCCCTTCGGCCCCTTCATGGCCGTCGGCGCGCTCGTCGCCGTCCTCACCGCCCTGTGACCGGACCGTCCTGGTGACCGGCGGATGTCTCAACCGGTGAACAAAGGCCATTCCAGTGGGCGGCACGTGGAAGACTTGTCACCATGTTGCGCTGGTTGACCGCAGGGGAGTCCCACGGCCCCGAGCTCGTCGCGATCCTGGAAGGACTGCCCGCCGGGGTGGAGGTGACCACGGCACAGCTGGACGAGGCGCTGCGCCGTCGCCGCCTCGGCTACGGGCGCGGGGCGCGGATGAAGTTCGAGCAGGACGTCGTGACCATCGTGGGCGGAGTCCGCCACGGCCGGACGCTCGGCAGTCCCGTCGCCATCCGGGTGGGCAACACCGAGTGGCCCAAGTGGGAGACGGTGATGGCCGCCGACCCGGTCGACCCGGCCGTGCTGGAGGGCCAGGCGCGCAACGCGCCGCGTTCCCGCCCCCGTCCCGGCCACGCGGACCTCGCCGGGATGCAGAAGTACGGCTTCGACGACGCCCGCCCGGTGCTCGACCGGGCCAGCGCCCGCGAGACCGCCGCCCGCGTCGCGCTCGGCCAGGTGGCGCGGAGCTTCCTCAAGCAGGCGCTCGGCGTCGACATCGTCAGCCACGTCGTCTCGATCGGCGGGGCCGCCACCACCCCGGGTGTCGTCCCCGGCCCCGGCGACCTGGAGGCGATCGACGCCGACCCGGTGCGCTGCGCCGACCCCGCGGGCAGCGCGGCCATGGTCGCCGAGATCGACAAGGCGCACAAGGACGGCGACACCCTCGGCGGCGTCGTCGAGGTGATCGCCTACGGCCTGCCGCCGGGCCTGGGCAGCTACACCCACTGGGACCGCCGCCTCGACGCCCGCCTCGCCGCCGGTCTGATGGGCATCCAGGCGATCAAGGGCGTCGGTGTCGGCGACGGGTTCGAGACGGCCCGCCGCCCCGGCTCCCTGGCCCACGACGAGATCGAGAACACCGCCGACGGCGTACGCCGGATGACCAACCGGGCCGGTGGCGTCGAGGGCGGCATGACCAACGGCGAGCCGTTGCGCGTCAGCGCGGCGATGAAGCCGATCTCCACCGTCCCCCGGGCGCTCGCCACCGTCGACGTGCTGACCGGCGAGGCCGCCAAGGCCCACCACGAGCGCTCCGACGTGTGCGCGGTCCCGGCGGCCGCGATCGTCGCCGAGGCGATGGTCGCGCTGATCCTGGCCGACGCCGCGATCGAGAAGTTCGGTGGCGACTCCGTCGAGGAGGTCGCCCGCAACCTGTCCGGTTACCTCTCCTCGTTGGTGATCAAGTGAGCGGGCGTCCCGGCGAGGCCGCTCTCGGTTCCCCGACGGGCGGGCCGGCGTCGAAGGAGATCGTATGAGTCCCCGAGCAGTGCTGATCGGTCCTCCAGGATCGGGCAAGTCGACCGTCGGGCAGCTTCTCGCCGAGCGGCTCGGGGTCGCCTTCCGCGACACCGACACCGACGTGGAGCAGGTGGCGGGCAAGCCGGTGAGCGACATCTTCGTCGAGGACGGCGAGGAGGTCTTCCGCGAGCTGGAGGCCGACGCCGTACGGCGGGCGCTGGCCGAGCACGACGGGGTGCTCTCCCTGGGCGGCGGCGCGATCCTCGCCGAGGCCACCCGCGCGTTGCTGGCCGGACAGCCGGTGGTCTACCTGGAGGTCGGGCTCTCCAACGCCGTCCAGCGGGTGGGCCTGGGCTCGGCGCGACCGCTGCTCGTGCTGAACCCGCGCAGTCAGCTGAAGAAGCTGATGGACGCCCGTCGCCCCGTCTACGAGGAGCTCGCCACGATCGTGGTGGCGACCGACGAGCGCGAACCCGGCCAGATCGTCGACCAGATCGTGGAGGACCTGAAGCCGTGACGATCTCCAGGATCGGTGTGCCCGGCGAGAGCCCGTACGAGGTGGTGGTCGGCACCGGTGTGCTCGGCGAGCTGCCAGGCCTGCTGGGGGCGGGGGTGAGCACCGTCGCCGTGATCCACCCGGAGAGCCTGCCGGAGATCGCCCGTCCCGTCTGCGGCGCGATCGAGGCGGCCGGGTACGAGGTCGTCGCGCTGCCGGTGCCCGACGCCGAGCGCGCGAAGACGGTCGAGGTGGTCGCGGAGCTGTGGTCGGCCTTCGGCCGCGCGGGCGTCACCCGCTCGGACGCCGTGGTCGGCGTCGGCGGGGGAGCCACCACCGACCTGGCGGGGTTCGCCGCCGCCACCTGGCTGCGCGGCGTCAAGGTCGTGCAGGTGCCGACCACCCTGCTCGGCATGGTCGACGCGGCGGTGGGCGGCAAGACCGGCATCAACACCCCCGAGGGCAAGAACCTCGTCGGGTCCTTCCACACGCCCGCCGGGGTGCTGTGCGACCTGGCGACGCTGGTCTCGGTGCCCCGCGACGACTACGTGGGCGGTCTGGCGGAGATCATCAAGGGCGGCTTCATCGCCGACCCCCGGATCCTCGAGCTCATCGAGGACGACCCGGACGGCGCCAGGCGCCCCGAGGGACGTCACACCCGCGAGCTGATCGAGCGGAAGATCCGGATCAAGGCCGAGGTCGTCGGGGCCGACCTGCGCGAGAGCGGTCTGCGGGAGATCCTCAACTACGGCCACACACTGGCGCACGCGATCGAGCGCGTCGAGGAATACCGGATGCGCCACGGCGAGGCCGTCGCGATCGGCATGGTCTACGCGGCCGAGCTGTCCCGGCTGGACGGCAGGATCGGCGCCGACGTCGTGGAGCGGACCAGGTCCATCCTCACCTCGGTCGGGCTGCCCACCGCCTACCGCCGCGAGGCCTGGCCCGAGCTGCGCGACCACATGCGCCTCGACAAGAAGAGCCGCGGAGCCAAACTGCGCTTCGTCCTCCTGGACGACCTGGCGAAGGTGTCTCCGCTGGTCGACCCGCCGGAGGAGCTCCTGGAGGCCGCCTACCACGAGGTCGCCCGGTAAGTCTGCTGAGTCACGTCGGCCGCCGCGGCAGGCGCGCGGCCATCAAGGAGCGGTGAGTGACCCGATGAGACCCGTCTACGTGCTCAACGGCCCCAACCTGGGGCGGCTCGGCACCCGCGAGCCGGATGTCTACGGCGCGGAGACCTTCGCCGACCTGGCCGCGCTCTGCCGGGACACCGGCAGGGAGCTCGGCCTGTCGGTCGACGTCCGGCAGACCGACGACGAGGCCGAGATGCTGGGCTGGCTGCACGAGGCGGCCGACGGCAGGATCCCCGTGGTGCTGAACCCCGCGGCGTTCACCCACTACTCCTACGCGCTGCGCGACGCCATCGCCCAGCGCACCGCGCCCCTGGTCGAGGTGCACATCAGCAACCCGGCCGCCCGCGAGGAGTTCCGGCACAACTCGGTGGTCGCCGCCGTGGCGACCGGCACCATCGCGGGCTTCGGCCTGCGGTCGTACGTGCTGGCGTTGCAGGCCATCGCCGAGACCGCCACCTGATCCCGGGCCGGTAAGAGGGCCTCGGGCTGCCGCATCGGCCGTCACCTTGAGGTGCCCGGCCGGTGGCGTTGTTCGCCGTGAAGCGGTCCGAGTCGATCGGCGGCGGCCACGCCTCGGCCTGCCGCACCGGCCGTTTTCTGATCCGCGGATCCCTCGGCGACGAGGGACCCGCGGATCCGGCGCCGATGGTCTCAGGAGGAGCTGAGGCGCTTGAGGGCGCTGCGGACCTTCGCCGGATCGTTGGTGGGCCAGAAGGGTGGCAGCGAGTCGCGCAGGAACCCCGCGTAGCGTGCCGTCGCGAGCCGGGGGTCGAGCACCGCGACCACACCCTTGTCGTGCTGGCTGCGCAGCAGACGGCCCGCGCCCTGGGCCAGCAGCAGCGCGGCGTGGGTGGCGGCGACGGACATGAACCCGTTGCCGCCCTTGGCCGCGACGTGGCGCTGGCGGGCGGAGCTGAGCGGGTCGTCGGGGCGGGGGAAGGGGATGCGGTCGATGATGACCAGGCGCAGCGAGGGACCGGGGACGTCGACACCCTGCCAGAGCGACAGCGTGCCGAACAGGCAGGTCGGCTCGTCCTCCGCGAACTGCTTGACCAGCAGCATCGTGGAGTCGTCGCCCTGGCAGAGCAGCGGCACGCTCAGCCGGTCGCGCAGGGCCTCGGTGGCCGCCTTGGCGGCGCGCATCGAGGAGAACAGGCCGAGGGTGCGGCCTCCCGCCGCCTCGATCAGCTCGGTGATCTCCTCAAGGTATGCCTCGGGCAGACCGTCGCGCCCCGGCTGGGGCAGGTGCTTGGCGACGTAGAGGATGCCGCTGCGCGGGTGGTCGAAGGGGGAACCGACGTCGATGCCGGTCCAACCGGCTCCGCCCTTGTCGCGTTTCCTCCGCTTCCTGTCCCCGCCCTCCACGCCTTCCCGCGTCTCCTCTTCCACGGGTTCCGCGGCGTCCTTCCCGCCGCCCAGGCCCCACTGGCGGGCCAGGCCGTCGAAGGCGCCGCCCAGGGCGAGCGTGGCGGAGGTCAGGATGACCGTACGGTCGCCGAAGAGCTTGTCGCGCAGCATGCCCGCCACCGTGAGCGGCGCCACCCGCAGCAGGGGAGGGCGCCGGTCGGTGCCCCCCTCCAGCCAGACCACCTCGGCCCGGTCGATCTCCTCGGCGTGGCCGAAGGCGTCGAGCATGCGCTGCGCGGTGTCGTGGACCTCGTCCAGCGAGGTGAAGGCCGCCCTGCGCAGTCCCGCGCCCTCCGGGTCGTCCTTGTCGCCACTTCGCGGGCCGAGGGCGGTGATGCACGCCCACGCCGCGTCGCGGATCAGGGCGAGGGTCATCCCGAGCACCTGGGGGAGCTCGTCGAGGCGCCCGGCGGGGGCCGCGGCGAGCAGGGCCTTGAGGTCCTCGCCGGCCTCCATGAGCCGGTCGGCGAGGTGTTGCTCGATGAGCTTGCCGACCCGCCGCGCGGCGACCGCGACCATGGTCTCCGACAGCTCGCCGCTCACCACCGAGGTGACGCGGTCGACGAGCTCGTGGGCCTCGTCGACCACGACCACCTCGTGCTCGGGCAGGAGCGGGAAGTCCTCCATCGCGTCGATCGCGAGCAGCGCGTGGTTGGTCACGACCACGTCGGACTCACCGGCGCGGGCGCGGGCCAGCTCGGCGAAGCACTCCATGCCGCTCGGGCAGCGGGTGGCCCCCAGGCACTCCCTGGCGCTGACCGAGAACTGGCGCCAGGCCTGTTCGTTGACGCCGGGGACGAGCTCGTCGCGGTCGCCGGTCTCCGTCTCGTTCGCCCACTCCTGGATGCGCTGGACCATCCGGCCCGTCGCGTTGACCTCCCGGGGGTCGAAGAGCTGGTCCTGCTCCTCGTCCGGCCATCCCGCGCTCGCCTTGTAGCGGCACAGGTAGTTGCGGCGGCCCTTGAGGATCGCGAACGCGGGCTCGTGCGGCAGCTTCGGGGCGAGGGCCTTGGCGAGGCGGGGCAGGTCGCGGTCGACGAGCTGGCGCTGGAGCGCGATGGTGGCGGTGGAGACCACCACGGCGCCCTTGGAGGTCATCGCGTGCCTGATCGAGGGGATCAGGTAGGCGAGTGACTTGCCGGTGCCCGTGCCGGCCTGGACGGCGAGATGGTCGCCCGACTCGATCGCGTGCTGCACCGCCCTCGTCATCGTGATCTGCCCGGGGCGTTCGACCCCGCCGACCGCCTCGACGGCGGTGCTCAGCAAATCCTCAACCGGGGGAATATCCACCTTTGAGGAGACGTCTTCGGATGGGGCGATGGAGTCGGTCGGCACGACAGCCAACCGTACCCGTTCGCCCCGACAGTCGCGGCTGCTCCGGCGAGTCGCGGCGCGGACGCATACCCGTATTCCGGAACCCGAGGTTCACGTCACATGGCAAACTGGCTGGATCACCCGGCTCATCAATCCTCGTAAGGTCAAGGGAGGGGCTACCGTTTCGGTGCCGCTGAGGCGGAAGATGGGGACGTAAAGACCGGTTCGGTAGGGTTTCCCGAGGTCGAGTGGACGAATAAAGGCTGGTTAAAGCACTATGTCTTCCATGTCGGAAGTTGTCCCGTTGCCGTCGTTCGGTGAGGTGTTCTTTGACGAGCGTGGCCAGGAGCGGGTGCTCCGGGTCACCTGGCACGAAGGCACGCTGGTGCTGAGCCTGTGGCGCGGCGAGATGTGCACCGCGAGTTTCCGCATGCCCATGAGCGATGTGGGACGCCTGGTCGACACACTTGACGAGGGTTTCGTCGAGGCCGGTGGGCAGTACCCCGACGAGGTGGGCGAGCCCGTTCACGCCGAGCAGCCCTCCCAGGACGAGCCGCAGCCCTACGGCGAGTATCCCGGCACCGGTCAGTACGCCCGGCCCCGCCCGGAGGACTACGTCCAGGCGCAGCAGTACTCCGACCCGGCGGGTCACGTCCCCTCGCCGCTGGACGAACCCCGCCAGGCCGCCACCCTCGGTCCGAACGACGTGCTCGTCGCGCGAGGCGCGGTGCCGCCGCCCCCTCTCGACCGCCCCCAGGAGCGGATGCCCCAGGGGTACGGCTCCCCGGACGTCGTGCCGCGCGAGAACATGATCGTGAACGACTCCCTGCCCTACGGGCAGCCGCAGCCGGTCGAGCCGCTCGGCTCGGGCCCCGCCACCGGCGAGGCCGCCTACCAGCTGTCCGGCGACCGCTACCCGCCCGCGCCGCCCGCCCCGTACGGTGCCCAGCAGCCGGACCCCTACGGCGCCCCGCCCGCCCAGCCCGACCCGTACGGCGCCCCGCCCGCGCCGGACCCCTACGCCGCTCCGCCCGGCCGGCAGGCCGCCTACGGCGCCGCCCAGCCCGACCCCTACGGCGCCCAGCGGCCCGATCCGTACGGCGTTCCGCCCCAGTCCCCGTCCCAGCCCGCCCAGCCCGCCGATCCGTTCACGGCCCCGGCGGGCCGCAGGAAGCCGGCCACCTCGTTCACGCCGCGCCTCGACCAGTTCGCCGGACAGTTCGCCGAGTCCGCCCAGCGGCCGGAGCCCGACCCCTACGGGCAGGGACAGCAGAACTCGACCGACCCCTTCGGGTTCGCCGCCCAGCAGCAGGCCGCCTACGACGCCTCCCAGGGCGACTCCTACGGCGGCTACCCGGCCCCCGCGCAGCCCGATCCCTACGCCTACGGCGCCCAGCAGCACCAGGCCGGTCATCCCGCCGACCTGCGCGACCTGTACGGCGCGCCGCCCTCGTACGCCCAGCAGGACGTTGACCCGTCCGATCCTCTGGGCCTGCGAGGTCAGGCCGCGCCCGACCAGAGACTGCCCCGCCCCTACGTCCAGGATCAGCCACCGCACTCCACCGGTGAGAGGCTCCGCCCCGAGCAGCGCTACGACGAGCGGTACGACGATCACCGCCGAGACGAGCGCCAGTACGACGACAGGCGCCGCGAGGGCCGGCGCCGCAGCGACCGGGACGAGCAGCGCGACTGGTGACCTCTCCCCGGGACGCGGCCCCCTGCTCGCACGGCCCCGCCGTGTCCCTCGTGAGGTCTGAGCCGTTCCGTCCACTCCGCCACGCCCTGTCGCGGAGCTCTTCGTCCGGACGGACGGCGTGTGGCGTCCGCCGGGGGCGCGACTCGCGCCGTATGGTGGTCTCGGCCCGCCGGGGAGGGCGGTTCGCGAGGCGTGCCGGGGCACGTAGGCTGCTTCGGTGGCCGCTCAGCGGCCGTGCGGTGGCTGCCCGGTGACCGCCGGGTGACCGACCGATCCCTACCTGACGGGGTGGCGTGGAAGAGTCGACGGTGCTGCAGATGCTGGCGGTGTCGGCCGTCGGGATCGCGGTGGCCGCGGTGGCCAGGCGCAGGGGATGGCCGGCGCCGCTGCTGCTCGTGCTCGCCGGTGTGGTGCTGTCGCCGTTCGTACCCGAGTACGACCTCGACCCCCAGCTGGTCCTGCTGGTCTTCCTGCCCCCGCTGCTCTACTCGGCGGCGATCGACAGCTCCTACCTGAGGCTGAAGGACCTGCGCAGGCCGATCGCGCTGCTCTCGGTCGGCCTGGTGCTGTTCACCACGCTGGTCGTCGGGTGGGTCACCCATCTGCTCCTGCCCCAGCTGCCGGTGGCCGCCGCGTTCGCGCTGGGCGCGATCGTGGCCCCGCCCGACGCGGTCGCCGCCGTCGCCGTGGCCCGCAGGCTCGGGCTGCCCCGCAAGGTGGTCACCATCCTGGTGGGGGAGAGCCTGTTCAACGACGCCACCGCGCTCACCGCCTACCGGGTGGCGATCGCGGCGGCGGTCGGGCACGGCATCACCTGGCAGGACGCCGCCCTGGACTTCGCGCGTTCCGCGGCGGGCGGCGTGGCGATGGGCCTCGCGCTCGCCTGGATCCTGACCTGGGTGCTGGTCCGGCTGCGTGACGCGCTCGTCGAGAACACCGTCATGCTGCTCATCCCGTTCGCCGTCTACCTCGCGGCCGAGATCCTGAACGTCTCCGGCGTGATCGTCGTGGTGATCGTCGGCCTCTACATCGGCCACCACATGCCCAGGGCGGGCTTCGGCACCCGGTTGCTCTCGGAAGCGGTCTGGCGGGTCTTCGGCTTCTTCCTGGAGACGATCGTCTTCGCGCTGATCGGCCTGCAGATGTGGCCGATCATGAGGGAGCTGGAGTGGGGCGACGGGTGGAGGCTCGCCGGGATGGCGCTCGCCGTCTTCGGCGCCGCGGTGGTCGCGAGGGTGGTCTGGGTCGTGCCCAGCATCTACCTGCCCCGGATGCTGTCCAAGAAGGTCCGGCAGGCCGAGACCCGCGCGCCGACCTGGCAGAACGTGACGATCGTGAGCTGGGCGGGCATGCGCGGAGTGGTCTCCCTGGCCGCGGCCTTCGCCATACCCGCGACCTTTCCCGGCCGCGACCTGCTCCTGTTCCTCACCTTCTCGGTGGTGATCGGCACGCTCCTGGTCCAGGGCCTGACGTTCCCGGCGCTGATCCGCAGGTTGAAGGTCTCCAACGAGCGGGAGATCTACGCCGACAACCTGGCCGAGGCGGCCGCGCAGCAGGCGGCCGCCACGGCCGCGCTGGCCCGGCTGGACGAACTGGTGGCCGAGGGCGTCGACGAACTCCACAGGGAGGTCGTCGACCAGCTGAGAACCCGCGCCGAGCGCCGTACCCTCACCGCCTGGGAGCGCCTGGGCGGCGGTACGGGACCCGAGGGGGAGGAGACGCCGAGCGGCGTCTACCGGCGGCTCCGCAGGGAGATGCTGATGGTCGAGCGCGAGGTGTTCGTCGGACTCCGCGACGAGCGGCGCATCGACGACGAGGTGCTCCGCAGGGTCCTCCACGAGATCGACTTCGAAGAGGCCACCCTGGAGCGTGACTAGCCGACCCCGGGCAGGTCGGCACCGGAGCGGATCGGGCCGCCACCACCGTGTTCCGCGGTCGGCGGCCCGGCCACCTCAGGGCCGTCGACCGGTGGCGGACTCCCTCCGGGCGGCGTAGCGCTCGGTGAGTTCCGAGCCGAGCCGGGCGAGTTCGGCACGGACGGGATCCGGTTCCTCGACCTCGACGGCGGCGCCCCAACCGGCGAGCTGCTGAGCGATCATCAGTGGCGTCGGGGCGCTGAGGCGGACACGGACACGCCCGTCGCCGGCGGGGCCCTCGACGACGCAGTGGCGCCCGAACTGGTCGCGCAGGACCGGCAGGTGGCGGGCGTCGGCGAGCACGGTCGCCGAGACGCGCGAGCGTCGCCTCTCCATCTCGTCGACGACCCGCTGCCACGCCTGTGACAGTTCGAAATCGTCGGGTCGCTGAGAGGGGAGGTCCGTCACGACCGCTTCGACGATCCGATCGACCCGGAAGGTTCGTTGCCCGTCGTCGGTCCCGGCCATGAGGTACCAGATGTCGTCCTTGTCGATCAAACCCCAGGGGGCGACGAGCCGTCGCCTCTGTTCACCGGCCCGGTTGGTGTAGGTGAGATCGACCTTGAGGTGGCGGACGGTGGCGTTCTGCAGGACTTCGACCGGTTGGGGACGCCGGCGTTCCCGCGCACCCCAGCCGGCCGGGTCGACCACGATGGCTCTCGCCGCGGCCTCGGCGTCGGCGCGGAACGTGCCGGGCAGGGCCCTCAGAAGCTTGCGCAGCGCGGATCTGGCCTCGGGGACGACGGACGTCGCCGGGCCGAGGAGCAGGAACAGGGCCTGGGCCTCGGTCGCCGACAGGCCGCTGAGGTCGGTGCGGGCGCCGCCGACGAGGGACCATCCGCCGCCGCGTCCTGGTTGGGGGTAGACCGGGACGCCGGCCGCCGACAGCGCCTCGAGGTCGCGGCGGGCGGTGGCCACGGACACCTCCAGCTCCTCGGCCAGTTCGGACGCGGTCACTCGGCCTCGGGCCTGCATGAGCAGGAGGACGGCGACAAGACGGTCGGCGCGCATGCTTCCGGTTCTCCAGAAAAGTGATCAGTTGGTGAGCACTTTAGAGCCGAAAATGGTTGGTACCACTGATCGAACGAAGGAAACACCCATGTTGCGAGGACCGGCCACCATCAACCTCTGGGCCGATGACATGGAGGCCGCCAAGAAGTGGTACGCCGACCTGCTGGACGTCGAACCGTACTTCGAGGCCCCCGGTGACGGGCAACCGGCCGCCTACTACGAGTTCCGGATCGGCGACCACCTGTCGGAACTCGGTCTCATCGACCGGCGGTACGCCCCGTCGGAGGCGGCCGCCACCCCGGGAGGCGCGGTCGTCCACTGGCACGTCGACGACGTGCGGGCCACGTTGGACCGGCTGCTGGCGATGGGGGCCACGCCGTACATGCCGATCACCGAGCGCGGCCCCGGTTTCGTCACCGCGTCCGTGGTCGATCCGTTCGGCAACGTGCTGGGGATCATGTACAACGAGCACTACCTGGAAATGCTGGACCGTTGACGCACGGCGTGACCGTCGCCGAGCCTTCGAAGTGGAGGGCTCGCTCGTGAGCCGGGACCGGAGGCCGCCGGACGGCCGCGAGGCGGTGTTCGTCCGGGCCGGGCCGTCATCCGCCGGTCCGGCCCGGACGGTTGTGGGCGTGGGGCCGACGGGTCAGCCGATGATGTTGTCCACGTAGCACCAGCGCCAGTCCTCGCCCGGTTCGAACGAGGCCATGACCGGGTCGGAGGTCTCCCGGAAGTGGGCGCTGGCGTGCTTGTTGGGCGAGGAGTCGCAGCAGCCGATGTGCCCGCAGGACAGGCATTTGCGCAGGTGGACCCAGCGACTGCCCATCGCCAGGCATTCCTCGCACCCCTGAGGCGTGCGCGGCGGCGGGTCCTGGGCTTTCAGGATGTGCTCACAGGTCGGCATGGTCTCCCCCTCGCTCGTGTGACTACCGATCGATCGTACGGCCAGCGTGGCGTCCCGGATCCGGAGCCTCCCCGTGTCCCGGCTCCGCGGTCTTCCCGCGCCTGGTTCCCGGGCCCTCCCGCGTCCCGCATCCCGCCTCCACGGGCGGATCCGGCGGGTAACGAGCCGGTACGGCGGCGCCTGTCGCGGCGGCCCGTTGGGTAGGGTCGGGGCATGCGACCCCTTCCGCGACGAATTCCCGTCCTCGCCGCCTCCGTGCTGGCCGCAGTCCTCGTCACCACCGGCTGTTCGGAGCTTCAGGAGGTGAGCCAGGGCATCGACAAGGCGCAGGAGTGCGTGCAGGCGACGGGCATCGTCACCGAGACCGTCGCCAAGGTCTCCGGGCTGCTCAACGACCCCGCCGCGATGGAGCAGGCGCTGAACGAGGGCGGCGCCAAGCTGGGCGACCTCGCCGACAAGGCGGCCAACACCTCGCTGAAGGAGGCCGCCGAGGGCGTCTCCAACACCCTGGAGGGCATCAACGTCACCGACGCCAACAGCGCCGTCGACGCCGCCCAGAAGGTGGCCACCGACTCGGCACGCTGGGTTCAGCAGCTGACGGAAGCCTGCGGATAGTCCTCGCCGCCTGAGTGCGGAGATCACCCGCCGCCGGAGCCTTCGCCCCGGCGGCCGGGCGGGTGAGACCCGGAGGTGTCGGAGCGCACCTCCGGAAATCCCGGGTTCTCTAGGGGGAATGTCGCTGAAATAGCGTCGTTCCTATGAAGACCCAGGAAAGTTCATGAACTCTCCGGACAACGAGCCGGACCCCCGGTTCACCCTCGCCAACGAACGCACGTACCTGACCTGGTTGAGTACGTCGCTCGCGCTGAGCGCGGGCGGCGTGGCGATGGCCGCCGTCTCCGCCGACGTCTTCGTCCCGTGGATGCGCACCCTGCTCGCCGTGATCCTGGTGTCGCTCTCGGCCCTGGCGGCCGCGATGGCCTACCCTCGCTGGCGCCGCGTCCAGAACGCCCTGCGCAGCTCCGCCCCGCTCCCGCCGCCGGCCCTCGCGCCCCTGTTCGGATACGGTGTGGCGGCGGTCGCCGTGCTCGCCCTCGTCCTCATCCTGCTGTCCAGGTGATCCCGCGGTGAACAGGCTCTGGGACGAAGGGCTGCAGAACGAACGGACCCGTCTCGCCTGGGTCCGCACCACCGCGGTGCTGGCCGTCACCAGCCTGGCCGGCGCGGGCGTCGCCCTGCGCGAGGGAACGCCCGTCCTCGCCGTCGTCCCCTTCGTCCCCGCGGTGTTCTGCGCCGTCCTGCTGCTGACCCACACGGGCGTCCGCTACCGGCGCACCCAGGAGGCCCTGCACGGGGGCCACCCCCTCGACAACCGGGCCGACGCCCTCATCGTCTGGATCGGCACCCTCGCCGCCGTGGCCGGGGCCGTCGTCTTCGTGCTGGGAAGGTTCGGAAGGTAGAGAGCGGGGGAGCGGCTCGAAGGGGTGGAAAGGGTGACGTCCGGGGCCTGGGGCCCCAGGCCCCGGACGTCAGGAGAGTTGTCCCTTCCCCTGGAAACTCTCCTGGGTCAGTACCAGTTGCTCGACCGGAAGTGACCCCACGCGCCGCACGGTGACCCGTAGCGGCTCTTGATGTATCGCAGACCCCAGTGGATCTGCGTGGCCGGGTTGTGGCGCCAGTCCTTGCCACTGCCGGCCATCTTGCCCGCGGGCAGCGCCTGCGGGATGCCGTACGCGCCCGACGAGCGGTTGTACGCGCGGTGGTTCCAGTTGCTCTCCCTGGTCCAGAGACTGTCCAGGCAGCGGAACTGGCTGTGCGGCCACGCTCGGCGGGACACCAGACGATAGGCGATCGTCTTGTTCCTGCCCTTGGCGGTTCTCGCGACCGCTTTCACCCTCGGCTTCACCTGGGTGGCCCAGGTGAGCCTGTGCACCGTCCTCATCGTCCCTTTCCTGGACGTCTCGGAGGTGCTTTCAGCCTTCCCCGTCGCCGATGGGCCGACCATCGTCGATGCTGCCAGAACGGTCGCGACGGTGTTGCGCAGAACGCGGTAGCTGTTCACGTGGATCCTTGTCCTCGGGCCGCGTGCGGAAGGCGAGGGAGTGACACGGAGTGTCCTGCCTCGTCCGACGATCCGGCGTCCGTGGCTCGGACGGGGACGTCCGCGCGGTCTCTCCGGCCTGTTTCCGGCATGAGACGCCGCGGCGATCTCTCTAGGCGGCTTTCTATTACGTGAGAGAGCGCCGAACGGTGGATAGGGACACGCGAAGGGGAGGTGTTTGCCCGATCTTCGTGATTTACGGGTGGTTCGAGGAAGGGCCGGTTACGACCGGTGAATCACCCATGCCGGGAGACGGGGTGAAAATCACCCTGCCATGGGGTTTCAGGGCACCGCTTCCTGATCAGTACCAGCCCCGCGCCAGGGAGTGGTTCCAGGCCTGGCACGGTGAGCCGTAGCGCTGCTTGATGTAGCCGAGTCCCCACTTGATCTGCGTCCTGGGGTTGGTGCGCCAGTCGCGCCCCGCGGTGGCCATCTTGCCCGCGGGCAGCGCCTGCGGGATGCCGTACGCACCCGAGGAGCGGTTGAGTGCGCGGTGGTTCCAGTTGCTCTCCTTGCTCCAGAGCTTGCGAAGGCAGGTGAACTGGGTCTTGTTCCAGCCGTGCGCGGACACCAGCGGCTTGGCGACGGCCTGGTTGCCCGCTCGTGCCGAGGACGCCTGAGCGACCGTGGTGGTGCCGAGGGCGAGCACGGAGGTGATCACCAGCACACCGGTACGGCGTAGCGTCGACATGGGACTCCCTTGTGCGTTGAGTACGGGGGAACGGCCGACACGATGCCTCGCCGTTCGGCGGCGGGCCAGTCGACAGCGCCTGTCAGGAGTCCTGTCAAAGATCGGTAAGAGAATGATCAAAGCCTTGGTGAGGGGGGCATCGTCTCACCTGTGGCCTCAGTCACATTTCACTTTATGGACGGCATAACTCCCAAATGTGACAGGGAGATTAGGCTGCGACTCATGGGAATCCGTGATATCGCCATCGACACTCTCGCCGACACGCCCACCACTCTGGCCGAGCTGGCCGGAGACAGGGCCGTTCTCGTGGTGAACGTCGCCTCCAGGTGTGGCCTCACCCCTCAGTACGCCGGTCTCGTCGACCTGCAGCGGACCTACGGCGAGCGGGGCTTCACCGTCGTCGGAGTGCCGTGCAACCAGTTCTACGGCCAGGAGCCGGGCACCGCCGAGGAGATCCAGGAGTTCTGCTCCACCACCTACGGCGTCGACTTCCCGCTGCTGGCCAAGACCGAGGTCAACGGTGACGGCAGGCACCCCCTCTACGACGTGCTGACCGCCACCCCCGACGCCGAGGGCAAGGCCGGTGACGTCGAGTGGAACTTCGAGAAGTTTCTCGTCGGGCGGGACGGGGAGGTGCTGGCGAGGTTCCGGCCCAAGGTCCAGCCCGACGACCCCGCCGTCATCGCGGCGATCGAGAAGTCCCTCTAGCCGCGCAGCTGCCCCGCACGATCAGCTCGGTGGGCAGCAGCACACCCCGCGGCCTCCTGGTGCCGCCGCGCAGCACCAGCTCGGCGGCGCGGTAGCCGATGTCCCTGGCGGGCTGGGCGATCACCGTCAGCGGCGGTGAGCACAGCTCCGCCCAGGGCACGTCGTCGAACATGATCAGAGACAGATCCCTGGGGATGCGCAGGTCCAGCTCCCGCGCCGCCAGCACCGCCGCCTCGCCCAGCAGGTTGCCCCCGGTCAGCACGGCGGTCAGGTCCGGCCGGTGCTGGAAGAGCCCGGCCGCGGCGGCGTACGCGGAGTCGCGGCTGCCCCGGGCGACGACGATGAGGTCCTCGTCGACGAGAGGGCCCAGCGCCTGCCTGAAGGCCGACAGGCGCTGCTGCTGTCCCGGGCCGCCCAGATAGGCGATGCGCCGGTGCCCCAGCCCCGTCAGGTAGTCGACCGCGGTCCCGACTCCCGCGCGGTCGTCGGCCACCACCGCGGGGATGTCGTCACGCCCGGCCGAGAGCCGGTGCGCGAACACCGTGATCACCCCGGCCCGCAGGGTCGGCGCCCAGCCGTCGCCGTCGCCGGAGGGGATCGCGATCACCCGGTCCACCCCCTGCTCCAGCAGCATGCCGATCAGCTCGGCCTCGCGCTCCGGGTCGTCCCCGGTCGTGCCCACGATGACCGGCTCGCCCGCCGAGCGCGCGCAGGCGAGCACGCCGTCGGCCACCCGGCCGTAGAAGGTGTCGGTGATGTCGGGCAGCAGCAGCCCGATGCCGCCCGAGCGCCGCTGGCGCAGGTTGCGTCCGAGCGCGCTGGGCCGGTAGTCGAGCTGGGCGGCGACGGTCAGCACCCGCTCCCTGGTCTCCGGGCTGGCCGACCCGCCCGACAGCACCCGCGACACCGTGGCGACCCCCACGCCGGCCGCCCCGGCGACATCCTTGATCGTCGTACGACGCATGTTCATGGAAACGATTCCATCATGTTTTCCGTGTTCGTTCCAGTGCGGAGCGAGAACGACTGTCGTGCTGACAGGCCAGAACCGGGCAAACCCTTGACAGGGTTATCCGTTTCCGGTGAGATGCATGAAAACGTATCCAATATCGGGTGAACGCGGGGTTGGCCCGAGGCGACAAGGACATCCATGGCATCCATCGTTCTCAGCAAAGTCGACAAGATCTACGCGGGCGGCGTCAAAGCAGTGAACGGCCTTGATCTTGAGATCAAGGACGGGGAGTTCATGGTGCTGGTGGGGCCGTCCGGATGTGGCAAGTCCACCGCCCTGCGGATGATCGCCGGCCTTGAGGACATCAGCGGCGGCGAGATCGCGATCGGCGACCGGGTGGTCAACCACCTGCCCCCGAAGGACCGCGACATCGCCATGGTCTTCCAGAACTACGCGCTCTACCCGCACATGACCGTCGAGGAGAACCTCGCCTTCGGTCTGAAGCTCCGCAAGATGCCCAAGGCGGAGATCTCCAAGCGCGTCGGCGAGGCCGCCAAGATGCTCGGCCTCGACCAGTACCTCAAGCGCAAGCCCGCCGCCCTCTCCGGTGGTCAGCGTCAGCGTGTCGCCATGGGCCGCGCCATCGTGCGCGAGCCGCAGGCCTTCCTCATGGACGAGCCGCTGTCCAACCTGGACGCCAAGCTCCGCGTCTCCATGCGGGCCTCCCTCAACACCCTGCACGAGCGCCTGGGCGTGACGACCGTCTACGTCACCCACGACCAGGTCGAGGCGATGACCCTCGGCGACCGCGTCTGCGTGCTGCGCGACGGCCTGCTCCAGCAGGTCGACACCCCGCAGAACCTCTTCGACAAGCCGGTCAACCTGTTCGTCGCGGGCTTCATGGGCTCGCCGTCGATGAACTTCGTCAACGCCGAGCTGGTGCGCGGCGACGGCGGCCTCGCCGTCGCGTTCGCGGGCTTCAGGCTGCCGGTGCCGAACGAGACCGTCGCCGAGAAGCGCGCCCTGGAGCAGTACGTCGGCAAGAAGATCATCCTGGGCATCCGCCCCTCCGACTTCGACGACTCGGTCGCCGCCAACGCCTCCTCCTCCGGGTGGGTGCGCCTGCCGGTCCGCGCCGAGGTCACCGAGGAGCTGGGCTCCGAGATCAACGTGCTCTTCCTCATCGACGCCCCGCCGGTCCAGCACCAGGACACCGTGGCCGCCGCCGCCGACGACGGCGACGAGGACTCGGCGCTGCCGCTGGTGGGCGACAAGTCGCTGTGGACCGCCCGCGTCAACTCCCGCAGCCACGTCCGTCCCGGCCAGAACATCGAGCTGATCGTCGACACCCACAACCTGCACTTCTTCGACCCGGTCTCGGGTCTGGCGATCGGCCACGAGGCCGGCGTCCGCGTCTGATCCACCGAACGGGCCGCCTGTGAAGGAAGGCCCGTCCACGACCATCACCGCAGGCCGGAAGGGCCCGCGCCACGACCCCCTCCCGTGGCGCGGGCCCTTCCGTCGTGCCGGGGCTCGCTACCGGTGGCGGCCGAAGCCGCGCGAGAGCCTGTCGACCAGGGAGACGGGGAGCACCCTGCCGAGGCCGGCGATGACCTTGTAGCGCGGGTCGGGGACGCTCACCCACACGCCGCGGGCCAGATCACGCATGGCGTCGCGGACGACGTTGTCCGCCGACAGCCAGAGGAACCCGGGGATCCCCGACTTGTCGATCGCGGCACGCTCGTGGAACTCGGTGTGCACGAACCCCGGGCACAGCGCCATGACCCGCACGCGACTCCCGGTCAGCTCGGCGGCCGTGGACTGGCTGAAGCCGACCACCCACGCCTTGGACGCGCTGTAGGAACCCTGTACGAAGAACGCCGCCACCGACGCGACATTGATCACCGCGCCCCGGTCGCGCTCCCTCATCCCCGGCAGCGCCGCCAGCGTGAGCCGCAACACCGCCTCGCAGTGCAGCTTGAGCATCTTGCGCTCCTCCTCCACGGGCACGTCGAGAAAGTGCCCCTGGTGGCCGAAGCCCGCGTTGTTGACCAGCAGATCGACCCCCTCGTGAAGCCGCCGCTCCACCGCCTCCAGCCCTTCTTCGGTCACCAGGTCGGCGGCGAGCACCTCACTGCTCACCCCGTACCGCAGGCGTAGCTCCTCGGCGGTGGAGACGAGACGTTTCTCGTCGCGGGCGACCAGGACGAGCGAGAATCCGTCGGCGGCGAGGCGGCGGGCGAAGGCGGCACCGATGCCGGCCGTCGCCCCCGTGATCAGTGCGGTTGGCATACCTGCAGTCTAGGGACGGGTGCGGACGACCCCGGCGAGGCGGCCAACGTGGACGCGGTCGTGCCCCCTGACCGCTCCCTGCCCTCGCGGGGGTGCGGAGGGAAGGTGGTGTGGGGTCTCACCTTGCGGTCAGGGGGCGTTACCCCCGGTAGGGCGCGGTCAGGGGGACTGACCAGGGAAGAATCGCGCCCTACCGGGGGAGTTTCAGGAGGTGCGCCACGGTCCCGGATGCCGTGGTCGCCACCCGTCGCACCGGTCCTCCACGAAGAAGGCGGCCACGGGGCGCGCAGGACGGTCACGGTGATGGAGTCGGTGTCTCTCCTCGAACGCTTCGAGGATCATGGCCTTCCCATGACCTGCCACCGGTTCGCCAGATGCGGCGCGGGTTGTAGGTCGCTCACCTGAACGATGAGCTGGGTGGCCAGCGCCCGGGGGAGCAGGTGGGACTCGTCCAGGCCGACGGCGATCTGATGGTGGGTCTCCACCACCCGGCCGCTGTCGTCCTCGCCGTACAGGTTGGCGAGGACCCCGATCGGGGAGTAGTCGCCGACGGTGCAGATGACCGGCGCTTCTCTGCGCAGGTATGGGCAGTATGCGAGTGCCTCGCCGACGTGTGCTTCGCAGGTGGGCGGGTGAGCCGTGGGCCAGGGCGAGCGGAGGTCACCGGCCAACGCGGAGGGCAGGACCCAGCAGACGCGCCCGGTGTCGGGGTCGGTGGCCGTCCTGCCGCACATACGGCAGAGCCGTTTCAGCATGCACCGTCGTTGCCGCAGCGTGTGAACCATGTTCCAGAGGATCTTCCCCTCCCGCGCCGTGCCGCAGCGTGCCCACAGCGCCCCGAACATCCACTCCTGCGGGAGTGCGTCCCGGTAGGTCAGCCGGGGCACTCCATCACCCCACTCGAAGGCGAGTGGTAGATCCAGGCTTTCCTCGGCGTACGGGGTGAGGTAGGGCTTCTCACGAAGAGCGGTGCCCGCTGCCGCGAGGCCGGTCACTTCGCCTCCTTCGGAAGCGCCGCGAGGATCAAGTCCACGACCGCGTGAGGTTGATCGGCGTTCACCAACTGGGGCATGAGCTCCACCGGGGGCAGAGAGACCAGATAGCAGCCGGAACGCGAACCCACGGTCACCTTCGCCACCTCCCGGCCGTCGAGGTCGTGCGCGACCAGGTGGGGGGTGCGCCGCGTCTGCCTGCCAAGCGGCCACCGATCGCCGGTCTCGCCTAGCTTCAGGGTGACCGCGTGAACGGTGTAGGAATGAACACCCTTCTCCCGCAGTAGTCGCTGCACGACGGCGAGCACCTTGTCATGGCGCTCCGCTGTCGCATTGGTGGTGGGTGCGCCCTGTGTTTCGGTTTCCCCTGCGATGAATACCGCTTTTTCCCGCTTGATTGTCACTTGCCCTGTCCTTCCCGGCCTCCATGCTGAGCTGGCGAATAGCGGTCTTTCACCGGCGTTTTGATGGCAAAAAGTGAAAGTCGCCATGCTTATAGCAATGTGTCCGATAAGCGACGTACACGTCCTACGCCAGGGGAGGATGCCCTGTCGGATGAGACCTGTTGTGCTTACCGACTCCCTGCTTCCGCTTCATAGATTGCAGCCCGAGATGTATTTTGTGGGCAGTGTTAGAAGGGCAATCGTCCGGCAGGATGTCGGTTCATTGTTTGACGGACACGTGGGATGTTGTCGAATGCAACACCGGGAGGTAGGAATGCCTGCGGCGCGTGATCTGGACCCAACGGCAGGAAGAAACCAGGCGTTCGGCGCTGAAGTACGGCGATTGCGTTTGGAGGCAGGTCTAACTCAGGAGGAGTTGGGGCGCCGGATCGGATACTCATCGAGCCAGATCGGTTCGGTCGAAATCGGGAAACGCCCTCCCACAACGCAGTTCCTGGCGAGATCCGAAGAGGTATTCGGGCCAGGGCTGGGGAAGCTGTGGGCATCGCTCTCACAGCACAAGGAGAAGGCTCCTATCTGGTTCGTGCCTTGGCTCGAAGTGGAGGAGCAAGCGCTGTCGATCACGACGTGCCAGCCACTGGTTGTGCCGGGCCTCCTCCAGACTGCGGCCTACGCGCATGCGCTGCTGGCATGCGAGCGTCGCTACAGTCGCGATCAGATCGAAACCCTTGTCGCGGCGCGGCTGTCTCGGCAGGAGATCTTCACCCGCACCAACCCGCCTCGCTATCTCGTGCTGCTCGATGAGGGTGTTCTGAGCCGTCCCATCGGAGGGCCGGAGGTCATGGGTGAGCAACTGAAGCGACTCCTGGAAGTCGCGCAACTTCCCCACGTCACCATTCAGATCACACCGTTGGGAGCCAGCCCGGCTTTGAGTGGCGGTATCGTCATCGCGCAAGTACCCAATGGCCACCGCCACACGGTCTACCTGGAAACGGCTGCGGAGCCCGTCGTCACGAGCAATCCTGAGGTGGTCGCTGCGGTTACCATGAAGATGGACATCATTAGGGCGGAGTCTCTCCCTAACAGCGCGTCGGTCGAGTTCATCGGGAAGATGGTGGAGAAGTGGACCTCACGGCTGAACTAGAGACGGCGGTCTGGCGCAAGGCTACGCGGTCGACCGGTAATGGTGGCGACTGCATCGAGGTCGCTCCCCTCTCCCAGGGGCATGTGGCCATTCGTGACACCGAGGCTCCCGACCAGGTCCCCTATGTGGTGAGGGGCGAGGTCTGGACGGCGTTCATCGACGGAGCGAAGAAGGGCGAGTTCGACTTCTACTGAGCCGATCATAAGTTTTGGGACTGTCGGTGTTATGCGCTGATGTATGTCAGGTGAGGGTCGGTGAAGAAGGCCCGGACGATGTCGGAGCGTTTCTGTAGCCGGTGCATGCCGCTGTGCATGGCCGCGGCCGGCTCGTGTTCATCGGCGACCGCCTCACGAGCCACCCGCGCCTTGGGGTTTTGGTTGACCCACTCATCGGGGTTGAGATCGGGGGCATAGCCGGGCAGGAAGAACAACCGCAACCGGCCGCCGGTACGCGCGACGACATCACGTACCGCGGCGGCGGTATGGCTCGAGGAGCCGTCGACGATCAAGAAGATCGTCCCGGTGATCGTGCGCAGCAGATGCACGCAGAACCCGATGAACGCCCACCGGTCCGTCGAGCCGCGCCACAGCCGGTAGCGCAGCATGCCGTCCATCCCGACCGCCGAGAACATCTTCACCGACAAGCGCTGCGCTCCGGCGCACACCAGCGGGGTCTGCCCGATCACCCCCCAGGTGGTGCCGGCGCGGTGATCGACGCGCATGCTCATCTCGTCGGCGAACAACACCACCGCTGCCCCTGCCCGGGCCAGGCGGCAAATCCCGGGGAAGGTCTCGGTCATCCACCGGCTGACGGCCACCTGATCACGCCGCCACGCCCGATAGGCCGGACGCTGCGGCGACAGGCCCAACCCGCGCAGCAACCTCCCGACCGCCGCCACCGACACTCCGATCCCGAACCAGGCCGCGATCACCATCGCCACCAGCGCCCGCGTCCACAACGCCGCCGCCACCCCCAGCACCTGACGGGGGGTGACATCACGCACCACCGCCTTGACGCTCTGCTCCTGCCCAGACGTCAGCCACCTCGGCCGGCCCGGCGACCTCTTGATCCGCAGCGCCTCCTCCCCGCCCGCGCCTGGCGCCTCCACCGAAACACCGACTCGCGGCCCACTCCCAGCGTCTCGGCCACCCGATCCGGTGACATGCCCTGCTCCATCAACCGAAGGGCGAAGACCTTCTCCTCGAACGTCGCTCTGCGACCTTTTCTCGCCATACTCCTAGTGGCGCGTCACGCAACCTTGGTGGGGTAACTGGTCCATGAGCGGATTGGGGAACTGGCCGCGAAGCTGACCTTGGGCCGGGCGTGCCGGTTGTGCCAGCGGATGTAGGCGGCGATGGCGGCGTTCTGCTCGGGGTGGCTGCGGTGATCGGTGCCGTTGAGGGCGAAGTAGCGCAGTGCGGCGAATTCGGACTCGATCCAGTTCAGCCAGGAGGCGTAGGTCGGCAGGAACACCAGCTCGACGTCGTTGGCGGCGGCCCAGGCTTTGACCTGGGGATGCTTGTGCGGCGAGTAGTTGTCCACGATCAGGTGGAGGGTGCCTGCGGGCCAGCGGGTGCGCAGGGACTTGATGAACGACAGGAACTCGCGCCATCGTTTGCGTTCACGGATCCGGTAGTGGATCTTCCCGGTGGCCAGGTCCAGGGCGCCGAGCAGGTGCATGACCCCGCTGTAGCGGTTGTAGGTGGCCCGCAGGCGGCGGGGGTTCTTACCCGGCCGCCAGGCCTTGCCTTGGCGGGGCTGCAGGTTCAAGGGGCCGAACTCATCCACGCACACCACCCGTCCGCCCGGTGGCGGGGCGTCGTACAGGGCCAGGATGCGCTGCATCTTGGCGACGAAGTCGGTGTCGTTGCTGCTCTTCCACGTCGTGGTGGTCTGCCATGACACCTTGCCGGCCTTGAGGATCCGCGCCAGGTGCTGGCGGCTGATCGAGGTCACCAGCCGCAGCTCGATCAGGTGGGCGGCGAGCTTGGACAGGCTCCAGGTGGAAAAGCCGGTCAGGCCCCACTCGGCGGGGGTCGTCCGGGCGATCAGGCAGATGCGCTCGCGCACCCACTCACTGATCCTGCGTGGACGACCCCCGCTCCATTTTGGGTCCAGAGCCTCGAACCCCCGCTCGTTGAACGCGTGCACCACCTGGCGCACGTAGTCGTCACTGACCTGCATCAACGACGTGATCGCCGAAGCCGATTGTCCTTGTGCGGACATCAGCACCACGATCGCCCGCCGCAGCTTCACCGGATCCTTGGCCGACCGGGTGATCCTTTGCAGGCGCCGCCCCTCTTCCATCGTCAACGCACGGACGAACACCTCAGGCTTACGCGCCATGACCACCTCCCAGAACTACTCCGGGACCAGGCTGGCCTGCTCACCCGCCGAGATCAAATAGCCCAGCAAGGTTCAGTGACGCGCCACTAGACAGCGGGGATGGAGCCTCCTACGGCCTGTACGCCTCTGACAGTGCGGCGCCATCGGGTTGGCTCACCACGCTCGACGGCGTCGTCTCTCCGAACGGCACGACGGCGTTGCCGATCAACACGTGGAGCCATCTGGCGGTCACGTATAACGGCACGACGGCACGACTGTTCGTCAACGGCAGTCAGGTCGTTTCAGAGGCAGCCTCTGGCGGCCTGTTCGACGATGGCGGGCCGCTGCACATCGGCGGCAATAGCGTGTGGGGTGAATTTTTCAGCGGAGCGATAGACGAGGTCCGCGTCTACAACATCGCCCAGAGCGCCGCCCAGATCCAAACCGACATGAACACGCCGATCAGCGCCCCAGGCGGGTTCGGCACCCTTTCGGCACCCCAATCTCGGGTGGCGACGGGGACAACCTCGTCCATCCTGAAACTGGCGGTAGACAAGTCCAGCCCGAGTCATCACGGCTCATTCAATTCCACCATGACGCCACGGTTCAGAGTATGGGCATCGGGTGCCACGGCGGTAGAACTCCAGGTGGCTCCCCGTCCGAACAAGTCCGCCAAGGGCGCGAAGCTGATCTGGTCTGGAAAGACGCAGATTAAGAAGAGAGGCGTCGCGACGCTGCAAATGCCGCCAGGGAAGTTGCGAGTTGCCCAGCACGTTCGATGGCGTGCTCGTACGACAACGACAGACACTGCTGTCGGTGATTGGTCAGCGTGGCAAGATCTATACGTAAGCGGCCAATCCGCACAATCCAGCGCCGGACTGTCGCAAACAAGGGCTTCTGTGGCGACTGACCTGGAGTGGTGTCGCAGCATCCCGCAGATTCGCATGACGGGTCTCAACGGCTGGACAAAAAACGGACATGCGAAGAACAGGTACACATCCTGCTTCTGGCAGTACCGCAACTTCAATCGGTACGACAACGCGAACAATGTGATCGGTTATATTAGTTACCGAGTCACTGTTCTCGGCTACTTGCAGCCGAACAACCGTGAGTTCGATTACCGCGGATACGTCGACAAAATCACCCAAAGTAACCATCCGGTAGGGTGGGTCTCTCGGCTGAGAATCGGTTTCTCGATTTCGGAGGACATCAATTCACCAGGCCAGGGCTCGGACTGCGACACGAATCCGTCCAATCAACATCGCGAGGCCACATTCGCACAG
Source organism: Streptosporangium sp. NPDC049078 (assembly GCF_040648855.1). Classification (NCBI taxonomy): domain Bacteria; kingdom Bacillati; phylum Actinomycetota; class Actinomycetes; order Streptosporangiales; family Streptosporangiaceae; genus Streptosporangium; species Streptosporangium sp. NPDC049078. The sequence goes on from NZ_JBEZEL010000008.1 coordinate 347,730, forward strand.
TGGCACGCCAGCGGCGACAATATCGTCGCTGAAGCGACCTTCAGCACACCGTCCGGCCCCAGGGTCGGAACGAATGAGCAGCGTGATTACTGTCTCGTCCGAGTCTGGGCTTACTTCCCGGACGCAAACGTCGGGCCTAAGGGCGTACAGTACGCCATGAAGCAGTTGGTTCGCTGTGACAGCGCTCTCTATCTATATCTGGCAGGCGGATGTGTGTATCCCTGGTCCATCCCCCACATGAAGCTTCGCTATGAGCCTCAATTCATGCAGCAAGTCGTTCATATCTGGTTCGCGCTTAAATATCCGAAATCAACGGAACCTAAAACTATTCGAGGTGTATCCTTAAATAAGGATATTCCTGGCGGTGACCTAAATGACCGGATAACACGAACCGCCGACCAAGATGTCAACAAGCGTAACCGCGCCAGATCGCAACGGACCTGCAAGAAGATTTGGGGAAGAAGCTACGTAACACAATATATTCACCAAGGCATCGTGGGGAATTGTGACGAGTACCCGTTCGCATCAACTTACGAAGGGGCCGCTCACCGAGACTCCAACAACAGATTAACTAATAATTGGTCTGTCTTGGTCATCGAAGAACGAGCCAACCAGGATTGGGGTTCGCAGCGGCTCAACGTCTGGCTCGGCAACGAACGTATCCTAGAAGGTGACACGTACTGGATTAACCTAGATAATGTCGGACTCCCCGGCTAATGTGATCCATCCATGCTCAGATCCGAGCCATTAACCTGAGGCCTTGGAGTGGCCACCCAGATCGTGGCCACTCCAAGGCCTCCCACAATGAAACATGCAGGTAAACAAATGGACAGCCAAGAACGCCAGTGGTTCACAAGTGATGAATACAATGATTACTGGGTTAACGGGTTCTGTCTTACCTTCGTAGCCGGAAAGCCTGGTAGCCATGTTCAGGAAATCTTACACACGTCCATCGGGGCGCTCATAGAAAGTGCAGATGAAGGGAAGCCTTTCCTCGCTACCATATTCGATGTCACCGGTGGGTCGATAATACTCGAGCGGGGTGGATATGCTGGGTCAATGCGCCGCGTATCCCGCGCGCTATCTGATGATACCCGCCTCGCTCTGGTGGTGAACCCTTTCATCGGCCATCCCAAGTTCGCCTACCTGGAGAACACGGATCTCATCTGTGCGTTCCGACTTGAGGATCCAGAATTCAGATGGGGAAGCTCGCCCGACTTCGTGTTGTCCGATCTTACTTCCGCAGGCGTTCTGCCTGTACAGGAACCAGACTGGGAGTCAGAGGAAGACGAATTGGAACTGGAACAGCTTGACTTGCAGAATGCAGTAAATCGCGTTCTCGGTGCGATATCCATCGCCGAGCGAGCCACCGGCTTGCTGTTCGGGCGGCAACTCATAAACAGCACTCAATACTTCGTGTCATTTCAGGATATTTACTCGTCTACTGCCGGAAAACCCGAAGAATACCTTATATGATCGCGCTTGTGTGATCCAATACTGGATTCGACGGCCAATCTGCTGAGCCGATCATGAGTTCTGGGACTTTTGAGGGGACCAGAAGGCGAGTCGTCCCTGCTGGAGCGGCGGGCGGAATCTCTGGAAAGTCTCAATACTTATGATCGCCTCAGTAGTCTTCTTCAGACTGAAAGGGCCCCCGGCTTCATAGCCGGGGGTCTTCTTGTCGGATCACACAGCTTGTTTGTCATACGACAGACACGGCAGACATCTGGTCCGTCCCGCTGGCCGCACATAACGTCGGTGGAGATCAGGTTTTCAACGGAGATCCGTTCACCGGCGCCTTGGGCGCCGCTTGCCGAAGGAGCGCTTGACATGTCGAACTCTCAGACCATGCGGCCTTGGGGTTTGTCGCGGATGACCGAACGTCTTCCCGAGGCCCCGGCGCCGTACGAGACCTTCAAGCTCGACCCCGACACCCAGCTCACGAACTTCTACGACGCGAGCGGCGCGATCGTGGACATGGGTAAGGACTCAACCAGCAGGAGCTTCGTCACCGTTACCGTGTCGAGGGGTGGTGGCGGGGATGGCTCAGGCGGTGCCTCCCAGACAGCAGACGACTCCCAAAACGACAGCGCGTCGGACTGACCGGTGCATGACTCGCCACGGGTAGTGCTGGTCATCACGTCGGCCGAGGACGTCACCGCCGACGTGGTGATTTCAGCTTTGAACGAGCGCCGAGTGCATGTCGCTCGCATCGACCCCGCTGACATCGGCCCCGAACTGATGTTCAGCGCCCACATCGGCGATCACAGTCCGGCCTGGGGCGGCCGGTTGCGGACGCCCAGTCGTGACATCGCGCTGGAAGACGTCTGGGCGGTGTACTACCGGCGCCCCAGCCCTTGGCGTTTTGAGGGCTTGGAGAAGCAGACCCGGGAGTTCGCCGTGGCAGAGGCCAGACACGGGCTGAGTGGGTTGTTGTACAACCTGCCGAACTGCCGCTACGTCAACCATCCCACCAATATCGGAAGGGCTGACTTCAAGGTCGCGCAACTCCAGGCGGCCGCCCGATTCGGCCTGAAGATACCTCGGAGCCTGGTGACCAATGATGTGACCCAAGCGCGTAAGTTCGTCTCTGAGCCCGCCATCTACAAGTCGTTTCGAGGCGCCCCGACCGCTCCGGAGGGCAACGTCGCCGCGATATGGACGCAGCGGATCACTCCGCGAGACCTCGACGACTCCTTGTCGATGACCGCCCAGTTGTTCCAGGAGGAAGTACACAAAATCGCGGACGCCAGGGTGACTGTGATCGGACGGGCCGTGTTCGCGAGCAGCATCATCACACCTGACGGCGCGCTCGACTGGCGCAGTGGGGACTGGGATGAACTGGTTTACGAACCCATCGCCGTCCCTGAGTCGATCAGAGACAGGTTGTATGAGTACCTCGACCATTTCGGGCTGGTCTTCGGCTGCTTCGACTTCGCCATAGGAGCGGGTGACGGAAGCGGACAGAGCCCGGACACCTGGACGTTCATCGAGTGCAACCCCAATGGACAGTGGGGGTGGCTGCCCGACTCCAACGCGATGGCGGAAGCCTTCGCCGATGTGCTGCTGGAAGGATGGGGCCATGAGTGAGGTGGCCGCGAAGCTTCGCCTCGCCATGGCGGACCAGATAGGTTCCCCTGGCTGGCGCCGAGCGCTGGAAGTCGTACCGCGTGAGCTGTTTCTGGGCGATGCCGTCTACCTCGCGGAAGAGGGCCGTGCCGATCGGTGGAATCTCCTGCGCCGCACCGAAATGGAGGAAGACGGCTGGCTCGCCCTGGCCTACACCGACGCGACATGGGTCACCCAGGTCGAAGGGGTTCTCGCCGAGGACGCGACCGACGTCATCGTCGGGCAGCCAAGCTCGTCCTCCACATTCCCGAGCCTGGTCGTGCTCATGTTGGAGGCCGCCCAGATCAGCGAGGGTGACACGGTTTTGGAAATCGGCACGGGTACCGGTTACTCGACGTCGTTGATGTGCGAACGGCTCGGGCAGGAGGCCGTCACCTCGGTCGAGTACGACCCGGAGGTTGCCGTTCGGGCCAGAAAAGCGATCACCGAGGCCGGATACACGCCGACCCTCGCAGTGCAGGACGGGCTGTTCGGATACGGCTCGGACGATGAGTACGACCGACTGATCGCCACCTGCTCGGTGCGTACCATCCCGGCAGCCTGGATGCGGCAGGTCCGCAGCGGAGGGACCATCACCGCCCCCATGTGGGGTTGGATGGGCGGGGTCGCCTTCGCGCACCTGACCCTGGCCGATGACGGCAGCGCGAGCGGTCGTTTCCTCAAAGACGATCTGTACTTCATGACCGCCCGCTCCCACCTGCCGCCGCCACGGCCCCCGGTGACAACCGGTTTCGGAGAGGCCCGCAGGTGCAGAATCGACCCCTCGATTCTCAGAGGCGACGATACGGCCGTGTGGATCGCCCAGCTCGCCATCCCGCAGGCCCAGCTGTCTTGGAGCGGGGAGTCCACACTTCTGCTGGATGTCGGTACCGGCTCGCGGGCCGACACCGCACCGGATCCCGCGGGCGGATGGACGGTGTACCAGCACGGGCCGATCAAGCTGTGGGACAAGGCCGAAGAGGCCGTTCTCATCTGGCAGGAGGCTGGATCCCCGCACCAGTCCGGGTTCGGGCTCACCGTCACGAGGGAGCGCCAGCGCGTCTGGCTCGGTGACCCCGCCGGGCCGAGCTGGGACCTTCCGGCGTAGGCGGTCGCGAGAGGTGAAGCCCTGGAGTTTTCGCCGTCTTGAGCCATCGTGGATGTGGAGGCGACACGGTCTTGCACCCGAGATGCGAGACCGCATCGCCGATCGTGGCTCAGGGGATGCACTTCATGCCGGTGATGCCGTTGGAGATTTCCACGTCCGACCGGGATTTCACCGAGATCGCGTTGATGTCCCCGGTGTACGCGACCTCGCCCGCGCGCTCGCACAGCTGCCGTGCGGCGGTGGTGTCGTCGTCGCCGAGCGTGGTCTCCACCACGACCAGGGTGCACTGGCCCACGACGGTGACCGAGGTGACGTCAGGGCTGTTCAGGTGGTTCTTGACCGTGTCCGCGGCCTGGTCGCAGGTGGCGCCGGAGGGTTCGGGCGCCTGTGTCGCCGCGCCGGTCGGCGGAGCCGGATCGTCCGCATCGCCACCGCCGCAGCCGGACAGGAGCAGCGCGCAGCCCAGCATCGTCGCGGTCAGAAGCGACTTCGTTCTTCCTGTCAACACATTGACGCCGTTCTGAAAGGTTGATGGCCGTCGAGGTTCGGTCGGTGTGGCTTCACGGTGCCCGCAGTGCCGTGACGAGCCAGATGCCGGCCGGGATCCGGTATCCGCAGGGTTGTTCGCGGAACCGCTCAAGCAGTCTGGCCGTCGCCGCGCGCGCGGCCGCCTGTTTTTCGGCGGAGGTGGCCCGGTAGGCGGCGCCGGCGGGGCCGATCTCGATGAGCCACTCGGCCACCGGTTCGGGTTCGTCGGGTGTGGACATCACCACATCGTGTGGCGTGAGATCGATCTCCGTGAAACCGGCGGCGGCGAGAATCCGGGTGGCGCGGGCCGGTTCGGCGAAGGAGAACGGGCCCGGCTCGTTGCCTATCGGCAGCGGCGGTAGCGAGCCCACGTGCGGTGCGGTGCCGAGTACCGCGAGCGTCAGCCACGGGTTGGCGCCGCCGTCGCGGAATACGGTCGCGGCCAACCGGCCGCCGGGGCGCAGTGCCCGCCGGATCGTGGTGCAGCCGGCCACCGGGTCTGCCAGCAGCATCAACGTCATACGGGAGAAAACCGCGTCGAACGGTGCTCCCGGGATGTGTGCGACGGTCTCGATGTCGGCGGTCACGAAGTTCAGGCCCGGATGCCGATCTGCGGGAAAGCGCGCGGAGGCGGCGCTCACCATCGACTCCGCGAGGTCCACGCCGACGGCCGTGCCCGCCGGGCCGACGGCGAGCGCCATCTCGGCGGTGGTGCCGCCGCACCCGCACCCGATGTCGAGGACACTCTCCCCGGGGCGGAGCGCGAGCCGGTCCATCGCCACGGCGCCGAGCGGTCTGCCGTACTCGTCCTGACGCCGCGCATGGCGGACCCATCCCGGCGCGGCCTGTGTCCAGAACGCGACGTTGCGGGCGCGTAGCGTGCCGACATCGCTCATCAGAACGGCATTTCGGTGCCGTCGACCGTCATGGATCTGAATCCGGAGCTCTTGCCGGCGTCGAACCCTTCCGCCTGAGCGGCCAGCCCCGCCGCCCGCATCAGCCGCTCCGACTGAAAGCGCCGGAACGCCGCCTCGTCCTGCCAGACGTTGATGATCCGCCAGCCGCCCTCGACCGGCCCCGCCACATGGGCGAGCAGGCCCGGCGGGCGGTCCGGGCCGAGATGCTGCTCGACCAGGCGATATTCCGACTCGCTGACACCGGGCATCTCCTGGAGCACACCGAACGGCATATGATCACATCCTTTGAATAAAGTTCAACTCTATCCAATAGAGCACTACAGTGAGGCGATGGTTGTCAAGAGGCGGTACGAGTCGAAGCGGCGGCAGGAGCAGGCACGCCAGACCAGGCGCGCGATCCTGGACGCGGCCGGTCGGCTGTTCGTTCGATCGGGCTACGCAGCCACCACGCTGGCCGCCGTCGCCGCCGAGGCGGGCGTCGCGGTTCAGACCGTCTACGCCGTGTTCGGCAGCAAACGGCAACTGCTGTCGCAGCTCGTCGATGTGTCCATCGCCGGCGACGACGAGCCCGTGGACATGCCCAGCCGGTCCTTCGTCGTCGAGATCCAGGCGTTGACCGACCCGCGTGCCAAGCTGGCCCGCTATGCCCGGCACCTTTCCGAGGTCCACGCCCGGCACGCCGCCATAATGATCATCCTGGCCGGTGCGGCCACCGCCGACTCCGACGCCGCCGAGATCTGGCGCAAGAACGTCGAGGAACGCCGCCGCGGCATGACCATGTTCGCCGCCGAGCTGGTCGAGACCGGTGCCGTGCGCGCAGGCCACGACACCGACAGCGTCGCCGACGTGCTCTGGCTCGCCATGGACTTCCGTAACTACGACTGGCTGGTCCGCGAACGCGGCTGGCCGGTGCAACGCTTCGAACGCTGGTACGTCGACACGGTCGCCGGCGCGGTGTTCGACTGAGTCCTGTCGTCCGGCCCCGCAGCCGGCTGTCCGCCGGATGCCATCTCACTGAGCGAGCGCGCGGGGTGAAGCCTCCGGCCGAGGGCTTTCGCCGTCTTGAGCCATCGTGCTCGTGGACGGCATCCAGAGCACCGTGATCTCGCAGACCAGGCTCGCCACCCAGCGGACAGGCCGGGGAAGGCGGCCCGGAAGAATGGATGGATCTGGATGGGGGAGGGCCAGGTGTGCGGGAATCGCGAGGTATGGCCGGAACCTTTGCGGCGGCCGGTGCGTAGACCCGTACAGACGATCATTCGAGCAGGCGAAGAACACAGGAGGCTGAAACCGTGCCGATCTCCCGCCGGACAGGACTGGGCCTGGCCCTGCTGAGTGCGGCGCTGGTCGCCTGCTCCTCCACCGGGACCACCGGGTCCGCCGACTCCGCGTCCGTCCCACCCGCCGCCTCGCCCACCGCCACGGCCTCCCAGACGCAGTCCACGGGGCAGGCGGCGCCGAAGGTCCGCTTCACCGAGTTCGCCCAGCTGGACATGCCGGTGGCGATGGCCCTGCGCAAGGACGACCAGACGCTCTACATCGCCGAGCAGACGGGGCGGCTGCGCGCGGTGAAGGACGGGAAGGTCGCCGAGGCGCCCGTCGTCGACCTCTCCGGGGAGATCAGCAAGGGCAACGAGCAGGGACTGCTCGGGGTGGCCTTCCACCCGGAGGGGGACTTCCTCTATCTCAACTGGACCGACCGCGAAGGGACCACCCACGTCACCGAATGGGCCTTCGCCGACGGCAAGGCGACCGGCCGCAGGGACGTGCTGACCCAGCGGCAGCCGTACGCCAACCACAACGGCGGGCAGCTCGCCTTCGGACCCGACGGATACCTCTACATCGCCCTCGGCGACGGCGGCAGCGGGGGAGACCCGCAGGGCAACGGCCAGAAACTGGACACCTGGCTCGGCAAGATCCTCAGGATCGACCCGCGCGGCACCCCGTACACGGTTCCCGACGACAACCCGTTCGTCGGCAGGCAGGGCGCCAAGCCGGAGATCTGGTCGTACGGCCTGCGCAACCCCTGGCGGTTCACCTTCGACGCGGAGACCGGCGACATGTGGATCGGGGACGTCGGCCAGAACGCCTGGGAGGAGGTCGACTTCGAGCCGAAGGGCGAGGGGGGCCGCAACTACGGCTGGAACCTCAAGGAGGGCACCCACCCCTTCGACGGGGGTGGTGGCGGCGACACCGCCGACGCCGACGACACAGTGGACCCGATCATCGAGTATCCGCTGCGTGAGGACGGCAACTGCTCGGTCATCGCCGGATACGTCTACCGGGGCGAGAAGATCCCCGGCCTGGAGGGACGATTCGTCTACGGCGACTTCTGCGCGGGCTGGGTCAAGGCCGCGCCCCTTGGAGGGGAGGGGAGCGGCGACGACCTCGGCAGGGTGGAGCAGTTGTCGTCCTTCGGCCAGGGCCACGACGGCGAGCTGTACGCGCTCAGCCTGTCGGGACCCGTCTACCGCCTGGAGCCGGGAGCCGGTTAGAACCCGCCCCCCGGACGTTCACCTCGGGAGGGGCGGGTTAGCGATCCCGGCGCACCCTCCGGCTCCGCCCGCCGCGACGGGTGTCCGAGAGCGCGCCGTCGGAGGTCGTGTCGTCTCGTCACGAGGGGGAGAAAAGTCGGTGATTGTTCGACAAACGTGGCGAGGCGGCGTTCTCGCTCCCGGCGATGGTGCATATAACGGATTCCGTGGACATGTTGCCCGAATTACGGGTGCTATTTCCATAGCCTGAAATGCTGCCGCCGGGAGTTTGAAATGGTAAAAAATTATCTAATATCTATTGTTTTGGCGGTGAGCGCCGGGGCCGCCTTGCCCCTCGGGGCCTCCGCGACGGCCTTCGCCGCGACCGTTCAGCCGACGCCGGCGGCCGAGGAGGTGCTGTACCCGCCGGGTCCCAACGAGAGCGTCAACAGCATCAAGCAAGAGAGCGACAACGCCAACAACATCAACCTGAGGGACAGGGAGAACAACCACCAGAGGGACCGGGAGGGCAACGGCGGCTTCTCGGACAACTGTGAGGGGAACGACTGCTCCGACGGCTGCGGAGCAGAGGGCTGCCGGTCGTCGGACCCGGTGGCGGAACTGCCGTTCACGGGAACGCCCGTGGCGACGGTGGTCCTGCTCGGTGGTGGGCTGCTGGCCGCCGGAGTCGTGGTCACGCTGATCTCGGTACGGCGCCGCCGATCCGCCAGTGTCGAATAGGAGACGACGCCGAGTAGTCGTAGTGGGCCTGCCGGTCTCCGCAGCGCTGGTGCTGGCGGGGGGCTGGTCGGCCCATCTCGGTATGCGCGTCCGCGACCACCTGGAGGCCACCGGGACCGCACTGGTCCGGCTGCGCGCGGTGGTGGGTGCGGGTGACCCGCACCCGGCGGTCACCGCGCTGGCCGAGGCCCGGTGGCACGCGGCCGAGGCCCGGCGGCTCACCGGAGGCCCGGAGTGGTGGACGATCGCCCACGTTCCGATCGTGGGGAACGCCGCGACGACCGTGCGCGGGCTCGCCGACGCCGCCGCGGAGCTGACCGACGTTCTCGCCGGCGTGCGGGAGGTCGCCGCCCCCTTCCTGATGAGCGGGTCGCGCTCCCCGGATGACCCGCGCCACCGGCTGGCCGCGCTCGACGCCGCGGCACCGGTCCTGGACGACGGCGTCTCCCGCCTCGGGCGGGCGCTCTCACGCCTGGCGGCCACCCCCGGCGATACCGGCCTGGACCGGCTGGACGAGGCGCGCGGCACGGCACTGGCCGAGATCGGCCGGCTGCGCGGCCTGCTCGGCGACGCCGCGGACGTCGCCACCCTGCTGCCCCCGATGCTCGGTCGCGACGGCCCCCGCCACTACTTCCTGGCCTTCCAGACCAACGCCGAGGCCCGGGGCACCGGAGGGCTGGTCGGAGCCTTCGGCATCCTGAAGGCCGACCGTGGCAGGCTCACCGTCGAGCACCTCTCCGCCAACAAGGGACTGGCCACGAGTCCCGTCCCCGTCGCCGAGCACGGCCCGGACTTCCTCGGACGTTATGGAACGGGTGCGACCAGGATGCTCTCCGTCTCGAACCTCTCCCCGCACTTTCCGTACGCCGCGGCCACCTGGACGGGGTTGTGGGAGCGACAGGGCCGAAGGCGGCTGGACGGCGCCGTCGCCACCGACCCGGTGGGCCTCGCCCACCTGCTGAGGTTGATCGGGCCGGTGCCCCTCCCCGAAGGGGGGAGGGTCACCGCGGAGAATGTCGTCGACCTCACCGAGCGGAAGGCCTACGCCCGCTACCCCGACCCCGCGGCGCGCAAGCGGTTCCTCATCGAGATCGCCGGTGCCGTCGGAGAGGCGCTGCCCGCTTCGCTCGCCGCCCCCGCCAGGCTGCTGCCCGTGCTGTCCGACATGGTGGGCGAGCGGCGGATCCAGGTGTGGAGCCGCCACGAGGCGGAGCAGCGGCGCCTGTCGGGCACACCGGTCAGCGGCGTGCTGCCGTCGCGGCCTGGACCGTTCGCGGGCCTGGTGGTCAACAACTCCGCCGGTGGCAAGCTCGACTACTACCTGGAGCGCGCCCTCGACTACGAGCTTGGCCCCTGCCGGGGCGGGCTGCGTTCCTCGACGGTGCGGATCGGGCTCACCAACGATGTCCCGCGGCGGACACTGCCGTCCTACGTCACCGGACGGCTCGACGATCCGGGGCACCGCCACGTCCCCGGTTCCAACCTGCTCTGGGTGTCGCTGTACGGCGGACTCGGCGCGAGGATGACCGCGGCCCGCCTCGACGGCGACCGGGTGGCGGTCATCAGGGAGACCGAACGCTCCCACCCCGTCTACTCGGTCCTTCTGGAGTTCGCCCCCGGACAGTCCAGGACGCTGGAGTTCGATTTCACCGAACTCGCCTCCGGCGAGCCGCCGCGGGTTCCGGTGCAGCCGCTCGTTCGTCCCCAGCGGACTCGCGTCACCCAGGACCCGCGGGGTTGCCCACCCTGAGGCCGAACTTTCCGGTGGAGGGCCGAGGGCGCCACCGGGTGGGCTTCCACGCCGTATCGCCTGTTCGTATCGGCAGAAAAGAGCAAAGAACCGCGCGTCACGGGCGGCGGCGCACGGGGGGCGATCTACTCTCGCGCCATGAAGGCTTCACCGCGGACCGGTGGGACCGCACAGGACGCCGCGATCCCGTGGGAGAGCGTCCCGCCCGGGCACGAGGGCTGCGGGCAGCGCTGCTGGCGGGATGTCCGGGAGGGTGTCCGCTTTCGTATCCTCTTCGTGTGCACCGGCAATGTCTGCCGCTCCCCGCTGGCCGAGCGGCTGACCCGCTCGGCCCTGGGTCCGTGCCAGGCGGTCCAGGTGATCAGCGCGGGCACCCGCGCCGAGCCGGGACGGGAGATGACCGAACGCGCCCGGCGGGTTCTGGTACGGCTCGGCGGCGATCCCGCCGGCTTCGGCTCCCGTCCGCTCGTTCCCGCCCTGGTGGCCGCCGCCGATCTCGTACTCACGGCCACCCTCGGGCACCGCGCGGAATCGGTGGCCATGCACCTCTCGGCGGTCACGCGGGCCTTCACCATCGCCGAGTTCGGCACGCTGGTGCGGGCCGTGCCGCCGGAGGAGATCACCCGTCACCGGGATCCCGTGCGGCGGGCCCGCGCGCTGGTCGACCAGGCGCGGGCGCTGCGCGGGCTGGTCCGGATCGACCGGTTCGACATCGCCGACCCGTACGGGCGCTCCCGGCTGGCCTACCGGGCGGCGGGACGGGACATCGCGAGGTCGCTCGCCGTCCCGCTCCGGCTGCTCACACACTCACCGGATTCTTGACCTCGGACTCGTAGCCGTAGTACATGCCGCTACGGACAGGGACGAAGTTCAGGACGCCTCCCACCACACGGGCGTTGATCGACGCCAGCAGTTCCGAAGCGCGGGCCATGTGCTCCCGGCGGGTCTTGCCGTACCGGGCGACGAGCAGCGCGCCGTCGCAGAGCGCGGTGATCGTCGCCGCGTCGGTGACGGGCAGCAGCGGGGGCGCGTCGATGATCACCATGTCGTACGTCCCGGTGAGCTGGGCGAGCACCTGACGCATTCCGTTCGAGCCGAGCAGCTCACTCGGGTTCGGCGGAATCTGACCGCTCGGCAGGACGGACAGGCCGGCATCGCCCCAGACCTGGATGACCTCGTTCAGGCGCGCCTTGTCGATCAGCACGTCCGTCAGGCCCGTCGCCCCCTCGATACCGAGGTAGGAGGGAATGCTGGGGCGGCGCAGGTCGCCGTCGACCAGGATGACCCGCCAGCCCGCCTGGGCCAGCGTGATCGCGAGGTTGGCGGAGGTCGAGGACTTCCCCTCGCCGGGCAGGCAGCTGGTGACCACGAGTGACTTCGGCTGCCGGTCGACACCGATGAACTGCAGGTTGGTCCGGAGTGCGCGGAACGCCTCGGACCGGGACGACCGGCCACGGTCGCGCAGGATCAGGGGGTGGTGCCGCGCGTCCCGCTCGTAGCCGATGACCCCGAGCACCGAGCTGCCCGACGCCTCCCGTAGCGCCTCGGGGGACGTGAGGGTCGTGTCCAGGCGGTCACGGAGGATGATCACGGCCATGGTGGCGAGCAGCGCGATCAGTACGGCGACCGCCAGGTTGACCAGTGGCCTGGGGCTGACCGGTTCCCGGGGGACATCCGCCTTGTCCACTATCGTGATCTTGATGGTGGGGCGGCTGCCCGGAGTGGGCCGCTCGATCTGGTCGATCAGCTTCGAGAAGCGGTCCCCCAGGGCGTTGGCCAGCAGGGAGGCTCGCGCGGGGTCGGTGTCGGTGACCGTGGCACGCAGGAGCACGGTGCCGGGGACGGCCTCGGCGCTGATGTTCCTCTGGACGCGCGCGATGTCCTCGCCCTCGACGATCTGGCCGACCACCCGGCGGCTGGACAGCAGGTTGGCGTAGGACTGCACCCGCTGGGCCGACAGCATGCCCGCCTGGTAGGCGGTGGAGAGGCTGCCCTCCCTGTCGTGGCCCGACACCAGCATGGAGATCGTCGAGACGTATTTCGGCGGCATGTTCGCCGTGACGGCGAGCGCCGCCCCCACCGCCAGGATCAGTGAGAGGAGGATGATCAGCCAGTTCCTGCGCACCAGCCGTGCGTAGTAGAGCAGATCCACGGGATCAACGCCGCCTTTCGTGGGTTTTCTGAGGGATCCGAGGGGGGTGGGCCGGCGGGTGGGCCTTCGTGTCCCGTAGCAGGCCGGCGAGAGTGACGGCGATCGCGCCCGCCACGACCATCGCGACGAGTGGTGACAGCTGGCCCGAGACCGTCGTCAGGCAGAGGGCGCCGGTGAACGCCGTGATCGCGCCCAGCGTCGTGGCGACCGCACGGGTTCCCAGGCCCATACGGCGCAGCCGGTGCGACACGTGGTCGGTACCGCCCCGCAACGGCGGGCGGTTCGCCAGCAGGCGGGAGAGGAGGACCATGCAGGTGTCGACGGTCGCCATGAACGTCGGCAGGAACAGTCCGGCGATCACCCCGTCCGGGGACCGTCCCATGACCAGGACGGTCGCCGAGCAGGCCACCGTGAATCCGAGGAACAGCGACCCGGAGTCCCCCATGAACATTCTCGCGGGCGCCCAGTTGTGCGGCAGGAAGCCCAGGCACGCGCAGGCGAGCGCGCACAGGAGCACCGCGAGCGAGGTGTGGCCCTGGAGCAGGGCCGTGGCCGCGAGGAGGCCGGCGGTCACGGTGGTGACGGTTCCCAGCGCGCCGTCCATGTTGTCCAGCAGGTTGAAGGAGTTCGTCATCACGATGATCCACACCACGGTGAGGACGCTGTCCAGCCACGTTCCGGTGACGGTCGCCTGGACGCCGGAGAACACCACCCCGATCGCCACCGCGGTCTCCACGATCAACCTGGTGACCGCGGGCAGGGGGGTGATGTCGTCGATCAGGCCGAGGAGGGACACCGTGGCGGCGGCGAGGAGGATCGCGATGATCTGCAGATCGGCGAGGCCGAGCACGATCACGGTGGGCACGGTCGTGCCCACCGTGATCGCGACACCGCCGAGGTACGGGGTCGGGCGGGTGTGGGCCTTGTGCCCGCCGGGGCGGTCGGTGAGATCCCACCGCAGCGCCAGACGCCCCAGCGGCACGGCGGCCGTCGCGCTGAGCAGGAAGGCCGCTCCCGCGACGAGGGCGATCGTCCCGCTCACCGCGGGAACGCCGCCGGATCGCCGGAGGCCTCGCCGATGATCTCGGTGAGGATCTGGTCGAGAGAGCGCCGCGGAGTCCAGCCGGTGAGCGCGCGGAGCTTCGCGGTGTCCGGAACCCTGCGGGTCATGTCCTCGAATCCCCGCTCGTAGGCCTGGGAGTAGGGGATGAGATCGACCCCGGAGGTGGATCCGGTGAACTCGATGATGAGTTTCGCCAGTTCCATGATGCTCACCTCGTCGCTGGAGCCGATGTTGAAGGTCTCACCGACGGCCCTGTCCTCGTCGAGCAAGCGCAGCAGCGCGTCGACGATGTCCGAGACGTGTGCGAAGCAGCGGGTCTGGGTCCCGTCGCCGAAGACCGTCAGGGGCGTGGCCGACAGGGCCTGCCGGACGAGGCTCGGGATCACCATGCCGTAGGTCGGGCTCTGCCGCGGTCCCACGGTGTTGAACAGCCGGACGACGATCGTCGGCAGGCCGCGCTCCTTGTGATAGGCGTTGGCGAGGATCTCGTCGACGGCCTTGGCGGTGCTGTAGGCCCATCGGACCACCGCGGGGCTGCCGAGGATGCGGTCGGCGTCCTCGCGCAGCGCGCCGGAGGAGTTCTTGCCGTAGATCTCGCTCGTGCTGGTGACCAGGATCTTCTTCCGGTATCGGTGCGCGGCCTCGATGACGATCTCCGAACCCCGGATGTTGGTCGTCAGCGACCGCAGCGGTTGCTCGACGATCAGCTTGACGCCGACCGCGGCCGCCATGTGGACGACGACGTCGCATCGGTGGACCAACTCGTCGACCATGAGTTCGTCCAGGACCGAACCGTGCACGAAACGCAGGGCCGGATGAGGGCGCAGGTTCTCCAGCCGTCCCGTCGAGAGATTGTCCAGGGCGATGACGGAGTCACCGCGCGCGAGCAGCGCGTCGGCCAGATGCGATCCGATGAATCCGCTTCCGCCTGTTATTAGATATTTAGTGCTTGATGTCGTGCTCACGGGGTTCTCCTCGTCACGTTCTTGGAGGGAGATCTCTGTTGGCGGGAAGGAGGCGGTGGATCACGCGTAGCCGGCGACCTGCGCCCCGATGGCCGGGGCCTGAGTCCTCTCGAACCAGGCCACCGTCGTGCGGAGCCCGTCCTCAAGCGGGACGGGACACACACCGGGGAACAGTTCGCGCAGCCGACGGGGAGAGGCCTGGGACTGCCGGATGTCGCCCGGCCGGGGTGGCAGGCAGGTCTCCTCGACGGGGCGGCCGAGTATCTCGGCCAGGACGCCCATCAGGTGCCGGAGGGAGACGAGGGTCCCGAACGCCAGGTTCACCGGCTTCGTGCTGGTCATCCGGCGCGCGGCCGCGTCGGCGAGGACCTGGGTCACCGAGCCCACGTAGGTGAAGTCCCGCGACTGGAGGCCGTCGCCGTGCAGCGGGACCGGCTCGCCCCGCAGCGCGGCGGAGACGAACGCCGGGATCACGGCCGCGTACGCGTGTCCGGCGCTCTGCAGCGGGCCGTAGACGTTGAAGAAGCGGAACGGCAGGACCGGCAGGCCGTAACTGTGCGCGTAGGCCAGTGCGTACGCCTCCGCGGCGAGTTTGCCGGCTCCGTACGGGCTGAGCGGTCTGGTGGGCAGGTCCTCGTGCTTGTGGGATTCGGGACTGTCGCCGTACACCGAGGACGAGGAGGCGAGGATCACGTGCGGTCTGCTCGCGCGACACGCCTCCAGCACGTGCAGGGTGCCGGTCGCGTTGACGGCGTGCGAGGCCAGCGGGTCGGCCAGGGAGCGGGGCACCGACGGCCGGGCGGCGAGGTGGATCACGTGTGTGGCACCGGCCACCAGGTCCGTCAGCAGGTCTCGGTCCAGAATGCTGCCCGTCACCACCGTCGCCTCGACGCCGTCGAGATTGGTGAGATCCCCGCTGCTCAGATCGTCCAGCACCGTGATGTGCCCGACCTCGGGCCTGGCGGCCAGCGCCCGGCACATGTGCGCGCCGATGAAACCGGCGCCGCCTGTCACCAGCACTCTCATCGTGCGTTCCCCTCCGCCACGAGCCGGCGGCCGCCCTTCCCGCACAGCGACCGGTAGAGGTGCTCGGTATCGGAGACGAGGCGATCCACGCCGAACGCGTATCGTGTCCACTCCTGGGCCGCCTCGCCCATCTGGCGGGCCAGGCCCGCGTCGCGGAGCAGATGGACGGTGTGCGCCGCCAGTTCGGCCGGGTCGGTCGAGGCCAGCAGACCGGTGTGGCCGTCCCTGACGACCTCGGCGACGCTTCCCACCCGGGTGGAGACGACCGGCGTGCCCGCCATGCCGGCCTCGATGAGGCTGAGCGGGGTCCCCTCGTTGTCGGAGGTGAGCACGACCACGTCGGCGGCGGCGTAGACGGTCTCTACGTCCTTCCTCCAGCCGAGCAGGTGAAAGGAGTCGCGGACGGGCTCGACGTCCCGGGTGACCTGCCGCTCCAGGTCGCCGCCCCCGCATACGACGAAGCGGCAGCCGGGGATCTGCCTGGACACGGCGTCGGCCACGGCGAGGAACCGGTCGGGCCGCTTCACCGCGGTGAGGCGGCCCACGTACGCCACGATCGGCGCGTCCGGAGGCAGTCCCAGCGCGGCGCGTGCCGTCCCGCGGTCGGGGATCGGTTTCAGCCGGACACCGGGAGGGATCACCACGTACTGCGAGGGGCGCCCGATCCCGGCCTGGAGCAGATCGTCCCTGACCTGGGCCCCCACCGTCACGAGCCGGTCCGACACGGAGGCCAGGAGCCGTTCCGACCGCACGTAGAGCTCGCGCCTGACCGGGGAGAAGTAGCCGTGCAGGAGATGTCCGTGGAAGACGTGCACCCGGGCCGAGCCGACGCCGGCCAGGCGGGAGGCCACCCTGCCCAGGGCGCCCGCCTTGGCCGTGCGGGTGTGGACGATGTGCGGACGGAACGCCCGCATGGCGCCGATCAGCCAGAAGAGCGCGCGGTAGTCGTCTCCGGGTCTGACCGACCGGCCGAGGCCGGGGACCCGCTGGACCTGTGTCTCCGTCCCGTGCAGCCGGAGGTGGTCGCACTCCTGGCCGTCGACGTAGCCGGTGTAGAGGCGGTGGTCGAATTCCTTCGCGTCCAACCCCTCCGACAACCCCGACACCTGCGTGGCGGGGCCGCCGACGTTCATTCGGGCGATGATTTCCATGACACGAATCCGGCCGTCCGGCTTCATGCGGGCTCCTCGGTGACAGGCCTGGTTCACGTTGGAGAAACTAGTTCGCTCTTTGGGTTGTTCGCCGACACCATCACGGTGATGGCGCGATGTTTTTCCTATTCCCTACCTAGGCATGATCTAGCTGGGTCGTCCCAAGTGTTCGCAGTCCGCCCGATGATCCCTATCGGGTCCGATGGCTTTGCGAGTGGCCGCGCGGGAAATATGGGCGAATTAGCCTTTTTTGTATTTCTGCGTTTCGATGCCGGCAGATCACTCGCGCTCTGGACAACCGAGGTCGGTGATACGCCGCAACGACCCGATCCAGAAAGCCGTGCCGAGCGTGGCGACGGCGAGCGTTCCCCACGCGAAACAGAGCGACGCCTGGAACGGGCCCGAGGTGGTCCGGCTGCCGACGAGGAGCACGCCCAGGAGCATGCCCCCCTCCGCCAGGAGGTACGCGAGCCGCCGGCCGGGCCTGCCGAGGGCGAGGGGGAGCACGTTGGACCAGCAGACCGCTCCCTTCACGCAGGCGGCGCCCAGGAGCACCACGGCGACCACGCCGAGGTGGGCGTAGCCGGGGCCGTAGGCCATGCCGATGACGGCGTCGGTCACCGGGAGCGCGACGGCGATGGTCACCGCCCCGGCCGCGGCGAGCAGCAGGGTGGTGCGCGTGACGTCCCGGATGATGGCTGCCCTTCCCGCTCCCGCCGTGGCGCTCCGGATGATCCGGGGATAGAGCATCGCGGCCACCGGGATCGCCAGGTTGGCGTAGAAGCGGCCGGGGGCCGATGCGATCTTGAGGATGGTCACCAGGGTCGGTCCGCCCAGCAGGCCGGCCAGAGTGAGGATGCCCGAGTCGGAGATTCCGGCCACGCTGGTGCCCATGGATGTCTTCACGGTGAAGGCGACCATGCCCGAGGGCAGCCGGACTCGTGCGACCGCCGGTCCCATTCGTGCGAGGAGCCCCCGGGTCGCCAACAGGTAGAACACCACCGCCATCACCAGCGCACCCGCGGCCTGCCCCCCCAGGTAGAGAAGGGGCCCTCCAAGGAACAACCCGCCAAGGGACAGCCCGAACGACAGGACCGCGCATCGCGTCCTGAGCGTGCCCAGAGCGCGCAGCCGGTCTGTCAGCGCGAAGGCCGCGCCCGCTGTGCCGTACGACGCCATGGACCCGCGTGTGACGATCGCGAGAGCGAACATGAGCGCGAACTCGTCCGACAGGGAACCCAGCAGACGCGCGGCCAGCACCGCCACGAGACCGACACAGGCCGCGGCCACGCCGATCGCCACGTCCCAGTGCATCAGGCGCATGAACAGCGAGGAGCCCTGCCCGCTCCGTTGCTGCTCGATGG
The DNA here is from genome assembly GCF_040648855.1 of Streptosporangium sp. NPDC049078. Taxonomy (NCBI): domain Bacteria; kingdom Bacillati; phylum Actinomycetota; class Actinomycetes; order Streptosporangiales; family Streptosporangiaceae; genus Streptosporangium; species Streptosporangium sp. NPDC049078. The sequence goes on from NZ_JBEZEL010000008.1 coordinate 366,077, forward strand.
GGACGAATCGCTGGGCGGCGTTCTCCAGGCAGGGGTCGCACAGGAGAAACCAGACGGTCGCCACAGACTGGGCGAAAATGACCTGACCCGATGTCTCACTCCCCGTCAGGCGTACCAGGGCGATCAGGCTGAGAGTGGGAAGAACCGCCTCGCCAAGGCCGGCGGCGGTCAGCGATGTGAAGGTCCGCAGATGGCGCCCGCCGGGTGGGCGCATCCGCTGGACGGCACGTCCGAGAGTGGTGACCATGTCCTACGAGCAGACCTCGTCGTAGAGCCTGTCGAACCAGGCGGCCGCCCGGCTGATGTCCACGAGCTCGGCGCTTTCCCGCGCTCCTTCGCGAAGGCGTGCGTGGATCTCCGGTCGCGTCGCCCGCAGGATGCCCTCGGCGAGGGCGGCTGGGTCCCCCGGCCTGACGAGGAGGCCGTTCCTCCGGTCCTCGATCAGATGGGGCACCCCGCCCACGGCGGTGGACACGACGGGCACGCCCGCGGCGAGAGCCTCCATGACGACCACGGGCAACCCCTCGTACGAGGAACTGAGCACGAGCAGATCGGAGGAGGCGATGAGCCGGTCGGCGTCGGGCACGTGACCGAGCAGGCGCACGTTGCCCAGGCCGAGATCCTCGACCCGGCGAGCCACCCGCGCGTGCAGGGGACCGGATCCGGCGAGCAGGAACACGGGACGGGGGTCTCGCTCCCCGACCCTCGCCGCGGCTTCGACGAGTAGCTCGTGGTTCTTCTGCGCGCGGAAGTTGGCGACGTGCACGACCAGGAAGGAGTCCGGGGAGACGTTCCACTCTCGCCTCGTCTGTTCCGATTGAGCCGCCCAACGGCGTTGTTCGGCGACGTGGACGCCGTGCACGCGAACGGACAGGCCCCGCGAGCGCCTGCCGGTGCGAGCGCGGGCGACCTCGGGGGAGACGGCCACGGTCCGGATGTCCAGCCATCCCGTCGCCCGATCGAGCAACATCGTCGGCAGGCGGTAGCGCACGTTGTGCACCGTCGAGACCAGGGCCGGGCGAGGACTCAACAGCTGGGACACGGGCCGCAGGAGCGACGCGGGAAGGGGCGAGTGGATGTTGAGAACGTCGGGTTCGAGCCTTCGCACCACGTACGCGAGGCGGGCCAGGCGGAGCCAGCGCGGGCACGAGGTGAGGTCGACGACCCGGATGCCCGCCGATCGCAGCCGCCCGCTCAGTTCGTGGGTGGAGGCACGCAGGCATACGACGGTGTAGCGCTTGCCCGTCGGGGGAGCGGAGAGCAGCCTCTCGACGAGCAGGACCTCCGCGCCGCCCACGTCCAGCGTCTTGATCACTTCACAGACGTGCAGGCCGCTCATGACGCGCCCGCCTGGGCGAGGGGGCGGTCGGCGATGAGCGTCTCGTACCATTCCCCGATGCGGTCGCCCACCATCCGCCAGTCGAGGTTCGACACGGCCCGCACGCCGCGTTCGGTCATCTCAAGGCACAGCGCCTCGTCGTCGAGGACCGATCGCAGGTGCGCCACCAGGTCGTGCACGGATCCCGACCGGAAGACGCGGTAGGCGGAGCCGTCCGCCACGACCGCGCCGAGTGAGGCGTCGGACGAGACGATGACGGCGGTGCCCAGCGCGAGGGCCTCCAGGAGGGCGAAGGGAATGCCCTCGCCGATGGCGGGAAGCCGCTGGGAGGCGTGCACGACCACCTGGGCCCGGCTCACCAGCGAGTACACGTCGTCGGCGGGGATGTGCCCGGTGAACTCGATTCCCTGCCCCGTCCCGGCGAGCCGTTCAAGCCGGGCGCGTTCCGGGCCGTCACCCGCGATGACGAGGCGCGCGCCGGGGTGGTCGGTCCGTAGCCGGTGGAAGGCCTCAACGGTCAGCGCGTGGTTCTTCACCTTCACCAGCGAGCCCACACTGACGATCAGTCCTGGTTCGACCGGATGTCTCTCCCGGAATCCGGCGAGGTGATCGAGGTTCAGGCCGCCGGGTATGACCCGCATCCGCCGCTCCGGCACGCCGGCCGCCAGCAGGTCCTCCCGCGGCCGTTCTCCGGCCACGATGAATCCGTCGGTGTGCCGGAAGGCCCACGGCATGATCCGCCGGTGACGCACGGTGAGGGCACCGTGGACATGGATCAGGAGGGGGATCCCCGCTCGCCGTGCGGCGGAGCCGAGGCCGAGTGCCTCGCGGTGGTCGCCGTGCGCGTGCACGATGTCGATCCGGTGTGCCCGGCGGAGCGTCCGCGCGCACTCCATGGCGAAGGCGATCACATCCGACCTCCTTGAGACGGCGCGGCTGGCAGCGGTCCGTGCCAGCGGAAACGCCTTCGCGCCGCCGGGGACGTCGCCGCGCCGGTGGGCGACGACCACCTCGTGCCCGCGCAGCATCTGCTCGTGGCTGAGGCGCTCGATATAGCGCTCCTTTCCTCCCGGCTCGGGTGGAAGTCGGTATCCGATGTGCAGAATCCTCATGTCAACCTCCCTGATGGGCTCGGTGTCCTTCCGGCCCGGCTCGCCGGGCCGACGCGTCGTCACCCGGTGGGTCGTCGTCGGCGCCTGGGGAGACCTCGTGCTCCGGGATCCGGTAGACGGCGCAGTCGCCGGAGCGGAACCGCAGTTCGGCGAAGTCCCCGATCCTGGAGGTCCGGCCGGTGCGGCGCTCGTCGGCGAAGAGCCAGCGCACCCCGTAGCGCTCGCGCAGCCGCCCGATCGTGGCCGCCGAGGGGGCCTGGAAGGCGGCGTCGTTGAGGGCGAGCCGCTCGCCGTCCCAGAACGGCAGGCGCTCCGGCAGGGACCCCGGCCGCCAGCGGCTCGTGTTCGCCGCGGTGTAGGTCCATCCCTCGACCAGCACCCGCCGCTCCGACAGGGCGGCCACCCAGGACTGGCGGCTGTCGCACGGGTTCTCGTACCCCCAGCGGCAGTGCGCGTTCGTGGCGACCAGGTCGTCGGGGTCCGAGTGGGCGCGCAGCCACCGGCCGGCCTCCAGGGCACCCAGAGGGACGGGTGAGGCCACCGGCCTGACCGGGGGAGAGCCGTTTCCGATGAGGCGGTCCATGACGGAAAGGACACGCGCGTGCCCGTAGGCGGGCAGGCCGATGGCCGCGAGCATGATGGTGACGAGGGCACATCCGCGAAGGCCGCCGCACCTGACGACCAGGACGGCGGACACCAGGACGACGGCCACCGCAAGCACGATGTACGGCCGGTAGAGGACGGTGTCCCCCTCACCGGGACCGAGGGGGATCCTGACGCCGCACAGGACGGGAATCGCATAGGCGGCGACCGCTCCGGCGCCGGCCGAGCACATCGCCACTCCGGGTGAAACCCGTGCACGCCGCAGGAGGACGAGGATCCCGTAGACCGCGACGATCACCAGGTAGGGATAGGCGCCCCAGAGGAAGAAGAGCTGGCTCCTGCCCGGGTGCCCGAGCAGGAGCGCCGCGCCCATGCCCGCCGCGCCCATGCCGAGCAGGAGGACCACCGTCGGCCGCAGGAGCAGTCTCGGCCTGCACAGCAGCCCGAGGATCCCGCACCACGCGACGGCCCAGCACAACAGGTAGAGCGACGCGACGGCGAGCACCGAGGCCGACGGAGGGCTCACCTGCTCGCCCAGGCCGGTCAACTCGCCCCACGCGGCTCGCGCGAACGAGAGGGGGTCGACGACCAACCCTTGCCGCACCCGGCCGAACAGCGTCACCTGCGCGCTGAGGAAGCACACCGCGGTCATCCCGAGCGCGACGAGCGCGGGCCACGGCACCCGGCGCCGCCTGATCACCTCGACCGCGACCACCGCCAGCAGGCCCGCCGCGAGCAGGGGCAGGTAGACGGCCTTGGCTCCCATGACCGCCACCATGAACACGCCGAGCAGGAGCCATCTGCCGACGTCACGTCTGCGTCCTTCGAGGAGGTCGACGAGCAGCAGGACGACCGGGGCGAACAGCAGAGCCCCGAACGCCTGGGTGGGGCTCGTCCATGAGGCGTCGGGAATGCCTCCCCAGGTGAACAGATCGCTGCTACCCAGGTAGAGGCTCGCCGCTCCGACCGAGATCGAGCCCGTGATGGCGAGGAGTGTGGCGGGGTGGGAGCGGGTGAGGCGGTGGGTGATCATGGCCAGGAGGATGGTCAGGGTGAACATCATGGGGAGCA
>NZ_JBEZEL010000009.1:0-99496 GCF_040648855.1 Streptosporangium sp. NPDC049078
CGCCCGACAACCCACACCGCCCCCGCCTCGCGGGTCCCCTCTCCCCGGCCGGGCGCACACATGTCGCGGGCTCCCTCACCATCTGGTGAGGGAGCCCGCGACATGAGAGGAAGAGACGGGGGTCAGAGAGGGAGCTCCTGCTCCTCCGTCAGGGCGATCAGGATGTGCTCCATGCACGCGTGGCCCGCGCGCTCGGCGGCGGCGGCGTCACCGACGGCGATGGCGCGGGCGATCGCCTCGTGCGGGATGTACGTGCTGTTCAGGGTGCTGTTCAGCGAGGTTCCCGCGGCAGTGATGCTGGCACGCAGCGCCGCCGAGAAATCCTCGTAGAGATCGATCAGCACCAGGTTGTGGGTGGCTCGGACGACCGCCATGTGGAAGGCGAGGTCGGCCTCGACGAACGCGTCGGGCTCTCCCAGCTCCCAGGCTCGCTCCCGCTCGGCCAGCGCCGCCTCGATAGCGGCGATGTCGGCGTCGGTGCGCCTGGTGGCGGCCAGTCTGGCGGCCTCCACCTCCAGCGCGCGTCGCACCTCCAGGATTTCGAGCTGCTCGGCGGTGCGCAGCCGCCGCAGCATGGCCCCGGAGAGCTCGCTGGTGGCACGGACGTACGTCCCGTCGCCCTGGCGGCACTCCAGCAGGCCGGCGTGGGTGAGGGCGCGCACCGCCTCACGCACGGTGTTGCGCCCGACCCCCAGTTGCTCGGCGAGCACGGTCTCGGTAGGAATCTTCGCGTGCATCTGCCAGGAGTTAGAAGTGATCTGCTCCTTGAGTTGATCGATCACTTGGTCGACGAGGGATGCTCGCTGCGCCGTACGCAGACTCACCGTCCGCCTCCTCCGGAGAAACCAATCATCCTACGAATCAATGACTGGTAGACCCTAGTTATTCCGGAGGCGCAAAAACAAATCTGGAACTCCAGGAGCGGGAACGTCTTAACGGACCAGCGCCGAATCGACCGTCACGCCCACCATCGCATCGCGCACTCCGGCAGCCTCAAGAGCCTTACGATACGCACCGGTCTGCTCTTCGACCACACCGGCCTGACCGTACAGGTCTCCGAGGTCACGCCAGACCCGGGCGGCCTCCCGGCCGGTGAAGGAGAACTCGTGCCGGACGTCGCTCAGCGACAGCTTCGCGGTGTCCAGGGCCATCGTGGCCTCGACGTCGTGACCCCGGGAGAGCGCGGCGCGGGCGAGAACCAGCTGCGCGGTCGCCCCGATGGGACCCGCCTGGCCGTCCAGCATGTCGAGAGCGGTTCTGGCCAGGCTGACCGCACCCTGGGCGTCGTCGACCCCCAGCTGGACGTGGGCGCGTACGACAAGGCTCCTGGCGTGTTCCTGGGCGTGCTCGGGGAATACGGCGAAGACCGCACTCGCGGCGGTCGCGAGCTCGCGGGCCTCGTCGAGCGGCTCGTCACCGGTGGAGGCGGCGAGACGCGCCCAGCCCATCGCGACGAGGGCGAGCTGCGAGGCCATCCGCGCCGGGCGTCCGGTCGCGATCGCGTCGTCGGCGAGACGGACGGCGAGCGCCGAGTCCTCACCGTCGGCGGCGGTGACGCTCGCCCGCCAGAGGGCGTGGATCTCCGCGGTGCGGTTGACCGCGGCGGGGACACCGTTGACCGAGAGGATGTTCCGAACGTAGGACATGCCCGGCGAGTCGGCCCCTCGAGTGCCGGTGATCTCCATCAGGGAGACGGCCAGCTCGACGGCGATCTCTCCCTGCGACAGGGGCAGCCGGTTGACCTCGCCGAGCGCGTGGACGGCGAGGTCGCGGGCGCGAAGGATGTCTCCGGCGAGGAAGTAGCAGCGGCTCAGCGCGACCGCCAGCGGCAGGTCGGCCAGACGCTCGGGGTGGGCGGCCGCCTCGTGCCGGAGCCGCTCGAACGCCTTCACCGCCGGGCCGATCTCGCCCTGGACCTCCAGCGCGCGTGCGCGGCCGAACCGCGCGTGCGCGGCCAGCATGACGTTCTCCTCGCCGGCGACCTTCACGATCTCGCCGAAGCGGTCAGCCGCGACGGATGGGTCGCCGTGGAGGAGCTCCAGCTCCGCGTGGCGCAGGCCGAGTTCGGTGTCGATGCGTTGCCGCGGCTCGATCCCGTGCAGCAGGAACTCGGTGGTGCATCCCAGTCGCTCGGCGAGCAGACGGGCGACCACGGGGGTCGGCGTCCGCTTGCCGGACTCGATGAGGGAGACATAACTGTCGGAAAGGTCCGGCCCTGCGAGCTGGGCCTGGGACATGCGCCTGCTCAGGCGAAGTCCGCGGACGCGGTCACCGATGGTTCCCTGACTCGGCATCTGATCTCTCAGGGCGAAGGATGGTCAATGTTCCTCGCCATGATTGCATGAAGCTGCCGAATCAGGTAACCCCGAGTGAAAAATCCTCACCGGAAAGTGTCAACGGCTCCTGCGCCCTTGACATGGACGTCAGTCGTCCGAGTCGTTCCCCCCGGGGAAGAGCATCTGGCAGACCTCCAGATAGAGGGTCTCCGGGTAGGGGATGTAGTTGACTCTCGACAGCGCCTGGTCCTGACCGGCCGATTCCAGGACGAACTCGCCGTATCCCAGCATTCGGCCGAGAATCGAGCGCTGGAAACTCATGTCGGTGACCTTGCCGAGCGGCATCATGTCGACCTTGCGGGTGATCAGCCCGGTGGTGAGCAGCATCCGCTTGGAGGTGACGACGAAGTAGTCGACGGACCACTCGGCGACCTTCCAGACGAAGCGGATCAGCAGCAGCAGCCAGGCCCACCAGACGACGACGAGCACGCCGCCCCCGCCCTGGTCACCGAACCACTTGCTCAGCAGTCCCGCGAGGATCAGGCCGCCGAAGACCTCGGCGACCGCGCGAAGCAGCACGGCCGGGTGGCGCCGCACCATGATGACCTGGTGTTCGTGGGGGAGTAAGTAGCGGTTGACCGACGAGGGGGCGGAATCCCCGTGGGTCACGAGCCTCATGACAGATGTGAGACGAATTGGGCCAGAGAATCGGCCGCCGTGTAAACCGTGTCCATGGCACCCTTCACCGCACTGGCCGCGTCACCTGGTCGTGTGAACAGGTAAAACGCCACAAATCCAATGGAACCGTACGTTAGGACCTTCTTGACCTGCACCTTGGCCTCCTACTACCGCTCACCCACTGCACCCGCATATACATTACCCAGGGCCATGCCGAGGTAAAGCGCATCGGCCGATATCGATCGATGCGGTCTTGTAAGCGTCGCGAGAAACCCCTCGAAGGTCCTCGCGGAGCACCTACCGTCCGACGCACCCGCCATCCCCTGTCGCCCGCGTCACCCGCGCTCACTCGCGACCAGCGCGAGGACCTCAAGGTGCTTGCGGGCGATCCGTTCGACCAGCGCCGGATGGGCGTGACCGACGACCTCCAGCGCTCCGTAGTGGGCCGCCTCTATGCAGCGGGTCACCGTGGCCGCCGGATGGATCTCCGAGAACTCGTCCCTGAGCGCGGCACTGAAGTCCGCGTACGGGTCCGGCTCGGTGTCCGGGATGATTCGCTCGCTCATGGTTCTCCCTGGTGTGCGCCCGCGGCCTCGGCGGACCGGGGACACAGAAGAGATATCTTCGCCACGCTTCGTACCCGGACAACCGCATTATGTAACGGCCGGTGAGTAGAAGAACCATCCTTCAAGGGAAAAGGATGGTGCTGGAATTGCCGGGTCGGTTCCCGGAGCGTTCCGGCGGGCGCCGTACGGGGAGTGGCGGGGGTCTCAGACGACGCCGTAGAGACGGTCTCCCGCGTCGCCCAGGCCGGGCACGATATAGCCGTGCTCGTTCAGCCGCTCGTCCAGAGCCGCCGTCACCAGGCGAATCGGCCTGCCGGTGCCGGCGAAGACCTCGTCGAGATGAGCGATTCCCTCGGGCGCGGCGAGCAGGCACAGCGCGGTCACGTCGTCGGCGCCCCGGTCGAAGAGGAACTTGATCGCGGCGGCGAGGGTGCCACCGGTGGCCAGCATCGGGTCGACCACGTAGACCTGACGGCCCGAGAGGTCGTCGGGCAGGCGGGTGGCGTAGGTCTCCGCCTCCAGCGTGGACTCGTTGCGGATCATCCCGAGGAAGCCCACCTCGGCCGTCGGCAGCAACCGGGTCATCCCCTCCAGCATGCCCAGCCCCGCGCGCAGGATCGGCACCACCAGCGGGTACGGGTGCGCGAGCCGCACACCTTCGGCGGGGGCCACGGGGGTTTCCACCGACCACTCGGTGACGCGGACCTGCCTGGTCGCCTCGTAGGCCAGCAGGGTCACCAGTTCGTCGGCGAGACGCCGGAAGGTGGGAGAGTCGGTGTTCACATCCCGCAGCGCGGTCAGCTTGTGAGCCACCAGGGGATGGTCGACGACCAGGGTTTCCATGGTGGTCAAAGGTATCCTGGACCGGCGGGCGGCGATGAGCCGGGGGACGACGGGCCACTCGTCGGACATCGTCCGCTCACTTCGGATTTGATCACAATTTGGTCGGAGAGGCCCACGTCGGTGCTTCGCTTCTGAAAGCATTGACCTCCGTAGAGAAAGCATTCGGTGGGGATGGCCATGTCAGACGAAGACTCACTGGACTTTGCCATCGTGATCTACCGCGAGGACGATCGCTGGGAGGCGGAGATGCTCCCGGTGGCGCTCACCTCCGACCTTGAGGGCCTCATCCACGCCCTGCGCCAGCAGCCGAGCACGAACGGCACGATTGGCCTTGTCGCCGTTGGGGATGAGTTCTTCGTGGCGCTACGGGTGTTCGGTGAGAGAGTCGAGGTTTTCCTCTCCGACATCGCCGCGTCCTGGGACTTCCCGCTCGCGCAGCAGGCGCTGGAATACCTGGACGTGCCGGTTCCCGACGAGGACGAGCTCGACGCGATCCTCCAGGACGAGGAGACGGCGCTCCCCGCGGGAGACCTCTCCATCTTCGCGGACCTGGGCCTCGACGAGATGGAGCTCGGCATCCTGTCAGGGGATATCGACCTCCTCCCCGAGGACGTCCTGTCGAGCATCGCCGCGCGGCTGGGGTTCTCCGAGCCGTTCGAACGCGCCATCGACTCTGTGTTCGGCTGACCTCGGGAGATCGGCCATGCCCTCCAGACCATCCAGCAGTGTGTTCTCCGCCGCCTTCGTCCGTACGGCGGACGGTTGGAACGGTGCGGAGATCGACCTCGGCGAGGCGGAGATCGTCGACGATCTCGGCGACGCCGTCCAGGAGCACCTGGGACTCACCGGTGACGAGCTCGCCCTGCTGTGCGTGGAGGTGGAGGACGAGTGGTTCGCGATCGTTCGATACCAGGGCGACCTGGAGCCGCGCACCTTCCTGTCCGACGCTCACGCGGGTCTCTCCGACGACCTGGGAGAGCTCTTCACCGAGCTCGCCGGGGTGGCGGTGGACAAGGACACCCCCGACCTGGGCGTGCGGCCCGCGGGTGACTTCGAGCTGCTGGAAGACCTCGGGCTGAGCTCCGAGGAGCTCGTCGAGCTCAGCATGGAGGAGGGCGCGCTGCCCGCGGACACGCTCTCGGTGATCGCCGAACGGCTGGCGTTCGGCGACGAGCTCGACCGGCTGCGGTGACGGGGCGCCGTGCCCGGCCCGGTGCCGACGGGCGCGCTGTGACCGCTGCGGATCCGCGCCTCACGGGCACGGCTTCGGGGACACCGGCCCGGCGCGGGCGTGCGACGACCGGTCGGGCGCCGACGGGCGTACGCGCCGATTCGGCGCCGGGGGACGTGTGATGACCGGCCTGACACCGGTGGGCTACGTCCCGGAGATGAGGCTCGCGCTGGCGGAGGCGACCGAGGCCGGAGCCCGCGGAGACGTGCCGGTCGGCGCGGTCGTCCTCGGCCCTGACGGCTCCGTGCTGGCACGCGCGGGAAACGACAGGGAGTTCTCCGTCGACCCCACCGCGCACGCCGAGATGCTCGCCCTGCGGCAGGCGGCGAAGGCCCGCGGCCAGTGGCGGCTGAGCGGCTGCACGCTGGTGGTCACCCTGGAACCCTGCACCATGTGCGCGGGGGCCGCCGTGCTCGCCCGGGTCGATCGGGTCGTCTACGGCGCCGCGGACCCCAAGGGCGGCGCCGCGGGGTCGCTCTGGGACGTGCTCAGGGACCGCCGCCTGAACCACCGGCCGGAGGTGCTCGGCGGAATTCTGGCCGACGAATGCGCGGCGGTTCTCACCGAGTTCTTCACCGCTCGCCGGATGCGCGAGCAATAGCGGTTATCCGGTAAGCTGCTCCGCGGTGGAGTCGCCTAGTGGCCGAGGGCGCACGCCTCGAAAGCGTGTGATGGGGCAACCTATCCGTGGGTTCAAATCCCACCTCCACCGCCACAGAAAAAGCCCCCGGGGCGCGTGAGCGCCCCGGGGGCTTTTCGTATGTCCCGTCAGCTCTCGGTGGGCAGGTCCAGGACCCGGGCGTGCAGGACCGAGCGCTGGTGCAGGGCGGAACGCAGCGCCCGGTGCAGGCCGTCCTCCAGATAGAGGTCGCCGCGCCACTGGACCACGTGCGGGAACAGATCGCCGTAGAACGTGGAGTCCTTGGCGAGCAGGGAGTGGAGGTCGAGCACCGCTTTCGTGGTGATCAGGGTGTCGAGCCGGACCTGCCGCGGCGGTATCTGCGCCCACTCGCGATGCGAGAGGCCGTGTTCTGGATAGGGCCGTCCGTCGCCGACCAACTTGAAGATCACAGTACGTAGTTTAGGAGAGAATCCCGCCCTCCGCCGGGCGGGTTCCCATCGTCGCAGCTCACAGGCCTTTTTTAGATGCTGCCGGCGAAGGTGTCGCATCTGGCCGGGTCGCCGCTCTCGTAACCGGTGGTGAACCACTTGACACGCTGCGCTGATGTCCCGTGGGTGAAGCCCTCGGGGTTGATCCGCCCCTGGGTCCGCTCCTGGATGCTGTCGTCACCCACGGCCGAGGCCGCGCTGAGCGCCTCCTCGATGTCCGTCTTCGTGAACGGCTTCTCGAACAGGCCGGTCTCGTACGCGTTCTTGGCCCAGGCGCCCGAGTAGCAGTCGGCCTGCAACTCCAGCCGGACCGAGCCGCTCTCCGGACCCTGCTGCGGGCCCTGCTGGGCCTTGGCGTTGGTGCCGAGGAGGTTCTGGACGTGGTGACCGTACTCGTGACCGATGACGTACGCCTGGGCGAAGGGGCCGCCCTTGGCGCCGAACTTGCTCTCCAGTTCCTTGAAGAAGCTGAGGTCCAGGTAGACCTGGCGGTCGGCCGGGCAGTAGAACGGGCCGACGGAGGAGTCGGCGGCGCCGCAGGCCGTGTCGACCTGGCCGGAGAACATGACGGTCTTGGCCGGCTCGTACCCCTGGACCGCCTTCGGCCAGTAGTCCTGGATGCTGTTGACCACGCCGACCACCCGGCACTCCTCGTTCTGGTCGGCGTCCTGCCCGGTCCTGCACTGGGCGGTGAGGTCGGAGCCCGTGCCCACCGGGGCCGGTTGGGAGGAGCCGCCGGTGATGTCACCGGGGTTTATCCCGAAGATCAGGGCCACGATGAGCGCGATGATTCCCGCCGCGCCGCCGCCGATCGCGATACCACCCCCGGGGATCCTCCCCCCGCCGCCACGGCTCTCGACCTGAGAGCTGTCCAGCTGGGCGTCATCCTTGAAATCCATCGCCCGATGTCCCTTCGATCCGCTTGGGGCGCTTCCCCTGCCCTGGGAGTGTCCCAACATGCCGGTAGGTGCAGGGGGAGGTGATGGCTTATTGCGTTACATGCCCATTTATCGGAGCAAATCCGGAAGGGAAAGCCGTAAGGGCCGGACCGCGGATGCGGTCCGGCCCTTACGGGGTGGCGGAGGATAGGAGATTCGAACTCCTGAGGGGTTGCCCCCAACACGCTTTCCAAGCGTGCGCCCTAGGCCAACTAGGCGAATCCTCCGTGGAGAAGCTTACCGAACTTTCCGAGTGGCGCGGACCACTGTTTTCCGACACCGACCACTCGGATCTGAGGCTAGACTGAGGGTCGACCCCTCGCGCGGCGTCATCCTGTGAACCTCCCCAGGGCCGGAAGGCAGCAAGGATAAGCGGGCTCTGGCGGGTGTGCGAGGGGTCTCTTCGTTGAGACCCCTCGCAGGTGGGATCGTCGCATGAGTCTTGCGCTGTACCGCAAGTACCGGCCCGGGACCTTCGCCGAGGTCAAGGGTCAGGAGCACGTCACCGACCCGTTGCGTCAGGCACTGCGCAGCGGGCGCATCAACCACGCCTACCTGTTCAGCGGGCCCAGGGGATGCGGCAAGACGTCCAGCGCGCGCATCCTGGCCCGCTCCCTGAACTGTGAGAAGGGCCCGACCCCCGACCCGTGCGGGGAGTGCGAGTCCTGCGTGGCGCTGGCGCCCACCGGCCCCGGCCACCTCGATGTCATCGAGATCGACGCCGCCTCGCACGGTGGTGTGGACGACGCCCGCGACCTGCGCGAGCGGGCCTTCTTCGCGCCGGTGTCCTCGCGCTTCAAGATCTACATCATCGACGAGGCGCACATGGTGACCCGCGAGGGTTTCAACGCGCTGCTCAAGCTCGTCGAGGAGCCTCCCCCGCACCTGAAGTTCGTCTTCGCGACCACCGAGCCGGAGAAGGTCATCGGGACGATCAAATCCCGGACCCACCACTACCCGTTCCGGCTGATCCCGCCGGCCGCGCTGCGCGCGCTCATGGAGGAGATCCTCACCTCGGAGAAGGTGCCGTTCGAGCCCGCCGCGCTCCCGCTGGTGGTGCGGGCCGGTGCGGGCTCGGCCCGAGACTCGCTCTCGATCCTCGACCAGCTGTTCGCCGGGTCGGACGAGGCGGGCATCACGTACGCCCGCGCGGTCTCCCTCCTCGGCTACACCGACGGCGACCTGCTCGACGACGTGGTCGCGGCCTTCGCCGGTCGTGACGGCGCGCAGGTGTTCCAGGTGGTGAACCGGGTGATCGAGGGCGGCCACGACCCCCGGCGGTTCGCGATGGACCTGCTGGAGCGCTTCCGGGACCTGGTGATCCTCGCGAATGTGCCGGAGGCGGCCACCAGCGGGCTGCTCGACCGGCCAGGCGACGAGCTGGAACGGCTCCAGGTCCAGGCGGCCTCCATGGGGCCGGCGGAGCTGACCCGCGCGGCGGAGATCCTCAACGCGGGCCTGATCGAGATGCGCGGGGCGGCCTCGCCACGACTGTTGCTCGAACTCATGTGCGCGAGAATCCTCCTTCCCGGCGCGGCCCAGGGTGAGGCCGCGCTGCTCACCCGCCTGGAGCGGCTGGAGAAGGGAGGAGCCGTCCCGGCTCCCGCTCCGGTCGCCCTCCCGCAGCGAGATCCCGCACCGGCGGTCAACCCGGCGCCCCCTTCGCGGACGGCGACACCCGCCGGCGCGCCCGCCGCCGCCGGGTCCGCCGGACAGGGCGACGACTGGCCCGCGGCGGCCAGGCCCGGCGCGCCGGGCCAGGGACAGGGGCGGCAGGGACAGCCTCAGGCGCCCGTCCAGCAGGCTCCCGAGGCCGCGGGCGCCTTCGTGCCGGCCGGCCAGGCGACGGCGTCCGTCTCGGAGGCGGGAGCCGGAACCGGAGCGGTACAGCAGGCCTGGCCGCAGGTGCTCGCGGCGCTCAAGCGGCGCAGCATCGTCGTGTGGGCCAACGTCAACACCAACGCCCAGGTCGTCGGGGTCGAAGGGAAGATCGTCACCCTCGGGTTCGCCCAGGTCGGTGCGATGAAGAACTTCACCGGTGGCGGCAAGGACGCGGTCGTCGCGGCGGTGCTGCAGGAGGTGCTGGGCGGAACGTGGAAGGTCGAGGCCGTCGTCGGCAACGGGCCCCCTCCCTCCGGCGGGAGCCGCCCTCCGGCCCCGAGGCACCCACCGGCCCCCCAGCACCCCGCACCCCAGGCCGACCAGACCTCCCAGAGCCAGGCCGCCCAGAGCCAGGCAGCACGGTCACAGCAGGCGCCCGCACGCCAGGCGCCCGCCTCCGGGCCGTCGTCGGCGGTCTCGCGAGAGGCTCCGTCAGGACAGGCCCCATCCGCGACGGACGAGTCCTGGCCGGACGCCCCCATGCCGGAGGACCCCGGCTCACCTCCCCCGCCCAGCTCCATGTCGAGCCCCGGTCTGGCCGCGGCCCGTTCCGCGGCGAAGGCGGCGGCTCAGGCCGGCCCAAGGGCCAAGACCGGCGCCAAGGCGGCGGCCTGGCCTGACGCGGTGCCTCCCCGAGGCGATCGCGGCACCGCACCCGACGCCGACGAGGTCGACCCGCTCAACGACGCGGACGCCGACGTCGACGCGCTCAGCGGCATGGCCCTCCTCCAGCGCGAGCTGGGGGGCCAGGTGATCGGCGAGATCGACCACACCTGACGGCGCCGGCACCACGGAACCGGCACCACCGGAAGGGATCCCGTCGCACGGGGCGTCACCGGCGATGCCCTGCCGGTCCGCTGCCAATCCGCTGCCCGGCCGCTGTCGCCACCGAAGTCGTCCGCGGTGCTCCATGGCGCTCCGCGGTGCTCCGGCCCTCAGGCCGGGAAGCGAGTCAGTCTCCCGACCCCTCGGCGAAGCGGGATCACGTCCCCGGACCCTGTGCGGAACCGGACCCTGTGCGGAGCGAGATCGGCCGTGCCGGCGGGTTCCGGGGCGAATCGGATCACCGGACACGGCGGGCTCAGGGCAGGCCGACGCCGCCGAGACGGATCCGGGCGGCCACCGCGCGGTGGTCGTGGCGGGGCAGCGCGACGACGAGGCGTTCGAGAATCTGGATGTCGTTCCTGCCGTGCTCGGTCTCCGCGTAGGCCCACAGGTCCTCGGGGCCTCCCCGCCGCAGCAGGCGGGCTCGTACCTGCCCCTCCAGCTCCTCCCGTTCGAGGCGCAGGGCGGGTGCCTCGGAGCGGGGCAGCAGGGGGCCGCGGTAGGCGCGGGCGACCGGGGCGGCCTCGTCGGCCGCGAGCAGCCGCTTGAGCTCCAGGAAGTCGGCCTCCACCACGCAGGTGAGGCGGTACGGCTTGGCGGCGATCGTACGGCCGAGCTGGGCGCGGAGCCGGTGGATCTCGGCGCGGACGGTCACCGGGTTGCCCGCGTCGCCGTACAGATGGAAGGAGAGCTGGGCGGCGGTCATGCCCCGGGGGTTGAGGGCGAGCATCGTGAGGATCTCGGCGTGGCGCAGGGAGAGTGACAGGCGGGCCCCTTCGAGGTGCGCCGTGGGGTGTTCCGCGCCGAGGAAGGACAGGGTGAGCACGGGGCCCCTGGCCGGGCCGGAGAGGCGGAGCAGGAAGCCGTCGCCGCCGAGTCCCTCCAGGAAGGCGCTCCGTCCGTCGGGCAGGATCACCCGGTCGCCCGTCTCCGGCAGGCGTACGCGGGCACCCCACTGGCGCGCGTCGTCACCGGCGATGATCCGCCCGGTCGCGGTGACCAGGGCGCCCGGTTCGCCGCGCAGCGTGCTCAGGTGCCGCTCGTGACGGCGTCTGAGCCGCTCGTCGCGTTCGAGCATGCGCAGGGTGAGGTGGTTCTCGGCCAGTCGCGCCGCGGCCTCGACGAGGGCGACGCTCGCCGGGTGCATGACGCGAGTCGTGCCGCTGACGTCGACGCAGCCCAGCAGGTCGCCGCTGTCGGGGTCGACGATCGGCGCGGCGGAGCACGACCAGAAGTGGAGCGCCCTGACCAGGTGCTCGGCGGAGAAGACGTGCAGGGGCCTCCGGGTGGCGAGCGCGGTGCCCAGGCCGTTGGTCCCGATCGCGCCCTCGCTCCAGTCGAAGCCGTCGGCCAGTCCCACCTCGTCGGCGCTGTCCATCGTCCGGCGGTTGCCGTCGCGCCAGAGCACCCTGCCGAGGGCGTCGGTGACGAGCAGGATCTGGTCGTCCGCGTCGACGGCCTCCAGAAGGGTCCCGGTGATGACCGGCAGAAGCCCGCTCATCGGGTGCGCCGAGCGGACCTCGTGGATGTCCTCGCCCTCGAAGGCGATGGGGGCCGACCCGGTGTCGGGGTCGACACCGGCGTCCAGCGATCGCCGCCATGAGGCGGAGATCACGCTTCTGGGTCCCTCGCCCGTCGGCCGCTCGCCCCTGATCAAGGTCTCGTGCAGACGTCGCAGCCGTGACGAGTAGGAGGCGAGGTCGGCCGTCTGGACGGCTCCACGGTGGCCGTCGCGCACATATCCCCCCGGAATAGAGCCGATGGCCGAAGCATCGGCGGTCGGGCCTGCGCTCGCAACCCGTTCGGCCAAAGAGGGTGTGCGAAGAGTGAGTGAACGACCGCAACGTGTGTGCAACCTTCGGAGGGTTACCTTCCGAGCACACGACGCCGTGTGCGGCCGCTCCGGCGCGTGTCGCGTCGGGTCTCGGGCGTCTGGAGGGGGGACCGAGGCCCGACGGGGGGTTTAATCCCCATCCAGGGGGAACGCGTGCTCAGTCGAGTACACAACACCCGGCCCGGACCCCGTAGGCTCGTGACGACCGATGTCACGGACGAGGAGCACAACGACGGTGAACCCAGGGGATGTCAACCTGCAGCAGCTGCTGGAGCAGGCACAGCTCATGCAGCAGCAGCTTGTGAGCGCCCAGCAGGAGCTGAACGACGCGGAAGTCGAGGGCTCCGCGGGCGGCGGACTTGTCGTGGCCACGGTCAACGGCGGGGGCGAGCTGCTCGAACTCAAGATCAGTCCTGAGGCCGTGGATCCCGGCGATCCCCAGGAGACGGCCGACACCATCGCCGACCTGGTCATCGCGGCCATTCGGGACGCCGTGCGCGCCGCCGCCGACCTGCAGCAGGAGAAGCTCGGTCCCCTCGCCCAGGGGCTGGGCGGCGGGGGCGGGCTCGGCCAGCTTCCCGGGTTCTAGGCATGTACGAAGGGGTCGTCCAGAATCTGATCGACGAGCTGGGCATGCTTCCAGGGGTCGGTCCCAAGAGCGCGCAGCGCATCGCGTTCCACCTGCTGGCCGCGGAGCCGGCCGACGTGAAGCGGCTCGCCCACGCCCTGCTCGAGGTCAAGGAGAGGGTCCGCTTCTGCCGGGTCTGCGGCAACGTGGCCGCGGAGGAGGAGTGCCGGATCTGCCGCGACACCAGGCGCGATCTTCACGTGATCTGCGTCGTCGAGGAGTCGAAGGACGTCGTGGCCATCGAGAAGACCCGCGAGTTCCGGGGTCGCTACCACGTGCTCGGCGGGGCGATCAGCCCGATCGACGGCGTCGGCCCCGACGACCTGAACATCAGAGAGCTCATGGCCCGCCTGGCGGACGGCCAGGTCACCGAGCTGATCCTCGCCACCGACCCCAACCTTGAGGGGGAGGCGACGGCGACCTATCTCGCCCGTCTGGTCAAGCCGATGGGATTGAAAGTGACACGACTGGCCAGCGGTCTGCCGGTAGGCGGTGACCTTGAGTACGCGGACGAGGTCACCTTGGGCCGCGCGTTCGAAGGAAGAAGGCTCCTTGATGTCTGACGATGCGTGGAGCGCTCTCGCGGAACGGATCGCGGAGCACGCGAAGAACTACATCGACGGACTGACCCGTCTGGCGGGCGGAGAGGGCGGCGACGCCATCCTGCCGCTGCTGCTGGTGGAGGTCGCGCAGGTCAGCTCGGCCGGCGCGCAGCTCGGCGCGAGCCAGGACGTGATCCTGTCGGGCAACTGGGAGCCGCACCTGGGTGAGGACCCGGACGTCGACGTCGTCCGTACCGCCCTCGCCGAGAGGCTGAAGCCGGTGGACGACTACGCCGAGGTCTTCGACCCCTACAAGGACACCGTGGTCACCCCGTACCGCCTGTCGGACGACCTGACGGCGGTGGCCGCCGACCTCCTGCACGGGTTGCGGCATCACAGGGCGGGGCGTCCTCTTGAGGCGCTCTGGTGGTGGCAGTACTCCTATTTCAACACCTGGGGCAACCACGCAGGAGCGGCGATGCGAGCACTTCAGGCGCTTGTCGCCCACACGCGGCTCGATGTCGCGGAGGAGCGCACAACGGTGTGATCGTCCACATGCTGGGTTGACCCGAGGGTCTCAGCGAGGGCGCCAGTAGACTGTGAGCTCCACAGCCCTAGATTGCTTCGGAGACATCTCGTGGCGCTCGTTGTTCAGAAGTATGGTGGTTCGTCCGTCGCCGACGCGTCCTGCATCAAGCGGGTCGCGCAGCGGATCGTCGCGACGAAAAAAGCCGGCAACGACGTCGTGGTGATCGTTTCGGCGATGGGCGACACGACGGACGAGCTGCTCGACCTCGCCCAGCAGGTCTCGCCGCTTCCGCCGGGCCGCGAGCTCGACATGTTGCTCACCTCGGGTGAGCGCATCTCGATGGCGCTGCTGGCGATGGCGATCGCCAACCTGGGTCAGGAGGCGCGCTCGTTCACCGGGTCCCAGGCCGGGGTGATCACCGACTCCTCGCACGGTCGCGCGCGCATCATCGACGTGACGCCCGGCCGGATCCGCGAGGCGCTCGACAACGGCCAGATCGCGATCGTGGCCGGTTTCCAGGGCGTCTCGCAGGACACCAAGGACATCACCACGCTCGGCAGGGGCGGTTCCGACACCACGGCGGTCGCGCTCGCCGCCGCTCTGAACGCCGACGTGTGCGAGATCTACACCGACGTGGACGGTGTCTTCACCGCCGACCCCCGCATCGTCTCCGCCGCCCGCAAGATCCCCAAGATCTCCTACGACGAGATGATGGAGATGGCGGCGTGCGGTGCGAAGATCCTGCACCTGCGCTGTGTCGAGTACGCTCGCCGATTCAGCCTGCCGATCCACGTCAGAAGTTCGTTCAGCACCAAGGAAGGCACGTGGGTCGTCTCCGACCCCGACAGCGAAGGAACAGAGATGGAGCAGCCGATCATCTCCGGCGTCGCGCACGACCGGAGCGAGGCCAAGATCACGGTTGTCGGGGTGCCCGACAAGGTCGGTGAGGCTGCGACGATCTTCAAAACGCTCGCCGACGCCGAGATCAACATCGACATGATCGTGCAGAACGTGTCGGCGGCGACGACCGGCCGGACGGACATCTCCTTCACGCTGCCCACGAGTGACGCCTCGGCCGCGCTCACCGCGCTGAAGAAGATCCAGGAGCGCATCGGCTTCGAGTCGCTGCTCTTCGACGACCAGATCGGCAAGATCTCGCTGATCGGGGCGGGCATGCGCTCGCATCCCGGCGTCACCGCGACGTTCTTCGCGGCCCTCGCCGACGCGGGGGTGAACATCGAGATGATCTCCACCTCGGAGATCCGTATCTCGGTGATCGTCGGGCAGGACGAGGTGGACACGGCTGTCAGCGCCGCGCACCGCGCGTTCGATCTCGATGTGGACCAGGTTGAAGCCGTGATCTACGGAGGTAGCGGGCGATGAGCCGCAAGCCCACTCTCGCCCTGATCGGGGCGACCGGTGCCGTCGGCACCGTCATGCGTGACATCATCTCCGGCCGCGAGGACGTCTACGGCGAGATCAAGCTCGTCGCGTCCGCCCGCTCGGCCGGCAAGGTCCTGCGGGTCCGTGACGAGGACCTCGTCGTCCAGGAGCTGGCCCCCGAGGTGTTCGACGGTGTCGACATCGCGATCTTCGACGTGCCGGACGAGGTCTCCGCGACCTGGGTGCCGATCGCCGCCGAGCGCGGGGCCGTCGTCATCGACAAGTCGGGCACCTTCCGGATGAACCCCGAGGTCCCGCTGGTCGTGCCGGAGGTCAACCCCGAGGCCGCGCGGGAGCGGCCGCTGGGGATCATCTCCACCCCCAACTGCACGACCCTGTCGATGATGGCCGCGATGGGCGCCCTCCACGAGGAGTACGGCCTGCGGGCGCTGGTGGTCGCCTCCTACCAGGCGGTCTCCGGCGCGGGCGTGGCGGGTTCGGCCCGCCTCTACGACGAGGTCGAGGCCCTCGCGGGTGACCGGACGATCGGGCAGACCGCCGGTGACGTGCGCAAGGCGCTGCAGAACAGGCTCGGGGACGAGGAGTCGCCGTTCCCGGCGCCGGTGGCGTTCAACGTCGTGCCGTGGGCGGGTTCGCTCAAGGACGGCGGCTGGGCCTCCGAGGAGATCAAGCTCCGCAACGAGTCACGGAAGATCCTCGGGATCGACGACCTGAAGGTCTCCGCGACCTGCGTCCGCGTCCCGGTGATCACCACCCACTCGCTCGCCGTGCACGCGACGTTCGAGCGTGAGATCACCGTCGCCGACGCCCACCGGATCCTTGAGGCCGCCCCGACCGTGGTCGTCATGGACGACCCGGCCAACGGCGTCTTCCCGACCCCCGCGGAGGTCGTCGGCACCGACCCGACCTACGTGGGCAGGATCCGCCAGGCGCTCGACTTCCCCAACACGCTCGACCTGTTCGTCTGCGGCGACAACCTCCGCAAGGGCGCCGCCCTGAACGCGGCGGAGATCGCCGAGTTGGTCGCGGCCGAGTTCGCGTAGTTTCTCCCTGGCCGTACGGCGGCGTGACGTCCTGCGACGTCACGCCGCCGCACGGCCTTCGCGGTCCTGAAGGCTCGGACCTCGGGCGACGGGATCCCGCGCGGCGGTGAGTCGTCGGTGATCCTGCGGGCCGGCGGAATCCGCGTGGCCGCGGGATCGGTGGGATCCGTACGGTCGCGGATCGAGGACCGGCGGGATCAGCCGGGCCGGCGCGGGTCAGGAGCGGCGGTGGCCCGGCCGACGGGAGCGCAGACCCGGTGGAACCCCGGCTCCGGGACGGATACCGGTGACAGCCTGGTTGAACGGCCCGGTCGAGTGGAATTCCGGTCAGACATCCCATCAGTGATCAAGGCCACTGACCTCGGGACTCGAACATCGGTCCAGCGGATGAAGGTGCTCACTCACCGGCGGCTACCGGGCACCGAGTCTGCCCGATCAGCTGACCCGGTGACCTCCATCAGCGGAAGAGAATGTCCCAGTGGTCCGCCTCGCGGGCGAAGAGGGGCCCCGAGGTCGCCGACTGGCCGTACAGGCGGGCTCCGTCACCTCGCACGCCCTGTAGTGGGTAGTTCTTCGTGATGTAGCGGTTGATGCATGCGTTGGGCTTTATGTCGAGCTTGTAGCCCTCGTAGTGGCTGTAGGGGCCGGGGGCGTGGCCCACCTCGGTGCCACCGGTGACGACGAGGGGGCAACCGCTGTGGCGCTTCAGCTCGATGGCGCTGGAGACGGTCGCGGATCGTACGGCCTCCAGCGAGGTGCAGTGCGGTCCGTTGCGGTTCGCGCACTTACCCGAGGAGAACCAGGTCAGGCCAGCTTCTCGCAGGAGCCGCTTGGCGTCCGTCTGCTGGAGCCGTATGGGCTGCTGGGCCTTTTGCGCCTGTTGCCGCTGGGCGGGCCTCGCCTCGGACGGCTTTTCGAGGACGGCGGAGACCTGCTCCTCAGAAGCGGCCGCGACCGGTGCCCGCGCGTTTTCTTCGGCCTCCACCGCGGCCTTTCCTCCGCTCCGGAGGGTGGCTTCCTCGGTTCGGGGGGGCGTCTGTCTCCCGACCGCGCCTGTCAGGGCGGCGGTGCGTGTTCGTGCGGTGGTTCCGGAGGGCCGGGGCGGTGCGTCCGCGGGAGTGGCCTCCTCGGGCCAGAGGGGGGCCGTGGGCTCCCGGCCGTGCTGAACGGCGATCGAATGACACAGTTCCCGAAGGTAGCGCCGGGAGGTTTCCAGGGTGGCGATGTCGTACACTCCGATGATCGTGGACCGGCGTACCTCCGCCGGGCCGGCCGCGACGGGCCGGCTCACGATCGCCGCGTCGGCCGACGCGTTCCCGCTCTCCGCGGTCGCGCTGTGGTGCGGGGCCGATGCGATGAAAGACAGCTGCAGAGCGAGCAGTGCTCCGGTGGTGAACCGGGCAGCCCGCTGCTTACAGGGACATGTCCCCATTTATGTATCCCTTGTCGCGGGAGCCCTTCCGCCAAAAGGATCAATCCCACCCCCGAACCCGGATGATCCCTCACGAAGAGTGATTTTTGCCCGGTAGTGGGAATGATCGGGCAGCTCGATGACCTGCTGAGACGGCGTTTTCGGCGATAAGTGACATATCCGTATTTGTCGTGCATGGCGCCACTATCGCGTCCTTGGCGGGGAGCGCGCCGGACGGGGACGGGGTGGCGCGACGGCGAGAGTGACGGAGCAATCACGGATATGAGTGGCGGGGGCAATGTGGCGCGCTTAAGGTCGTTCCCTGGGCTCATCCCCGGCGGTGCGGGACGGATGATCTAGGGTTCGTCCAGTGGAGAAAGACCGGATGAGCACGTTCTCCCAGCTCCAATCGATAGGTGACGAGCGCCCTATGACCGAGCCGACTCCGAGAACCCGTGGATCGGACAGGACCCGTGAGGTCATCGTGGAGACGGCCCTGCGGCTTTTTCGCGAACGTGGATACGAGGCGACCACCATGCGGGCCATCGCCGCCGAGGCCGGGGTCTCGGTGGGCAACGCCTACTACTACTTCGCCTCCAAGGAGATCCTGGTCCAGGCGTACTACGACCGGGCCCAGGCCGAGCACGAGGCCGCGTGCGAGAAACTACTGGCCACCGAGCACCGGTTCGCCGCGCGGCTGGCTGGGGTGTTGCGGGAGTGGGTACGGGTGTCCGAGCCGTACCACGAGTTCGCGGTGAAGTTCTTCAAGCACGCGGCCGAGCCGAACAACCCGCTCAACCCGTTCAGCGCCGAGTCCTCACCCTCCCGGGACGCGTCGATCGCGATCTATCGGCGGGTCGTGGAAGGGTCCTCCGACCGGATGGACAGCGAGCTGCGGGCCGAGCTTCCCGAGCTGCTCTGGCTGATGTCGATGGGCGTCGTCCTGTTCTGGGTGCACGACGAGTCGGAGGGGTGCCGACGGACACACCGGCTCATCGAGCTCACCGTCCCGCTGGTGGACCGCCTGGTGGGGCTCTCGCACCTGCCCGGACTGCGCGGGGTCGCCCGTGACTTCATCGCGGGGGTTCACGAACTTCGCGAATGAATCCCACGAAACTCCCTGAGGCCCCCTGGGACTTCACGAAACCGCGCTGAACCCCAAAGGAACTCCATGGAACTCCATGAACAACGGTATCGATCTGATTACTCTGAGTAGCTTATTCGATGACCGCTTCAAGGGAGTCTCATGGGCTGGGTAGCCGTGCTGGTGGTGGTGTCCGTCGCGATCGCGCTGATCGCGTTCAGGGTCCTCAGGAGAAAGGGGTACGACGACGGCGAGCACGGCGCGTCGTCCGTCGACTTCTCCGCCAACCTCGCCCTCGCCGTCTACCTGCTGGTGCTGGCCTACGCCGCGGTCCTGTGCCGGGACGCGCTCTCGGTGTCGGAGGCCGACGTCCAGGCCGAGGCCGAGAGCCTCACCGAGATGTACTGGTCGGTGGCGCCCATCCCCGAGGCGGCCCCCGTCCGCTCCCAGATCCGGCAGTACACCGCGCAGAGCATCGCCCTCGACTGGCCGCTCATGGCCGACAGCGAGATGTCCCCGATCCCCGGGCAGACCCTCGCGGACATGCGGGCCACGGTGCTCAGGCTCCGCCCGATCGGCGACGAGAGCAAGAACCTCCAGCAGGACACGCTCGACCGGATCTCCGAGGTCTCCCACGCCCGCGTGATACGGGGTGACGACGCGAGTGCCAGTCTGGAGAGCATCTTCGTGATCTCAATGATCCTCTCCGGCCTCCTGGTGATCGCGCTGCCCTGGACCCTCGGGGTGCGGCCCACGGCCTCGTCGATCATCGCCGACCTGGTCCGGGTGGCCGTGGTCGTCATCGGCGTGTGCTTCATCATCCTGATCAGCCACCCGTTCAGCGGGCTCGGTGCCGTCGACCCCGACGCGTTCGAAAGCGCGCAGCGACAGTACGACCAGATCGACGGCCACTTCCCCGCGCAGCCGTAGCCCTTCTTTCCCGTCACCGGTCCGGTCGTGGGCCGTTGCCCGGTGCGAACGTGTCCGGTCCGGTCGCTGCTCGGCGCGGATCCGGCCTGGCGCGGATGCGGCGCTGACGACGGCGCGGAAGCCCGCCGGTGGATCTCTCACCGGCGGGCTTCACGTACGTGCGGGCCCGCCTCGGGCGGGCGCCGGGGACACCGCGTGGATCTCCCGCGCGGGCTTCACCGTGAGGGCGGTCCCTGCCTCGGGCAGGCGTCGGGGGTACCGTGTGGATCTCCCACGGTGGGCTTCACCGTGAGGGCGAGCGTCGGGGACACCGTGTGGATCTCCCACGGTGGGCTGCATCGCCTGCGGGTCCGGCCACCGGCCGGGCTATCCGCGCCCCCTGCGGTTGAGCGCGGTGACCGCGCTGACCGAGATCACCCCGGTGAACATCACCAGGAGGACCAGCTTCCTGTCGGTCCCCTTGCGCCGCTCGGTGTAGCGATCGAGCACCAGTCGTTGCCGCAGGAGGGGAGGTGCACCGGAGGGCGTCGCCCTGGGCCGAGGAGTGCGACTCGGCGTCGGTGTGACGACCGTCTCGGGGGCGGAAACGGGGAGAGGCCGAGGTCTGGGGGGCGGGGAGGGCTCGGAGATGGGTGAAGAGGACGCGGTGGGGGTCGGCCGCTCCGGTGTGGGCTCCGGTGTGGGCACTGGCGTCGGCTCGGGTTTCGGTTCGGGCTCCGGCTCGGGCGCTGGTTTCGGCTCCGGCTCGGGTTTCGGCTTGGCCGGTATGTCCGCCGGGTGATCCGGCTTCGGCTCCCACCAGTGCCACCAGTGCCACCAGGGGGGTTCCCTGACGTCGAGCCTCGGCGGTGGCGCGGTCGGATAGTCCGGTTCGGGCTTCAGCGCGGGGTGCGGAGCGGTCGAGCGCCCGGTTTCCGGCTGCGGTCGACGGTCAGGGCCGGATGGAAGGCCGGATGGAAGGAGGGGCGAGGAGGACGGCCCTGGCTCGGGGAGCGGAGATCGGCCGGAGGTCGGGCTCAGGGCCGCGTGCGACATCCGGAGATGCGGGGTGTCTCGCGGGACGGGCGATCCCGTCCCGTCTTTCGCCCAACTGGGGTGCGTCCAGGTCAGCACGGGAATCGTCATGCAGCTCATGAGGGCCGCCACACTGAGCAGGCCCCGTCGCCGGCTCATCCGCCGATGTTTCGTCACCCAAGGTTTCTAACATCATACGGAAAGTGATGGGGTGTTAAGTGGCCGGTCGGTGTGGATCATTCTTTTGGTCACATACCGTCTGGTTGGTACGGTCGAGGCCATTGACGGCACCCGGATCGGGCCGGATTCTCCCTCGGAATATCGTTTCGAGGGAGGGTTCCCGGCTGCGATCGCAGAACACGGAGGCGGCACGATGACCACAGGCCCACGCTGGGGTATGACGATTCCCTTCTACGACCGTTCGCTCGCCGCCTCCAAGGACCTGATCGCCGAGCTTCCCGGACTCGGCTACACCGACGCCTGGTCCGCCGAGGTCAACGGTGTCGACGGCTTCGTACCCCTCGCGATGGCCTCGGAGTGGGCCCCGGGGATGCGGCTCGGCAGCGCGATCGTCCCGGTCTCCACCCGGGGGCCCGGCCTGCTCGCCATGTCCGCCGCCACGCTCGCCGACCTCGCCCCCGAACGTTTCGTCCTGGGCATCGGGGCCTCCTCGCCGGCCATCGTGGAACGCTGGAACGCCGGGGAGTTCGTCAAGCCGTTCGCCAGGACCAGAGACACCCTGCGCTTCCTGCGTGGAGCCCTCGCGGGCGAGAAGATCAGCGAGCGGTACGAGACGTTCGAGGTCAAGGGCTTCAAGCTGGAGCGCGCCCCCAAGATTCCGCCGAAGATCGTGCTCGCCGCGCTCCGCCCCCGCATGCTGCGTCTGGCCGCCGAGGAGGCCGACGGCGCGATCACCAACTGGCTCTCGCCCGAGGACGTGCGGAAGGTGCGGGCCGAGGTCGGCCCGGAGACCGAGCTGATCGCCCGGCTGTTCGTGTGCGTCGGCGAGGACGCGGAGAAGGCGCGCGAGCTCGGGCGCTGGATGCTCGCGAGCTATTTGACCGTCCCGGTCTACGCCGCCTTCCACGACTGGCTGGGGCGCGGCGAGGTGCTGCGGCCGATGCACGAGGCATGGGCGGCCGGAGACCGGCAGGCGGCGCTCAAGGCCATCCCCGACGAGGTCGTGGACGATCTCATCGTGCACGGCGACGCGGCCACGTGCCGGAGCCGGATCCGGGAGTATGTGCGCAACGGCCTGGACACCCCGATCCTCGCTCCCATTCCCGGGGGCGGGGTCCCGATCGCCCAGGCCGTACGAGATCTGGCCCCCGTCGAGGAGTGACCCTTTGTACGACCTGTTGAAGCTCGACGCCCTCGGGCAGGCGCAAGCCGTGCGGAAAGGGGAGATCTCCCCGAGGGAGCTCGCCGAGGCGGCGATCGCGCGGATCGAGGCGTGCGACGGCGCGATCAACGCCGTCGTCCACCGCAGGTTCGAACGGGCCCTGGCCGAGGTGGGCGAGGTCGATCCCGAGGCCCCCTTCGCGGGCGTGCCGACGCTGCTGAAGGACCTGGGCTGGAGCATGGCCGGGGAGCCGTACCGCGCGGGATCGCGCACCCTCGACGGGATCTTCGCCGAGCGCGAGGGGTACGCGGTGACCAGGCTGCGCCAGGCGGGGTTCACGATCCTGGGACGGACCAACACCTCCGAGTTCGGCACCGCGATCACCACCGAGCCGGTGGCGTTCGGCCCCACCCGCAATCCGTACGACCTTCGTTACAGCAGCGGAGGATCGAGCGGCGGGTCCGCCGCGGCGGTGGCGTCGGGCATGGTCGCGGTCGCCACGGCGAGCGACGGCGGCGGGTCGATCCGGATCCCGGCGAGCATGTGCGGGCTGGTCGGGTTGAAACCCGGCAGGGGCAGGGTGAGCTCCGGCCCGTCCGCGGGCGAGCCCTGGGCCGGTTTCTCGTCCGCGGGCCTGCTCTGCCGTACGGTGCGGGACAGCGCGGCGACCCTCGACGTGATCGCCGGGACGATGCCGGGCGACCCGTACGGCGCGCCCGCCTGGAGACGCCCGCTCGCCGAGGAGGTCGGGGCGGATCCCGGGCGGCTGCGGATCGGTTTCCTCACCGAGCACCCGGACGGGGACGTCCCTTCGGAGCCGGACCTGGTGGCCGCGGTCACCGAGGCGGCCGGGTTGCTGGAGGCGCTGGGTCACGACGTCGAGCCGGGAGGACCCTCCGCGCTCGCCGAGGACGGCTTCGCCACGCACTTCGGCACGATCGTCGCCGCCCACGTGGCCGCCGATCTGGAGGACATCGGGCGCTGGCGCGGCAGGCCCGTCGAGTTCGACGAACTGGAGGAGCGCAACCGGATCCTGGGGGCGGCGGGCAGGAAGCTCGACGCGGTCGGCTACGTGACCTCGCGCGACTGGATCGACGGGTTCAGGCGGCGGATGGCCGCCTGGTGGGAGTCGCACGACCTGCTGCTCATGCCCTCCCTGGGGGTGGCGCCCTTCCGCCTCGGCCGGTTGCCCGCCGACGACGTCAGCACCTCGCGGGGCCGCACCAACCGCGCGGTGTCGTTCACCTCGCCCGTCAACGCCACCGGGCAGCCCGCGATCTCCCTGCCGCTGCACTGCACGGCGGACGGCCTGCCGGTGGGGGTCCAACTGGTCGCCGCCGCGGGGCGGGAGGACCTGCTCGTCCGGGTGGCCGCCCAGATCGAGGAGGAACGGCCCTTCCTGCACACGGCGATGCGCTGACCGTCCTGTCCGCCGTCCGGGAACCCAAAGGTGTCCGGGAAGCCAAGGGTGTCCGGGAACCCAAGGGGGAAATCACACGTTATATCGTGAGGCGGCGGGGTAGTACGCAGCCAGACGAACGTGGTTCCGAGGAGGATTCCATGGCGAAGGTGGCGCGCGCGGCGCAGACGTGGCGGGCATACAGAGAGGTGACGAAGCCGGGTTCGCCCGGTCTCGGCACCCGTCTCCGCGCCCTCCCCAGGATGATCGGCGCGGTCATGAACGGGCGGTATCCCGGCATGACCAAGGGCAAGCTGGCCATGATGGGTCTCGGCGTTCTCTACATCATCTCGCCAATCGACCTCGTCCCCGACTTCCTGGTCCTCGTCGGGGTGGCCGACGACTTCGGCGTCTTCCTGTGGCTGATGGGCTCCCTGCTCGGCGAGGGCGGGCGCTACGTCGACTGGGAGCGCGAGGGGATCGGACGCGAGGGGATCAGATCTGTTCCATCCTGAGCCAGGCACGTGAGGGCAGCGGGTGGCCGAACAGGCGGGCGGCGTTGCCGTAGGCCACCCGGGCGATGTCGGCGGGCGGCAGGCTGCCCAGGTTCGTCGCGATGGCCTGCTGGGTGTCGGGCCAGGTGGAGTCGGAGTGCGGGTAGCCGCTCTCCAGCAGCACGTGCTCCAGCCCGACGGCGAGCCGAACCCCCGACAGGGCATGGTCGTTGAGCGTGCCGAAGAAGAAGTTTCTCCGCAGCACCTCGCTGGGCTTCAGGCCGCCCTCCCACGAGGCCTCCCCCGCCACGGGGTGGTCGAGCGCGTAGTCGGCCCGTTCGGCCAGCATCGGCAGCCAGCCCACGCCGCCCTCCACGATCAGGATCCGCAACGCGGGGAAGCGCAGCGGGACGCCCGACCAGAGCCAGTCGGCGCAGGCGAACATGGCGCTCGCGGGCATCAGGGTGGTGATCGCCTCGATCGGCGTGTCCGGAGAGGGGACCGGAGCCCAGGAACCGGCACCGGCGTGCAGGCAGACGACGGTGCCCGTCTCCTCGCACGCCTGGAAGAACGGGTCCCAGTGGTCGCTGTGGATGGACGGCAGGCGCAGCCGGGTGGGGAACTCGGGAAAGAGCACCGCCTTGAAACCGCGCGCGGCGTTGTCGCGGATCTCCTTGGCGGCCACCTCGGGGTCGGTCAGCCAGGGCAGCTGCAGGGCGATGATCCGTTCCGGGTAGGTGCCGGCCCAGACCTCCACGTGCCAGTCGTTCCACGCGCGCAGGACCGACAGGCCCAGCTCCTGGTCGCGGGTCTTGGCGAAGACCATGCCGGACTGCCCGGCCAGCATGCCGGGGAAGCACAGCGCGGCCCAGACACCGGCACGGTCCATGTCCTCGATCCGGGCCTCGACGTCGTGGCAGCCGGGACGCATGTGCTCGAACCGCACAGGATCGAGCGTCCACTGCTCGCGGGGCAGGCCGGCGCCCACGTCGAGCCCGGCGCAGGGGTAGGTGGCCCCGCCGTAACGCCAGACCTGGTGACCTGAGTCGGTCTCGACCACCTTGGGCGCCAGGTCGGCGTATTTCTCCGGCAGCCGGTCGTCGAACATGTCGGGCGGCTCGATCAGGTGGTCGTCGGCTGAAATGATCACATAGTCCCGCCGCCTTGGCTCGGGATCGGGGAGCAGCGGCGTAGTCACACGGTCAACCGTATTCCGCTGGAATAACACTCATCAAGCCGCAAGGTCTCCGCTTGGTATCTCTGTCTCTCGTGACGTCTTCTGCGATGTCCCCATCACGCCTTTTATGACGCTCCGTAACTGCCTTCCGCGACACTCGCCGCGACCGTTTTCACGGTGCCTCCCGACCGTCCCGCGTGGCGCCTCCCCAGCCGTCCCGCGCGGCCACCTCCCGCGGTGTCCTGTGTCGCGGCCCGGGACCACCCGAGGGGGGTGGAGGGCGGCCCCGGGACGGGCCCGCCGGAAGGGTGCCGCCCGTGGCGGGCCCGGGGGTGCGCCTACCCAGGGATCGCCCCGGTATCAGGATTTTTCATAAGTTGATACTTGAGGGGAAAAATGCTCTTTTTGTCCATATTCAAGGTTCGTGGGCGAGAACCCCGCACGTCCCCGCCGCATGGCGGGAGTCGTACACCCGCGCGAGCCCGACCCGCCGTTTAGTCTATGCAGCGGCGGGCCTCGCCTGATGGGGGCCGATGGGGGCGGGGATGCGAGTGGTGATTCCGGCACGGGACGACATCCCGTACGTCGCGCGGGTGGCGCTGCTGTTCGTGCTCGCGCTCTCCACGGTGATCGTCCACATCAACCAGGCTCCTCCCCTGCGACCCGCGGTCGAACTCCTGGCGGACCTGCGGGCGGGCGAGGTGACGAAGATCGTCTACGACGGCAACTGGCCCGCCTACGGCACGCTGACCTGGTCGCACGGGCCGCTCTCCTGGAGTCAGGCCCGTTTCGACCAGCCGGACGACGTCTGGGATCCCCAGACCACCCGCCTCGTCCCCGAGGCCCTGGAACGCCGCCAGGAGGCTTTCATGGCACAGGTGCGCGCCGTCGCCGATCCCTCGGTGGAGATCGTGCGCACCGACGGCTTCAGGGCACTGGCGGGCTCGCCCGCCTACGGACGGTGGTGGGAGCCGTTCGCCCCGGTGGCGGTGGCGGCGGAGATCCTGGCCTGGCTGCTCATGCTGGCCCGGCCGAACCCCCGCTACGCCAGCCGCTGGGCGTGGTTCTGGATGTTTCTCACCGGCGGCTCGCTGCTCTACGTCCTGCTGGAGCCGAGACCCCTGTGGCGGGCTCCGTACGAGGCGCTGCCCGCGCCGGCCAGGATCGACGGGACACGCGGGTTCGTGATCGCGGTGGCGCTCCTTTTCGGCCTGTCGATGGTGAACGCGTGATCGTAAAGTAGAAATAAAGGTATGACCCGTGAAACGCCGGAGGTCCGTCGCGGCTGGCGGATCGCCGGGTTGGCCGTCCGTTCGGTTCTCCTGATCGTTCTGGCCCTCGGCGTCCTGATCACCGTGCTGAGCGTCGCCCCCCTGCCGGGGACGCGGGCCGAGCTCCGCGCCGCGGCCGCGGCCGACCGCGTCTCCCTCGTCG
Source organism: Streptosporangium sp. NPDC049078 (assembly GCF_040648855.1). Classification (NCBI taxonomy): domain Bacteria; kingdom Bacillati; phylum Actinomycetota; class Actinomycetes; order Streptosporangiales; family Streptosporangiaceae; genus Streptosporangium; species Streptosporangium sp. NPDC049078. Next base: position 26,614 of record NZ_JBEZEL010000009.1, read on the forward strand.
AGTACGACGAATACGCCACGGGAGAGGGACGGAGCGGCGTGATCTCCTACGTCCTCTGGGCCCAGGGCCCGCTGCTCTGGCGCGAGATCAGGCTGGAGCCGCCCGCGGAGGGTTCGCCCGCCTACACGTGGGCGGAACTGAGGAAGGACCTGGGGTCGAGCCAGGCCATGGTGATCGAGCGGGTCCACTCCGGCGGGGCGGCATGGGTGCCCGGCTGGGTCATCGACATGCCGGGGGCAGTCGGCGGCCCGTGGTTGATGGGGAGCTGGATACTCGCGTTTCTGATCATGCTCGGCTCGACGCCCCGGCTGGGCAACCGATGGGCCTGGCTCTGGCTCTTCACCGTCGGGCAGGTGGGCGCGCTCCTGTTCCTGCTGCTCGAACCCCGCCCGCTCTGGTTCGCGGCCGGGCGACGTCCCGCGCCGCGCGAGCGGCTGGGCGGCGGCCGGGGCTTCCTGCTGGCGATCGGAGTCGGTCTGCTCTCCCTCGGCCTGGTGTCGGCCTTCGGCTCCCTGCTGAACCTCGTCGGAAACTAGGCGCGGAGGTCGGCGGACTCGCCGGACGGGGAGGACACGGCGGACTCGCCGGGCCGGGAGGACGCAGCGGGTTCGGCGGACTCTGCGGAGTCGTCGGGCGAGGAGGGCTCGTCGGAGGAGTCGTCGGGCGCGGAGGACCTTCCTGGGGGCCCCGGGGACACCGAGGACACCGAGGGCGCTGCGGACCTGGAGGGTGCGTCCGGCCCGGGTTCTCCGTCTCCGGGCTCGCCCGGCCCGGGTTCGCCGGGTGTCGTCGCGGCCGCCTTGAGGTCGGCGGCCTCCCTGCGGATCAGCAGGACCCAGCCGCCGATCGCGACCCCGATGAACAACCACCACTGCACGCCGTAGGCCAGGTTGAGGCCGCCCCCCTCGCCGACGTCCGGCGCGGGGACGGGCGCGGGAGCGACGGCGGCCGCGGGCGACTGCTCGATCAGGTCGACGTAGCCGCCGAGGAGCCGGTACGGCAGGCCGCGTCCGATCGCCTCGGTGTTGATCAGCAGGACCTGCCCCGCGGGCAGGCCCGCCCGGTCGCGGATGCCGGAGGTCTCCTCGGTCTCGGTGGGACGTAGCCTGCCGGTGACAGTCACCTCACCCGAGGAGGGCGCGGGGACCTCGGGGAGGGCGTCGGCGGTGCTGCCCGCCCTGACCCAGCCACGGTTCACCAGCACGCCGGTGCCGTCCGCCGTGACCAGCGGGGTCAGCACGTAGAAGCCGACCGCCTTGTCCTGGACGCGGCGCCGGACCAGGAGTTGGGCGCCGGCGTCGTACGTCCCCTTGGTCAGGACGGTGCGGTATTTGTCCTGCGTGGAGACGGTGCCGCCGGGTGAGGTGAGCTCTTCCACGGCGACGGGGGCGGCGGCGAGGTTGCCGGTGATCTGGTGGCTGCTGGTGGATCTCTCCTCGAAACGCCCGAACTGCCACTGGCCGAGCAGCACGAAAGCGGGGATGACCAGCAGCACCACCACGTGGAGAGCGAGCCATCGGGGAGTCAGCAGGAACCGGTACACGTCATCAAGAGTAGGCACCGGGGGCATCGCCCTGCCCTCCGACTGCCCTCCGACTGCCCTCCGACTGCCCTCCGACTGCCCTCCGAGTGGGCCTCCGGGGATGGCCGGATACGCCTTGGGGCGTAGTAAAGTTCCCGGGACCGCCTGATCCTCGGATGTCAGGAAAGCTCACCGGACACTTCGGGCATCGCATACGGTCGTCTGAGTTTTCCCCTCGGGATGTTCCATCACCTCCGGAGCCCGCCCCTGATGACCGTGCTCATGCCCGCCCCCCCGGCTCCGCTCGTACTCCCCCGCATCGGGGTCCTGCTGCGGCACGCCGTCCCCAGGGTGTTCGAGAGCATGATCCTTCCCGTTCTCGTCTTCTACGTCGCGTTGGTCTTCACCAACGCGAACGGCGCGCTGGCTGTGGCGGCGGCGTGGGTCTACGGCGGCGTCGCCTGGCGGTTGGTGAAGGGCGGTGAGGCCCCGGGCACGCTGCTGCTGGCGGCGGGCACGATCACCGTGAGGGTTGCGCTGACGCTGGCGACGGGCAACCCCATCGTGTTCTTCCTGCAGCCCTGCCTCGGAGTGTTCTGCGTGAGCATGGGTTTTCTGCTCACCGCGCCGCTGCGGAGGCCGCTGATCCGGCGGGTGGTGGCCGACCTCGTGCCGCTGACCGACCAGGTGATGGAGCATCCTCGGATGCGCCGCTTCTTCGTGTCGCAGTCGGTGCTGTGGGGCTGCGCGCAACTGCTGAACGGTGCGCTGAGCCTGTGGCTGCTGCTCAGCCAGACTCTGGAGACCTATCTCCTGGTGCGCACCTCCGCGGTCGCGGTGCTGCTCGGCGGTGTGGCGCTGGTCTCGGTGCTCAGCTTCAGGCACTGCCTGCGGAGGCTGGAGACGACGCGGGGGACGTGACCTGTGGAGGCTTCGGCACCGGGTCCGGAGACGCGGGGGCTGTGGTGCGAAGGCGCGCTCCGGGACCGGGCACCGGAGTGACCTCTCTCGGGCCGGACACCTCGTGCCCTTCCGCGCACCGGAAGTGCTGTTCGACCAGGGCGCCGCAGTCGCGGTGGGTGATGCGCAGCGGCGGTCCCGCGGCGTCGCTGAGATACCGGTCGCCCCACCACATCAGGGCCATCAAAGTCGGATAGAGGTCGAGCCCCATCTGGGTCAGCCGGTATTCGTCGCGCTGCCGCTGGCCGGGCTCGCGGTAGGGGACCTTGCGCAGCAGCCCTTCCTCCACCAGCCGGGTCAGCCGGGCGCTGAGCACCTGCCTGGGCGCTCCCGTGGCGGCCTGCATGTCGGCGAAGCGCCGAACGCCGCCGAACGCCTCACGCAGCACCAGGAACGTCCACTTCTCGCCGACGACGCCCAGGGCACGTTCGATGGAGCAGTTGTCCATCCGCAGGGGCAGTTCGCCGGGAGTCGCCGCATTCATGTGCGAATCGTAAGTCGCCATCGCACCACCTCCAACGTTGGTCTAAGTCTAGTTGACATACTCAGGTGTGCTGCGAGACTCTGAGTTCATGATGCGAACTCAGCTGGTGCCGGCGGGTGGCGTACCGGGGTCCGCCGGTATCCCGGTCGAGTGCGGGAACGTCACCCAGGGGGCCGGGGGCATCCTCGCCGCATCCGGGCACGTCACACGGGAGGCCGGAGCGGGCACGGCCGCATCCGGGGACGTGTCCGGGAGTGTCGGGGCGGCCTCGGGGGACGTCGCGGTGCTGTCGGAGGCCGCCGTGGAGATCCGGCCCGCGCGGCCGGGCGACGAGGAGGGGATCCGCCGCTTCCTCGGAGGGCTGTCGCCGCGCACGCGGGCGCTGAGGTTCTTCGCCGGGATGAGCCGCCCGAGTGCGAGCTTCGTCAGGACGCTGCTCGCGGTGGACGAGCGGCGCGACGCCCTGCTCGCCGTGCGGGGCAACGTTCTCGTCGGGCACGCGATGAGCTGTCGGGGCGAGAAGGTCGACGTCGAGATCGCCGTGGTGGTGAGCGACGAGTGGCAGGGGATGGGGATCGGCTCCCGGCTCATCCGGACCCTGATGCGCCGCGCGGAGGCGAGGGGCGCCGTGACGGTGGGGATGGACGTGCTCGGGGACAACCGCGAGGTCCTGTCCATGGTCCGCGGGATGTGGCCGGAGGCGACCATGCGAGCCTCCTGCGGCATGGTCGAGGTGACCGCGCCGGTTCTCCGTTGAACGCCACCTCTGGCCGGTCCTCGTGCGGGTCGTACCGGGGTTCGCCGTACGGGTTCGGCGCCGAACTCTTACGGCCGATTCCCATGTGAGCGGGGTGTTCGGGCTCGACGGTGACGGCGGCGCCGAACTCTTACGGCCGATTCCCGTGCCGGCCCCACCGGGATTCGCCGGACGGAGGCCCCTGGTCGGGAGGTATGGGAGCACGGGTGGCCGGGCGCCGGGACGACGACGCGGCCCCGAGGGCGGGCGGTATGATCGACATGGTCCAAGCCGGGTTCCGGGCAGTTTGCGGAACAAGGTTCTGTTGCCTCACCATGGATCCGTGAAGACCGCCAAGAACGGACGCGACGGCCGCACCAGGATCGTCGAGGGGGCTCTCCGCCGATTCAGCCAGGACGGTGTCTCGGCCACCACCCTGGCGAGCCTCCGCGAGGAGAGCGGCGTCAGCGTCGGCAGTTTCTACCACCACTTCGCCAGCAAGGAACACGTCTTCGGCGTCCTGTACGCGGAGACCCTGCACATGTACCAGGAGGCGTTCCTCGCCGAACTCCAGCGTCACGAGAGCGCTCGGGGAGGCATCGAGGCCATCGTCGCCATGCACATGTCCTGGAGCGGCGAGCACCGCGAGCGGGCGCACCTGCTCATCAGCGAGCGGCCGCCCAGGCGCGACGAGCCGGGCGGCACCGAGGTGTCGGAGTCGCGCAGGGCGTTCTTCAGGAAGGTCTCCGAGTGGTGGCGTCCGCACATGAAGGACGGCCTGCTCCAGCCCGTTCACCCGACGATGTGCTACGTGCTCTGGCTGGGGCCGGCCACCGAGATGTGCCGTCTGTGGTTCGCCGGCGCGCACCAGCCCACCCCCGACGAGATCAGCGGTCTCTGTGACGCGGCCTGGCAGAGCCTGAGGCAGCGAAACCCCTGAGGTCGTGGCGCCGCCGATACTCCGGCCCGGATCACGGGGGCTTTTCCGGGCCGGAGCGGTATCAGCGCGCCCCCACCAGTTGACGCGTCCGCGTCGACACCCGCCAGACGTCCTCGTCCAGTGAGATGTCCAGCCGAAGGTCCTGACGCCGGCGCCGCAGGCCGGGCACCAGCACCCGGTCGGACACGTCGAACCCGCCACGCCGGGCGTAGCCGAACCCCAGTTCTCCGGGAAAGACCCGTAACTCATCCCGATTGCCGCACCGCGGGCAGGTCCATGCGACCAGGTCCTTGCCACGGTGGTAGTCGTGGCAGGCGCGGAAGTATTCGTCGGGGTGGAAACGGGTCTCGCAGGCGAAACAGGGGATCAACATCAAGGATCCTTTGAAGCGTGTGGTGCGGCTACCAAGAAGTACCGCTTATCGCTTGAAGTCCGCTTGCAGAACGCTTACCTCGGTGGGTAACAGTCTCATCACCGGGAGCGTTCGGACGTGCCCGATGCGAAGATTGCCCCGTGAACGATCTGCCTGGCCGGCTCAGAGGGCTGCTGCTCGACACCGGCTACACCATCGACGGCGTCCGCGAGCGTCTCGGCGGCGTCGCCGCCACCGCGCTCTCCCGCGAGGAGACGGTGCCCGCCCTGCGCGCCACCGCGGAAGGTGACCCGCTCGCCACCCTGATCCGACTGTGGTGGCTCGGCGTCCCCGTGGAGGCGAGACGGGTGCCGACGGCCCTGCCCGTGGAGGAACTGGCCGTCGCGGGCCTGGTGACCGTCGAGGGCGACCGGGTCACCTCTGCGGTCCACCTGCAGCCCTGGGACACCGCCGCCGACGCCCCCGGCGGCTACGTCGTCTCCGACCGCAAGGTGAGGCCGGGAGACCCGGCCCTGAGCCCGTACCACGTCGTCGGCGCGGGCGGCGCCTCGGCGAACCTCGCCCAGCTCGCCTCCCGCCGTCCCGTCGGGCGTGCCCTGGACCTGGGGACCGGGTGCGGGGTGCAGGTCCTCCACCTGGCCGGCAGGGCGGAGGAGATCACGGCCACCGATGTCAACCCGCGCGCGCTGGAACTGGCCCGTCTCAGCTGGGCGCTGTCCGGGATCGTCGACGTCGACGTCCGGCTGGGCTCCCTGTTCGACCCCGTCGAGGGGGACCACTTCGACCTGGTCGTCTCCAACCCGCCGTTCGTGATCTCCCCGGCCGGCCGGTTCACCTACCGCGAGTCCGGCTTCCACGCCGACGGCTTCTGCCGTGATCTCGTACGGGGCGTGCCTCGTCACCTCGCGCCCGGCGGCACCTGCCACCTGCTGGCGAACTGGCTGCACGTCGACGGGGAGGACTGGCGCGACCGGGTGGGCGGCTGGCTCACCGGGACCGGTTGTGACGGCTGGGTGGTGCAGCGTGACGTCCAGGATCCCGCCGAGTACGTCGAGCTGTGGCTGAGGGACGCCGCGGAGCAGGGCACCCCGCGCTACCGCGAACTCTACGATAACTGGCTCGGCTGGTTCGAGGCCGCGAACGTCACCGGGATCGGCTTCGGCTGGATCACGCTGAACGACTCCGGGAGTCTCGATCCTGTCGTGCGGGTGGAGGAGTACGGGGGGCCGGTGGAACTGCCGGTCGGTGGATATGTGGACGAGGTGCTCGGTGCGATCGCCGCAGCGCACCGGCTGAGTGACGCCGAGTTGCTCGGCTCCAGGCTCGCGGTGGCCGAGGGGGTGCTGGAGGAGAGGATCGGCCCGCCGGGTGCGGAGGACCCGGCGCGGATCGTTCTCAGGCAGAGCGGGGGGCTGCGTCGCAGGGCTGTGGTCGGGACCGTGGAAGCCGCGCTCGCGGGGGTCTGCGACGGTGATTATCCACTGGATCCGCTGCTCGCCGCGATCGCGGAACTGACCGGCGAGGACCACGATGACCTGCGGACAAAGGCCCCCGCGGCTCTTCGCCCGCTGATCGCGGAGGGGTTTTTCCACATATCCACAGGGTGACTGTCCACAGCCTGTGGATATCGTCGCTATCACTTGTCAATCGGATGGCAAACGCCGTGGGCGAAGCTCTGGCCGTGGGGCACGGACCCGGGGGGTGAAGGGTCCGTGCCACGTCCGGCCGACCGTCACAGTGAGGCGGCCGACCCGCGGGCGACGCACCGGATGACCGGGCCCCCTACGCGTCGCCCGGGTCAGACGGCCGGCCGGACCTCCACACCCGCCCCGAAACACGGGGTCCGACTTCGAGGGGAACACCGGTGATCAACCACGTCTGGATGACGCGTCTCGACGACGACCTGTACGACGGCCTGGGATCAGCTGTCGACCTGGTCGCGCTCCAGCAGAAGACGCAGATCCTCGGCCTCGGGCGCTCCGAGCCTGCCGAACAGGTCGTAGGCGCGTTCGAGGCAGCCCCGGCCACGCCCGACCTCGCCGAGCCCGTTGAGCGCGGTGCCTAGCACCGCCAGGGCCTGCGCCTCGCCGTACGGGTGACCGATCTCCCGGCTCACGGTGAGCGCCTGCTCCGCGTGACGGGCCGCGTCGGTGAAACGGCCCGCGTTGATGAAAGTCTCGGCGAGCCGGGAGCAGACCCGCTGTTCCCAGACTCGTTGCCTGCTGGCCCTGAAGAAGGCGAGGCACTCGGCGTGGTGGTGGACCGCCTCGTTCAGCCGGCCGACCCGCGACAGGATCATCCCCAGGTGGTAGCGGGCCCTCGCGGTGCCCGCGCTGGAGCCCATCTCGATGAACAGGGCGAGCCCCTGCTCGGCGGCGGCGATGGCCTCCTTCGGCTGCTTCAGGAACAGGTGGTCGCGGGCGGAGTAGCTGAGCGTCAGCGCCTCCCCGCCCCGCGCCCCGACCTCTCTGAACGCCTCGCGCGCCGAGTCGAACCAGGCCAGGGCCTCCGCGTGGCGGCGCCGGCGCCCGGCCACGACGGCGAGCGCGTTGAGCGCCTCGCCGGTGACGATGCGATCGCCTCCGGCCGACAGCTCCAGCGCCGTACGGAACTCCTCCTCCGCCTCGGCGAGCCGGTTCGCGCCGAACAGCACCCGCCCGAGCACGTAGCGGCAACGTAGCTCGCTGGAGACGGCGCCGAGCCGCCGCGCGACGGCCAGCATGTCCCTCGTCCGGCCCTCGAACTCGCGGGCGTGGCTCCCCGACTCCAGCAGCGGCTCCATCGCGAGCAGCAGGTCGGCCCCCGGCAGCAGGTCGCCGGCCTCGTCCGCGCAGGTCACCTGGGCGATCGACGCGAACAGCGACTCCGCCTCCACCGACAGCCAGGCCACCGCCTCGTCGGCGGAGGCGAAGACGTGACCGGTCCCCGTGACTCCCAGCAGGTCGGCCATCGTGCTGCCCTCGTAGGCGAGGCGGTGCGCCGAGCGCGCGGACGCCAGGTAGAAGTCGAGCAGCCGGCGCAGTGCCGCCTCGCTCTCCCCGCCGACGGTCACGCTCACACCGGATCCGCGCCGCTCGCCCCGCCTCGTCTCGCCCGCGGCGCAGCTCTCCTCGGCCGCGTTCTCGGTCCGTTCCGCGACACGGCGGGCGAAGAGTTTGAGCAGGTCGTGGAAGCGGTAGCGGCCGGGGGCCGGGGCTTCGAGCAGGCTGGCGTCCACCAGGGACTCAAGGAGGTCCTCGGTGTCCATCGGGTCCAGCGCGAGCAACCCGGCGGCGGCCCCGATCGAGATGTCCGGGCCTCCCGGCAGGGAGAGCAGCCGGAACGCGCGGGCCTGGGCGGGGGTGAGCTGGCCGTACCCGAGAGCGAAGGTCGACTCCACCGCGAGGTTGCCCACGCGCATCTCGTCCAGGCGGCGGCGCTCGTCGGCGAGCCGGGGCACCAGGGAGGCGACCGTCCAGGACGGTCTGGCCGCGAGGCGCGCCGCCACGATCCGCACCGCGAGCGGCAGGAAGCCGCAGGCGGCGACCACGTCCATGGTGGCGGCGCGCTCGGCCTCCACCCTCTCCACGCCGGCGACGATGCCGAACAGCGCGAGGGCCTCCTCCGGCTCCATGACATCCAGGTCGATCAGCCTGGCCGAGGCCAGGTCGGCGAGCTTGCCCCGGCTGGTCACGATCGCCGCGCACCCGGCGGAGCCGGGGAGCAACTCGCTCACCTGGTCGGCGTCGCGGGCGTTGTCGAGCAGCACGAGCATCCGCCGGTCGGCGAGGAGCGAGCGGAACAGCGCGGACCGCTCGGCCAGGCCGTCGGGGATGGCGTCGGCGGGCAGGCCGAGCCCGCGGAGGAAGGCCGCGAGCACCGACTCGGGCGCGGTCGGCTCCTCGCCGTATCCGCGCAGGTCGGCGTAGAGCTGACCGTCGGGGAACAGGTCGTGCATCGCGTGGGCGACGTGCACGGCGAGGGCCGTCTTGCCCACACCGCCGATACCGGAGATGGCCGCCACCGGCACGCCCTCGGAGCCGCCACCGGACGACAGCAGCGCGCGGAGCCGCGCGATGATCTGGCGGCGGCCGGTGAAGTCGTTCACGGCGGCGGGCAGCTGCGCCGGTCGCGGCAGCTCCGGGGGCGTCGCCGTCGCCCTCGCGGGCTCCGGATCCGGCTCGGGGGTTTCCTGCGCGGACGGTGCCGTGACCTCGTCGGCTCCGGCGGGGACGGGCCGGGTCGGCGTGAGGGCCGGGTCACCGGTGAGGATGCGCTGGTGCATGCTCGTCAGGTCGGAGCCCGGCTCGATGCCCAGTTCCTCGATCAGCGTGGCGCGGGTGTCGGCGAAGGCCGCGAGCGCCTCCGCGCTGCGCCCGCACCGGTGGTAGGCGAGCATCAGCTGGGCTCGGAGCCGCTCGCGCAGCGGGTGGTCGGCGGTGAGCGCGATCAGCTCGGACAGCACGTCGGCGTGCCTGCCCAGCTCCAGGTCGAGGTCCATCAGGACCTCGAGCACGCTCATCCGGCGCTCGGCGAGCCGTCCGCGCTGGTGCTCGGCGTACGGGCCGACGGCTCCGGCGAGCGGGTCGCCGGTGTACAGCGCCAGACTCGCACGCAGGCTCTCCGCGGCCCGGGCCAGGGCGCCCTCGCGGCGCGCCGCCTCGGCCTCCTGGACGCCGCGTTCGAAGAGGAGCAGGTCGAAGGAGTTGTCGTTCAGCCGCAGCGCGTAGCCTCTGCCGACGGAGGTGAGCAGCTCGGGACGGGTGCGCGGGGACCTGCCGGGCTCCAGCACCGTGCGCAGCCGGGAGACGTAGGTGCGCAGGGCGCCGAGCGCGCGGGGCGGGGCGTCGTCTCCCCAGATCGCGTCGATCATCTCGGCCGGAGTGATCGCCCGACCCTCCCTGAGCAGGAGCATCGCCAGGATGGAACGTTGCAGTGGGGTGCCCAGATCGAGCTCGGAGCCGTCGCGCCATGCCTGGACAGGACCGAGCACGGCGAACCGCAGTCCGTCTCCGCTGCCCTGAACAGCCATTTCCCGAATCTCCGCCCAAAGGAAAGTTTTATGGCCAAATGATAGATCCTCCGTCGCTTCCCTCGTAGGCGGAGGGTTGGTTGTTCGCCGGGACGTTGATTGCACGTCAATCGGCCGTTGAGCCCTGCGGCGGATGCTTGGCGCTGTCGGGCATGGCCCCATACGGGGGCGGCCGTGCCCGACATGTCAGCGGATTGCAGGCATGGATAAAGGCTCTGTAAGTGCGATGCAGGCATGCGCGCCTATCAATGAGCCATGGCTCCTGAAGAAAGAAAGGAGCCGCACCCCTCAAGGAGAGAACCATCATGCGCCGCTCGATCAGCAAACTTCTCGGTCTCGCCGCCGCCACCGCCGTTGTCGCGATCGGCGTTCCCGCCCTCGCCTCCCCCGCCTCCGCCTCCGCCACTCTCACCGCCTCAAGCGGCTACGACGCGGAGCCCTGGGGCTACTACTACTCCAAGTACTACGACGACTCCCGCGCCAAGGCGAGGGGGAGCGTGTGGGTCGACGGGGCCGACCGCCTCCACGTCCAGGGCAGGCTCTACGACAAGTACTCGCCGAGCCGGCTCTGCGGCTACGCCCAGTTCAAGTTCGAGAACCACGACGGCGACGAGGATTACACCTGGGCGCGCAAGTGCGGCACCAGCGGCTACCAGAACTTCCACTACGTCGCGGACGAGGTCGACAACCTGCAGGTCAGGGTCTGCTACTGGGACAGGCACCAGGCCAGGAAGACGCTGTGCGGTAAGTGGAACTACATCTACGAGGTCGACTCCGACGACGAGGAGTGACCCAGAGGTCTTCGGCGAACCCATCCGGTAGCCCGTACCGGTGGTATCCATATACCAGCGTCCTCCCCCGCCCGCGATCTCCGCTCGACCCGGTGATCATGTGAGCCGCGACTCGCGTACGGCACCGGACGAACACCAGGCCCGCCCGAAAATTCGGGCGGGCCTTTTGTTCCTTTAAGTGACCAAAGTGCTATTTGCAATGTTTTGCTCTGGTTATATAACTATGGCCTTTTCGGTCAACCGTTCTCCTCGTATTCCCGCACCTGTCGGGCGTCCGTCTCACGCGGCCTGGGCGAGGCCCATCCGCGCGTGCATCCGTTCTCGGACGACCGGCCATTCCGCGCTCAAGATCGAGTAGTACGCGGTATCTCGGACCGTGTCGTCGGCGCCTCGGCTCTCCGCCCGCCGCACACCGTCGAGGTGTGCGCCGAGGGCTTCGATGGCGGCCCGGGAGCGTACGTTCCGTATGTCGGCCTTGAGGGTTATGCGGTGGACCTGCCAGGTCTCGAAGGCGAGGGAGAGCATCAGATACTTGCTCTCGCGGTTGATACCGGTTCCCTGCGCGGAGGCGGAGAGCCAGGTGTAACCGATGTCCGCCACGGACGGGACATCGCCCACCGCCCCACGAGCGCCCGGCGGCCAGGGCATGGGCCCCTGCCAGTACTCCAGGTGCATGAGACGGGTGGCACCGACCACGCGATCGGTGTGAAGCCACCGGATGGCGAAGGGCATCGTGCGGCCCTCCGCCTGCTCAGCCAGAGCGGCCTCCACATAGGAGACCATCTCGTCCCGGCCATTGGGGACACGAGTGAAGGTATAGGTGGAACGGTCTTCACTCGCCGCGGCGACGAGGTCGTCGACGACCGCGAGGCTGAGCGGTTCCAGGCGCACGAGGCGCCCGGACAGGGTGACGAAAGCGTGCATGAGCACATCATGGGGGCTCCTCACCACGCCTGATGCCAAACAGTGCGAGACATCTTGGTGAGCATCGGGGGACGTCCGTGACGGGTGGGCCCCTCCACGGAGAAATCGCAGGTGGGAGCCGCTGAAACCCCGTGGAGAACCCGTCGCGGGAACCCTCCCGCGACGGGGTGCGATCACCCCGTCGCGGGAGCCGTGACGAGCGGGAGACGCACGGGGGAGCGAGATGCCCGACGCGTCGCGCGCAGGGCGGTCAGCGCCTCGCTCAGATCATCCAGCGAGGCCGAGATCCAGGGCAACTCCAGGGGGTCCGCGGCGTCGAGCGCGGCGAGCCGCAGCGACGTCGTCTCGCCGTACAGAAGGCTCGTCGCCACCCGCACCCGCAGGGCTTCGGGGTCGTCACCGAAGGCGTGGCCGGGAAGCACGCCGACACCGTGCCGGTCGAGCAGGTACGCGGCCAGGTCGGCGGAGGAGGCGAAGTCGAGCCCGGTGAAGTCGGGGTAGAGGTAGAAACCGCCCTGAGGCGCGTCCACCCGCACCCCCGCGCGGACGAACCGCTCGTACACCGCCCGCGCCACCGCGCCGTGCAGCTCACGGCTCCGGTCCACCCGCTCGACGAGCTCCGGCGGCTCGGTGTAGGCGTACGCCGCCGCCTGCTGGACCGGCGCGGCGGGACTGGACCAGATCTCGCTCGCCACCGCGAGGAGCCGGTCGCGCAGCAGCGGTGACGGGAGGCGGGCCACGCCGATCCGCCAACCGCCCAGGGCGAGGCTCTTGCTGAGCCCACTGGTGATCACGGTCCGCTCGGGGGCGACGTCGGCCGGGCTGAGGAAAGCGGTGGCCGGGGAGTGGACCAGGTCGCGGTAGATCTCGTCGGAGACGATCGTCAGATCGAGCTCGCGGGCGACCTCGGCGATCCGCCGGATCGTGGACGCTTTGGCCAGCGTGCCGGCGGGGTTGTCGGGAAGCGTGACCAGCAGTGAGCGCACGTCGCGCCCCTGGGCGCGGGCGCGCCTCACCGCCGCGGCCACACGCTCGGGGTCCGGCACCCCACCCTCGCCGTGGGGCGTCGGAACGAGCAGGGAACGCGCTCCGACCAGCTCGGTCTGGGCGGCGTAGCTGACCCAGCTCGGCATCGGCAGCACGATGTCGCCGCCGATCGCCAGCAGCAGGCCGTACAGCAGGGGCTTGCTTCCCGGACCACAGACCACCAGGTCGGGATCGGTGGGCAGGTGACGCCGTGACCAGTAACCGGCGGCCGCCTCGCGCAGCGCGGGCGCGCCGGCGACCGGTCCGTACCCGTTGAGGCCGGACGCCGCGATCAGCCGCTCGCGCAGGGCCGGATGAACGGGCAGGCCCGCCTCACCGAAGGCCAGGTGCAGCACGCGCTCACCTGCGCGCCGTCTTCGTTCGATGTCCTCGTTGGCCGCCAGGGTGGCGGAAAGGGTGACGCTCATCGCGGGGTCCTTACCTCGTCGCGGAACACCACGAAAACGCTACGGAGCGCGACAGAGCGCGGCAGAACGCAGCGGTACGTCGTGGTCGTCTGTGGAACGTTGTGGAACGTCTTCAAGCCTGCTGGGATGGACGGCATCAGGACAAGCTTCGGTTGTCGTGGGTGGGCGTAAGGAAAACTGATGCTTGATTTACGCAGGCTCGCGCTGATCTGTGAGTTCGCCCGTCGTGGCAGCATCGCGGCCACCGCGGCCTCCCTGGGCTACAGTCCTTCGGCGGTCTCGCAGCAACTCGCGGCGCTGGAGCGCCAGGCGGGAGCCGTGCTCATCGACAGGACCGCGAGGAGCGCGGAGCTGACCGACGCGGGGCGCCGCCTGGTCGAGCACGCCGAGCGCATCCTGGCCATGGTGGAGAGCGCGGAGTCGGACCTGTCGGCACAGGCCGCGACCCCGTCGGGGCGGGTCACCGTGACCGCCTTCCCGACCGCCGCGGTGGCCTTCGCGCCCGCGCTCGCCAGGACGCTGCGACGGCACGACGAGCTCACCCTGCGGATGGGACAGGCCCGCTCGGGACGCGGCATGCGCGAGGTGCAGTCGGGCGAGGTGGACATCGCCCTGGTCGACGACTGGTACGGCCGGATGCGCGAGCCCGACACGATGCGGGTCTTCCCGCTGCTGCGCGACCCGCTGGTGCTCGTGGTGCCGCGCAGGCACAGGCTCGCCTCCCCCGACGTCCCCGTCGACCTGTGGGATCTGCGCGACGAGCCCTGGATGGCCACTCCGGACGGTGAGCCCTCCCGGCTGGCGGTGGACAGGCTGATGGCCGACGTCGGCGGGCACCGGCCGGTGACCTGGGAGTTCGAAGGGCTGGGCACGATCATCGGCCTCGTCGCCAAGGGCATCGGCATCGCGGCCGTCCCCGCCCTGGCGCTGGCCGCGGGGGTCCGCGGCATCGCCGTCCGCCGGTTTCCCGGTCCGCCGGTCGGCCGGGTCGTGTACGCCGTGGCTCGATCGTCCAGCGTCCACCGCCCCGCGGTGTCCGTCACCCTCAGGGCCGTCCACGTCGCCGCGCGACTCCTCGCCGCCGACCTGGAGGGGGTCGAGCCGGCGTCCAGGGAGGGTCCGGACTCCGAAGGTCTGTCCGGTGTGAGGCTTGGAGGTGATGCCTGACCGGACTTCGAAGGCCCGGGCGGGTGTGACGCTCGAAGGTGATGCCTGACCGGGCTTCGAAGGCCCGGGCGGGTGTGAGGTTCGGAGGTGATGCCTGACCGGACTCCGAGGGCTCGGCTGGTGTGACGCTCGAAGGTGGGTCCCGATCAGGACGGTGTCTGGTGGGGGTGGTGTTCGAGCGAGACGGCTCCCGGAGGCTCGCGTCCCGGTAACGTCGGCACGTGCCTCCCACCTACGCCCTTGAGCGGTTGCTGAACGACGGCGGTTCCAAACTGGTCGCCGGGGTGGACGAGGTCGGGCGCGGAGCCTGGGCCGGTCCGGTGGCGGTCTGCGCCGTGGTCACCGACCTGTCGGAACCGCCCGCCGGACTCACCGACTCGAAACTGCTCACCCCCGCCCGCCGCTCCGCCATGGTCTCCGAGATCACCGCCTGGGCGGCCGGTATCGGGTACGGCGAGGCGTCCCACGAGGAGATCGACGAACTCGGGATGACCGAGGCCCTGCGCAGGGCGGCGAGAAGGGCGCTGGCCGGGCTTCCCGTCCGTCCCGACGTGGTCGTTCTGGACGGGAAGCATGACTATCTGGGAGCGCCCTGGCCGGTCAGGTGCGAGGTCAAGGGCGACCTCTCCTGCGTCTCCGTGGCCGCGGCCTCCGTGATCGCCAAGGTCCGGCGGGACACCTACATGGCCTCACTCGGTTTCGAGGAGTACGGGTTCGCCGACAACGCGGGATACCCCTCGCCGGTCCACCAGGCGGCGCTCGCCTCCCTCGGCCCGACGGAGCATCACCGCCTTTCCTGGTCCTATCTGGACGACCTTCCCCGGTGGCGCCACCTCAAGAGGCATCGCAACCCGCTGGCCGGAGAGGGCCAACTCGGGCTTTTCGGATAGACGCCCCTTTGTCTGAGGGCCTCCGGCCCGCCCGGTGACGTCCGGCCGGGGCCGGCCGGACGCGATGAGACCGGTCCGGAGGCCGGGACGAGACCGGGGAAGGCGGTCCGCCTCGGAACGAGGCCGTCAGCAGTCGACGAGCTCGGGCGACTGGTTGAGGATCTGCGACCTGGCGGTGACGAACTCCGCGTGGGCGCCGGTGGCGGTCGGGTCGAAGACGGCGACCCGGTGGCAGTTCTGGAAGGCGAGTCTCACCCCGAAGTGGCGCTCCAGGGCGCCGCGCATGGCGTCGCTGGCGAGAGCGCGCAGGAGTTGGCCGCGAGCGGCCTCGTCCGGCGGGGGCACCGTGTTGTCGGCGAACTCGGCACCGGTGTCCTCGCGCTCCTTGACCAGGCCGCTGATGAGCGACCAGGCGTAAGGAAGGGAGTCTCTGACACAGGTGACGAATGCCGCGTCGTCCACCTCACCGGCCTTGGCCTGGTCGAGAAGATCGTTCGAAACGGTCAGCGACATGCTGCGTTCTCCTCACAGAAGGGGATTCATCAGACACTAGGTCGGGCCTACCGATCGCTCCACCTAGCGGGAGAGCGACACTCGTGTGGGCCCGAAGACGAAGCCGGGGTCGATCTGGGCCGCCAGATCCTCGCCCGTCGCCCTGTTCGCCCAGGCCGTCGCGTTGCGGAGGTGGAACTGCACCGCCTGGCGTCCGAAGCGGAACCAGTCTTTCTCCTGGCTGTCGAGACGGTCGAGAAGCGTGCCCAGGGCTTGGGAGTTGGCCGGTTCGAGGTCTTGGAGAGTGAAGGGGCGGCCCTGCTCCATCGCGCGGATCGCCGAGGAGTGCTCCAGGCAGACCAGCAGGTCGTCGCCGACCTGATCGCGGAGGAACGCCACGTCCCCGGGGCCGTGGATCTTGTTGCCCACCACCGCGATCGGCACGCCGTAGTCGGCGGCGTAGTCGCGGTACTGCCGATAGACGCTCACGCCCTGGCGGGTCGGCTCGGCCACCAGGAAGGTCATGTCGAAACGGGTGAAAAGCCCTGAGGCGAAGGAGTCGGCCCCGGCCGTCATGTCGACCACGACGTACTCGCCCGCACCGTCGAGCAGGTGGTTGAGGTAGAGCTCCACGGCGCCGACCTTGGAGTGGTAACACGCCACCCCCAGGTCGTCCTCGCTGAACGGCCCGGTGACCATCAGCCGGGGCCCCTCCGGCGTGACGACGGAGAATCCGGTGTGGATCGGGTCGTCCTCGTCGAGTCGGAGCAGCCGCGAGCCGAAGCCCGGCGGGGTGGTCTTGACCATCGCGGCGGCCGAGGAGATGCGGGGATTGTCGCCCCGCAGGTATTCCTTGATCTCGGTCAGGTGCGAGCCCATCGGCCTGGGCAGCGCGCTCTCGGCCAGCCCCAGTGCCATGCCCAGGTGCTGGTTGATGTCGGCGTCGACGGCGACCACGGGACCGCCCCGGCTCGCCACGTATCTCGCGAACAGCGCCGACAGGGTCGTTTTGCCGCTGCCGCCCTTACCGACGAATGCCACCCTCACAGCAACGATCCAATCTGATTATGAAAATCATTTCAAGACCTCGGAGGGCCCATCATGCCACGACGGGCGGGGGCGCGTGGCGCGTATCGCGGGGAAGAGGGGGAGGCGTGCTCGCCTGGTAAATGCCAATAAAGGTGATTTTTCATGACAAATATCGGCGAAAGGTGTGAGGAGAAACGCCTTCCATGTCATGACCGGTGCCAAAGATCCGCTGTTACCGCTTCGCGGTCTCCTGTACGGACTCGACAACCGGCTTGGGGATCGGCGGGGCGGATGTTTGCCATCGGCGCCGATGAGATCCGGCCAGTCCGGGTATCCCCTCCCGAGTTGGTTGATCTTGACCCCCCGGCGAGATCGTGGACAAGGATCAGCAAGGGGCTCTGGTGGCACGTACCGGTACCTGGTCGCGTCGCGTTTCCGAACGGCGGGTTCCTGAACGGCGGTTCTCCGAGCGGTGGTCTCCCCGCGGGAGGTCTTCCCCGCGGAGGATCGGTGGATTCGCCGCGTGGAGTGTCGCGCTCGCGGTGCTCGTGACGCCGTCGCTCACTCTCGCCGCCTCCCGGACCGGGGTGGCGGAGGTGTCCTCGCCGTCCGTCCGGGCGGAGGCCCCGGTTCCCCGGACGACGATGGACGGGAAGTCCTCGGCCGTGCGGGTCGTGGAGAAGAACGTGCGGGTCGTGAGGAAGAAGAGGGAACCCTCGTCCGTATCCGCGGGGAAGGAGAACGGGGTGTCTTCGCCCGCGTCCGTGACGGGAAGGCGGGCTCCCGTGTTCACGACGGGGAGGCGGGCTCCCGTGTTCACGACGGGGAGGCGGGCTCCCGTGTTCACGACGGGGAGGCGGGCTCCCGTGTTCGTGACCGGAAGGCGGGCTCCCGCATCCGTGGCGGGGAGGCGAAGCGCGCGAGGGGCCTTCGGCGGCGAGAGTCGTACGGCGAGGGTGGGAAAGCCGGAGATCAAGATCACCAAGACGGCCTCGCCCGTCCTCGCGAAACCCGGCCAGAAGGTCACCTACACCGTCGAGGTGCGCAACACCGGTGACATCGCCTACCCGGGCCTCACCTTCACCGACGACCTGTCGGGGCTGCTCGACGACGCGAGCTTCGGCCACGACCAGTCGGCCACGTCGGGCACGGTCTCCTTCGCCGAGCCCAGGGTGGCCTGGACCGGCGACGTGGCCGCCGGGCAGACGGTGACGGTCACCTACGGCGTCACGGTGAACGACCCCCCGGCGGGGGACCTACGTCTCTCCGGCGAACTGGTCGGGCCCGAGGGCTCCAACTGCGAGGCCGGGTCGGCCGATCGCGCCTGCGGAAACCTCGGCGGGATCGGCCTGCCGCTGCTGTACGTCCTCACGACCGCAGACAGCGAGACCGCCGACCCCGGCCAGACGGTCGCCTACACGATCACCGTCGGCAACGTCGGCAACGCCACCTATCCCGGTGCCACACTCACCGGGGAACTCTCCAGGGTCCTCGACGACGCGGTCTACAACGGCGACGCGCGGGCCACGAGCGGCACCCTCTCGTACGACGCGCCGAAGCTGAACTGGGCCGGGGACATTCGGGTGGGCGAGACGGTCACGGTCACCTACAGCGTGACCGTCGGTACTTCCGCCACCGGGGACGGGGTGCTGGACAGCGCCGTCCAGGCACTCGGAGGTGGGACGAACTGCCCGGACCCGGTGCCGTGGTCCGCGAGGCGTGCCGCGCCCGTCCCCGGTACGGGGCTTGGCTGCGCGCAGCGGGTCGCCGTACAGAGGACGACGGGCACCGGGACGCTCGGGCCCGAGGATCGCGAGGCGGACTCGGCGCCGGTTCCGGCTCCCGGCTCGGCACCCGCGCCCGGGTCGGACTCCGGGCCGGTGCCGCTTTCCGGGGCGGATTCCGCGCCGACGCGGGTTCCCGGGTCGGACTCCGGGCCGGTGCCGGTTCCCGGGTCGGACTCCGGGCCGGCGTCGGTTCCCGAGTCGGATTCCGTTCCCGGTTCTGTGTCCGCGCCGGTTCCGGTTCCCGGCCGGGATCGGAAACCGGCGCCCGCGCGGGTGCCGGAGCCGGTCTCCGACCCGTCGTGCGTGCCGGGCCGGGGGCGATCCTTCTCGGTCCCCTGTCTCACCGGTGGGCCTCGCGAGGTGTCGGCCGGCCCCTCGTTGCCGTTCACGGGTCCGCCGCTCGGGCCGGTCCTGGTGGGACTCCTGCTCTCCTGCCTGGGGCTGGCCCTGCGGCTGCGTACCCGGCCAGGGAGAACCTAGCCGGGTACGGGCCTTGGTCGGCGTAGAGGTCGGCGTAGAGGCCGGCGCGGACCTTGGCCGGGCGCTCGTCGCGCCGGATCAGACCGGTCGGCCCCGGCGACCGCGGCGGAACAGGAGCGCGGCGGTCGCCAGCCCGGCGGCGACGGCGGCGGCCAGCGAGACGGGCAGGACCCAGGCGGCCGTCTCCTCCGGTGGGGCCACGGTGTTGATGTCCGTGGCACAGGCGAGTACGGGGCCGGTGGCGCTCCTGCGAGCGCAGGCCGTCGTCGCCAGGTTCTGCACCGCCGCGCCGGCCACCGCGCCCACCCGGGTGCTCACGTGGACGATCGTGTCCTTCTCCGGCGGGACGTTCACCGTCCACGCCACCTTGCCCTGCTCCACATGCCCTCCGGCGTCGGCCTTCACGAAGGTCATCGACGGCGGCAGGGACTGCACCAGGAGGACGCGCTTCAACCGGTCGCCTCCCTGGTTGCTGAGACGGAGTGTGTAGGTGTTCTCCGCGCCGGGCGTGGTCTCCCTCGCTCCGTCGTCGAGGGAGATGGAGACCGAGGGGACCGGATCGGCCCAGGCGAGTGGCCATCCGACAGCGGGTGCGGCGATCGCGGCGAGCAGGCTCACGCTCGCCAGGTGGTGTTTCATCCTCTAACCTCCGTTGTCACACTAAGTAATCACTCCATAACAGCATTCCGGCCCTCGTGGGCGCTCTCAACGCGCCGGACACGGCGCTGGGCCTGTCATCCGTGAGGCCGTCGGCGTATCAGTTCGTTGGCCCTCGGTCTCTCGGTCTCTCGGTCCGCCGGCCCTCAGCCCGCGATCCGCTGGTTCGCCGGTTCTCTGGTTCGTCGCCCTGCCGGTCCTGTGCTCCACCGGAGCGTTCGGGCCCAACGAGTTCTCCGGTCTCGGCCGGTTCGTCAGTGGCAGGCGGAATCGAGGACGACGGCCTTTGTCTCGGCTGTCTCCGCGTATTCGCCCGCCTTCCCCGGGTCTCCGGCCTGTGCGGCGGATACGGAGCGGGGCGGAGCGGGCGGCGCCGCCAGGGTGGCGGTGACCTCGCGCCTGATCAGGTGGTAGTCGGGCGCACCCGAGTAGATGAGCGGGGGGACGAACTGGAGACTCCTGATCCTGGAGTTCTTCACCTTCTCCGACAGTTCGACCAGGTCGGGCAGCAACTGCCGAGGTATGTCGGTGGAGATGGTGTCGACGGCGGCGGCGGCCAGTTTCTCGAAGCTCCTGAAGACCGTCACCGGGTCGGCCTGTTTGGCGACGGCGTTCAGCAGACACTTCTGGCGGCCCATCCGCACGTAGTCGTCACTGTAGGTGCGGGATCTGCCGTACCAGAGCGCCTCCTCGCCCGAGAGTTTCCGTTTTCCCGCCTCGATCAGGCCCTCGTTCTGTCTGCCGTACACGATGGGATCCTTGATGCGGACCCGTACGCCGCCCATCGCGTTGACGATTTCCACGAAGCCCCTCATGTCGACCATCGCGTAGTAGGGAATGTCGAGGCCGAGGATGCCGCCGATCGTTCTTTTCAGAAGCGTCGGGCCGCGGTGCCGCTTGCTCTGCCGGGGAACCATCTCGGGATAGTCCTCGGCGTACTGGTAGATCTCGTTGAGCATGCCCGGTGTGTACGGTGGCTCGCCCTGGAAACCGTAGGGAAAGCGCTCGCGGGCCGGGCCCGGCGGCATCGGGACGTTCTCCAGGTTCCTGGGCAGGCCGAACAGCACCGTGTCTCCGGTCCTGGGGTCGATGCTGGCCACGGTCATGCTGTCGGTACGCACGCCGATCCGGTTGGCCGCCGCGTCCGCGCCGACGAGCAGGATGTTGAGCCGGTCCACGTCCTTCCACGGGTCCACCGGGATCGGCGCGACGCTTTCCGCGAACACCGAGGTCACGACGCCGTGCGAGATGTAGGCCAGTTTGGCCGTGTAGATCATCGGAGCGACCACCAGCGCGCATATCACCCCGACGGCCGCGGCGGAGAGGTAGCGGGCCGCAGGCGACACCGTCTTCGGCCGCACCAGCAGGTGGGAGCGGATGGTCACGGCGACCGTCACGCCGGCGACCAGCATCGCGGTGAGGGCGAAGACCCAGAGCCAGGAGGGTTGTACGGCGAGGGAGAGCAGGGAGGGACCGGCGGTCAGCACGGCGGTCGCGAGGGCCGCGGCGAGGATCAACTCGATGCCCATCAGGATGGCACCGGTCAGGCGGCGGCCCACCCAGACGTGGGCCAGACCCCACAGAACGGCTGAGCCCAGTGTCAGTGCCAGGCTCGATCCGACGCCTGTTCGCCCCGTATTGCCTGCCATAGCCGTGACATCTCCCGTCCGTCAGACCAATACGTCGCAGGTTAGTAACGGTTTTCGGGTGAATCGGCTATGTGGTTGTTCGACGCGCTGAGGGCGGCGGGTCAAGGTTTGTAAACCAGATTTCGCCGTCGGGATGACATTGATCTCCAAGTTCACGTCAAAAATAGGTCGTAACCGGTTTTGCCTGGCAAACGCGGGGATTTCCCGGTAATGCGGTTAGGGAAGTCCGTGCGTACGGTGATCGGCTCGATTTTGATCGTGCTCGGATGCCTCCTCGCCCCCTTCGCCCTCACCGCCTACTGGGCGGCGAACGAGATCGCCGACCCCGACCGTTACATCGAGAACGTGGCCCCGCTGGCCGCTCACCCGGACGTCAGGAACGCCATCACGGATCGTGTCACCGACGAGGTCGTCGTGCGGCTGCGCGCGCTGGGCGTCTCGGTCGGCGGGGAGGTCGTCCGCGAGACGGTGAAGTCCGGCGTCGACAACGACTTCGCCGTCGCCTGGGTGGAGGTCAACCGGCAGACACACCGCAGGCTCCTCGCGATCCTGGGCCACGCCCCGAATGCCGGCATGGCGGACGACGGCGTCGGCTACGACCTCGCCCCGGTGTACGAACTGGTCAAGCGGAGGTTGAAGGCCGTCGGCGTGAGAGAGGCGTCCCGCCTGCCCAGCACGCACCCGGTCACCCTGCTGCTGCCCACCTCCGCCGTTTTCGTGATCGACAATTCCTACGACAGGCTGATCTCGCTGAGGTGGGTCCTGCTGGGGCTGTCACCGGCACTGATCGTCACGGGGGTGCTCCTGCCCCGCGACCGGTGCGCCGCTCTGATCGGCGCCGGGCTCGGCCTGGCCACGAGCATGCTCGCGCTGGCCGTCGTCCTGTCCGTGATCCGCAACGTCTACCTGCCCGCCTCCGCCACCGGTGGCATGTCGTACTCCGCCGTGGCCGCGATATTCGACGCGCTGACCGCCTTCCTGAGGGACGGCCTGCGCGTGCTCTTCACGCTGGGCCTGCTCGTGGCGGCGACCGCCTTCGTCGTCAAGGGAAAGCGCGTCCGTTCCAGGTTCGCGGCCGCGGTGCTCGAGGACCGTCGTCACCAGCCCGCGGACCCCTCGAAGGACGTCTCCGAGGGGTGATAGCCGAGCCGGGTGCGCGCGGCGGTGATGTCGAGGGTCCGCTCGACTGCCAGGTGGCCCGCGGCGTAGCGCGTGAGCCGGGGCGGGCGCGGGCGCCGGAGCAGCCGTGACACGGTCTCGGCGACGGCGGCGAGGGGATCCACCAGCGCGAGCGGCAAATAGTGCGGTTCGGCGTCGATGCCGCGCTCCGCGAGGATCGCGCGCAGGGCGTCGTCGAGCACGACGGGCTCGGCGTCGGTCACGTTGAAGACGCCGTGGTCGACCGGGCCTTCCGCGGCGAGCAGGCAGGCCTGGACCAGGTTGTCCACCGAGGTCAGGCTGATCCGCTGGCGCCCGTCGCCCACCGCGAGCAGCCTGCGGCCGCTGACCGCGCGGAGGACCCGGGGAAGCAGCGTGGTGTCCCCCCTGCCGTAGATCGCGTGCGGTCGCAGGATGACCGCCCGTTCCAGGCATCTCTCCGCGGCGGCCTTCGAGGCGCCGTACGCGTTGGCGTACCGCCCGACCGGGGCGGTGTCCTCGACGGCCATCACGGTCGGCCGGAACGGGTCGTAGACGCTCGCCGTGCTGAGGTGCACGAACCTGGCGCCCGGGAAGGCCGCGGCGGCGTTGCGGGTGCCGTCCACGTTGGCGGCCCAGATGTCGCGTGGCGATCCCCAGTCCGTGACGCTCCCGGCGCAGTGGATCACCACGTCCACCTCGATCGGGGGTGTCGCGGGCCGGGGGGTGCGGAGGTCCCACGACGTGTACGGAGCGCCGCCGAGGTGCCCGGTGTCCACAGCGGGTCGCCTGCCGAAGGCCCGCACCGTCCAGCCTCGCGCCACGGCCGCCCGGCAGACCGCGCCGCCCACGAATCCGGAGGCGCCCGTCACCGCGACCCTCGGCCGCCCACCCGGTCCGACGGGTCGCCCGGCCGCGGCGAGGTGCTCAGGTACGGCGGGTCGCTCAGGCAGGGTGGGGTGCTCAGGCACGGCGGGCGACCAGGTCTCGCAGGGCGGCCCTGTCGAGCTTGTCGGCCCGTCCCGAGCGGGGGAAGGCGTCGAGCGGCTCGATACGGTCGGGCAGGGCCGCGGCGTCCACGATCTCGGGAAGCGCCCTGCGCAGCAGACCCTCGTCGTAGCCCTCCGAGGGGACGACGGCCAGCACGACCTCCTCGTCCCCGGTCTCGGGGTCGGAGAGTCCGACGATCGCGGCCTCGGCGACCCCGGGCAGCGCCGCGATGCCGGACTCGTACAGGCCCGGGTAGATGTTGACCCCGTCGCGGAGGATCATGTCCTTCTTCCGGCCGAGCAGCACCAGCCGGTCCCCTTCGAGCCTGACGAGGTCGCCGGTCGCGACCTCCCGCAGCGGCTCCTCGCCGAGATAGCGCCGCGCGAGGTGCGGGCCGGAGACGAACAACTCGCCGTCCTCGGCGACCCGGACCCCGACGCCGGGCAGGGGCTCCCCGAGCAGATCCCCCTCGGCCTGGGCCAGTTTCTCGTGGGCGGACGCGATCGCGATGGGGAGCGCCTCGGTCATCGCGTAGACCGAGAGGACCTCGGGCCCGGCCTCGATCGCGCGGCGGAGCACGCCCGGCGGGGCGGGAGCGGCGCCGAGCAGGAGGTAGCGGAGGGTCCCGGGGAGCCTGGGGGTCTCGCGCAGCAGCCGGTCCAGGTGCACCGGTACGGCGAAGGTGTGGGTGGCCCGCCGCGCGGCCAGTTCCGCGGCGAGGTCACCGCCCCCGGGCAGGGACCAGGTCGCCCCGGCCAGCAGCGCGGGGAGCCCGAGCATCAACTGGTCGGTGTGCACGACGTCACCGGGACCGAGCGGGAACGCGCTCCTGAACATCTCCAGCCCGGCCGCGAGCGACCCCCGGGTGTGCACCACCCCTCGCGGACGCGCGGTGGTCCCCGAGGTGAAGATCACCGCCGCCGGTTGGTCCGGATCCGCCCCGTACCCCTCCGGGCCGGGAACGGCGGACGATCGTCGCAGGACGCGGGAGAGCCGCAGCGCTCCGCGGGGCACTCCCGGCAGCCACGGGCCCGTGTACAGGTGACGGACGGGGTGGCCGGGAAGCGGGTCCGCGAGGTCGGGCAGCAGCAGCCCTCGGCGGCGGGCGAGGCGCCTGAGCGGGCCGCTCAGGGTGTAGAGGAGGGACTCGCTGATCACCCAGGCGGGCCGGGTCGCGGCCATGCGGGCCGCGAGCACGTCGGGGGCCAGGCCGGGGTCGGCGAGGACGAGCGTCCCGCCCGCCGCCACCGCCCCCAGCGCCAGCGCCACCGCGTCCACCCCCGGCCGCACCGCGAACAGCACCCCGTCCCCCGGCCGCATCCCGTCTTCGGGCCGGGCCGGGGCTTCCGCTCGTGCCTGGTCTTCCGGCTGTGTCCCGTTCTCCGCCCGCGCCCGCTCGCCCGGCCGCGTGTCGTTCCCCGGCCGGCCTCCGCCCATCGCGTCGCGGACCGCCGACACCCGACGGGCCAGCTCGCCGTAGGTGATCTCGCGGCCCCGCCCGTCGACGATCGCGGTACGCCCCGGCTCCCGCCCGGCGATTGTCATGATCCCGCTGACGATGTCGTTCACGAGGCTCCCGCCCGGCCGATCCACAGATGCTCGTACGTGGGAATGAGGACCCGCCTGGCCGCCCGTCGCCGCACGACGCGCACCCGGTGGGAGAGCAGGACGGAGGCCACCGCCCGGATCTCCGCGAGGGCGAGCGGGTAGCCGATGCAGAAGTGCGGGCCCGCGCCGAACCAGAGCCTGCGCAGCTCGGGCGGGTGGGCGCGGGAGGGGTCGAACGGGCCGTACGCCCTGGCGCAGTTGTGGGTGACGATCAGGATCCGGTCGCCGGGGCGTACCGCCGTGCCGCCGACGTGCGCGGCGGCGGCCACCGAGCGCAGCATCAGCGGGGTCGGCGTGGTGACCCGCATCGCCTCCTCGATCACCCTGTCCAGGTCGCCGACCTGGGTGCCGTGGTCGTGCAGGAGGGCGACGAGCCGGGGGACGAACGTGGCGACGGTCTCGGTACCGGTCAGGAAGAACGCCCCCGCCGCGCCCCGCGCCTCGGCCACGGACAGCCCCTGCGCCCGCATCCGGCCCATCACCGTGGACTCGTCCCCGGCCTCGTAGGCGGCCTGCGCGATGTCCCCGATCCGGTCCAGCACCCGCCTGGCGACGGCCACCTGCCGGTCGGACAGCCGCCGCGAGCGCAGCGAGACCATCGAGACGACCCGCTCCCCGTCCGCGAAAAGTTCCCTCGCCCGTGCCTCGGAGACCTCGCCCAGCCCGATCACCCGGCAGATCACCGCCCCGGCCATCAGCCGCATGGCGTCCACCAGGTCGACCGTCTCGCCGTTGTCCAGGCGGGCGGAGAGATCGTCGAGCGGCCCGCGGAGCACGTCTTCCACCAGCGAGGACACGTACCCGGCGGTGAACAGCGGCATCAGTTTCCTGCGGAGCGCGAGGTGGCCGGGGCCCTCCATGTTGAGCAGCACGGAGGGGCCGAGCACGGGCGTCCACAGGTCGCCGGGCGAACCCGGTCCGTCCTTGCGGAACCGCTCGTCCATCAGCACGGCCCGCGCGACGGCGGCGTCGTTGACCACCACTCCCAGACCGGGGACGCGCACCACGGGCCCGAGCCGGGCCAGCAGCCGCATGAGCGGGTAGGCGAAGGGGTGGGCGGCCAGGTGGAGGCGGGTCTCGTGGTTCACCGGACGTCGATCACTTCCGGCCGGTAGTGGTGGTCGGCGTACCAGGCGAGGGTGCCCGCGAGGCCGTACGCCCGCAGCCTGCGTACGGAGCCGAAGACCACCACGTCACGGCGCGAGGCGTACGCGGGGGTGAGCGTGCGCACCCGGTTGACCAGGGCGCGGTCCTCGTGGACCTCCTCGATCGCGGTCCTGGGGAAGCCGCCCGCGCGCTCGTAGAGGTCCGCGGTGATGGCGAGGGTGGCGCCGGGCATCATCACGTACGGGCCCAGGTAGCGCGGGTCCCTGTTGCCGGGCCGGAAGCGTCCGAAGGTCGCCGCCACCTCCACCACGAACGGGATGAGGTGGCGCTCCCAGAACTTCAGCCGGAACTCGTCGGTCCTGGGTCTCAGCTGCCCGCCGACCATCTCCAGCCCGTCGCCGAAGGCCCGCCGGATGTTGCGCACCCAGTCGGGGCGGGGCAGGCAGTCCGCGTCGGTCCTGGCCAGGTGGGTCGCCCCGTGCGCGATGGCGTGGCGCACGCCGGTGTCGGAGGCGGCGCCGGTGCCCTTCCGAGTCTCGACGACCACCTGGACACCGTGCCGCCGTACGACCTCGGCGGTGCCGTCGGTGCTCGCGTTGTCCACCACGAGCAGCGTGAAGTCTTGGTCGTCCTGCTCGGCCAGGGCTCGTAGTGTCGCCTCGATGCCGGGGGCCTCGTTGTAGGCGGGAACGATCACCCAGAGGTCCATCACATCTCCGCCAGCATCACACCGGTACTGATCCCGCCGCCCAGCCCGAGCAGCGCCACCCGGTCGCCGGGTCGCCAGTCGCCCAGGGTGAGCTGGAGCGGAAGCGTCGTCGAGGCGCAGTTGCCGTGCTCGGGCAGGCTGACCACGAGCCTGCCCTCGGGGATGTCGAGCACCTCGGCCAGGAAGCGCAGGTAGGGCATCGCCACCTGGTGTACCGCGACGACGGCGAAGTCGTCCCAGGTCAGGCCGGTGCGCTTGAGGGCGTTGAGGAAGATGTCCGGGCCGATCGCTTCGAAGGCGTCCTTCAGCCTGCGCCCGTCGCCACGGAAGTAGGAGTACTCGAGGTCGCGGGGGTGCGCGGAACCGCCTCCGGGCAGGGTGCCGATCGCCCAGGCCGTGGAGTCGGCCGCGAAGTCGCGGTAGAAAATGCCACGTTCCAAATCGGCGGCGACCGTGACCGCGGCCCCGGTGTCCGACAGCGTGTAGCCGGCGAAGGAGTCGACGAACTGTGCGCGGTCCCTGACCCGCCACCGGATCGCCCGCGACGGGATCTCGCCCGAGCAGACCAGCACCTTGCGGTGCGCCCCGGTCAGGATGAGCGCCTCGGCGATCTGGATCCCGTTGAGCATGCTGTTGCAGGCGTTCTTGACGTCGAACACCGGGCACGAGAGTCCCAGTTTGGCCGCCACGATGTGCGCGGTGGCGGGCTCGATCATGTCCTGCGAGGCCGACGCGAAGACGAGCAGGTCGACGTCGGAGTGGTCGAGTTCGCGGGCCGCCTCCACGGCCAGGTCCGACGCCTGCTGGTCGTCCCTGGCCACGTGGCGGCGCCGGATTCCCGTCAGCCGTTCGACGACGCCCCTGTGGGGCGTGTAACCCTCGATCCGCCGTTCGACGTCCGCGCTGGACACGGTCCGCTCCGGCAGATACGTCGCGACGCCCGTGATCCGGGCTTTCATTGATCTCCCTTTATCCCTGAACAGTGTCGAGCCGAACAGCGTCGAGCCGAACAGCGTGAAGTCTCGACACGCTCGCGCAATGTATCTAAAACGCGGTGTTTTGTCCTGGTCATCCGAGAAAGACGGGCAAACATGGACGAGAAATCACATACCTGTACAAGTCTGTCGCGAAGCGGACATCGTGCCGTCCTTCCGCGCCGCCTTCCCGTGTCGTCCGTTCGCGCCGACATGAGTTTCATGATCGTCAAAGGGGTGGTGGATCTTTTCCCCGAGGTCAAGGCCGAGGGCGGGGACAGGCGAACACCGCCGGGCCGCCGGGCACCACCTCGGACCGGGAGCCGCGGCTCCGCCGGGTAGTTTGACGAACCCCTGTCGCGGCAGAGGACCCCATAAGATCTTTTTTCGTGATCGACCGGAATGACCGTGATCGACCTCGCCGGGCTGAACACCGTCACCCGCACCGTGATTCTGCTGGAGGTATGCCATGCGTGGTACAGCTCGTGCGTTCGCCCTGACCACCGCCGCCCTCGCCCTCGGACTGACCGGCTGCAGCGCGGGCGGGCCGGCCGACGCCCGGCCGGTGCAGCAGGCCGTCCCCAAAGCCGGTGAGGAGACCAAGAAGCCCGAGAAGCCGGCGGGACCCGTCACGCTGAAGTACTGGACCTTCACCCCGCCCGAGGCCGCGCTGAAGAAGGCGGTCGCCGCGTTCGAAAAGGCGAACCCCGGCATCAAGGTCGAGCTGCGCACCTTCGCCGAGGCCGACTACCGCAAGCGGCTCCCCAAGGCGCTCGCCGACGACGAGAAACTCGACGTCGTCGGCCTCCCGATCCCGACGATGACCCGCTCGGTCGCGAACCGGCTCCGCCCGGTCGACGACTGGAAGGACAAGGTCTCCGGCGGCTGGGTCGACGAGCTTGAGAAGAACGCGGTGAAGCAGACGGAGAAGGCAGCCAAGGGCGGCACGCTCTACTCCGTCCCGATGGGGTCCAACGGCGGCGCGGTCATGTACTACAACGCCGGCCTCCTGTCCGAGCTCGGACTCTCCTTCCCGAAAACGGCCGCCGATCTGGAGAGCGTCGTGAGGCGGGTCAAGAAGGAGATCCCCGACCTCCGGCCGGTCGTCTTCTCCGGCGAGCCGCGCCGGCAGGAGGAGCTGCTGTTCACCATCGCGAGCCAGAGCCACCCCACCCTCTCCGACGAACTGCTGGCCGGCGGCAGGCCGTGGAACGGCCCCGAGGTGGTCTCGGCCCTGACCGCCTACAGGTCGCTGTTCGACAGGGGCGTACTGGCGAAGTCGGGACTCGCGCTCAAGGGCGACCGCCCGGCCGAGCTTTTCCGCTCGGGCAAGGCCCTGTTCCTGGTGGACGGCTCGGGCCGGAGCCCGATGCTGTCCGCGTCCTACCGCAAGACCGCGAAGATCTCCGTCAAGGAGATCGGCGCCGGACCTTTCCCGACCGTCCTGCAGGGCTCCAAGCCCGCCGTCCGCAGTACGGCCGAAGTGGGGCTCGCCATCCCCAAGAGCTCCAAGCACGTGGCCGAGGCGGCCACGCTGATCGAGTTCCTGACGGTGGGCGAGGGGGTCTCCGACTGGGTCGGAGACCTGGCGCTCGTTCCCGCGCGCGAGGACTTCCGGATCGACTCCTCCGTCTTCGCCGACTCGGAGGGCAAGGAGGGCTACGCCGCGATCCAGGAGCTCGTCAAGGACGGCGGCTCCCTGAACGTCCCCGACGAGTCCTTCCTGGAGCGGGTGGAGGGTGACGTCATCCTCGACGTCGCCCATGGCCGGATCACCCCGAAGAAGGCGGCCGACCGCCTGCAGGAGGAGTGGTCGCGCGGCGAGTGAGGTCTTCCCCGGGTTTCTCCGCCGTCCTGCGGATGAGCGCCTCCTTCGGCTTCTCGTCGGCAGGACGGTGATCCTCTCGATGCTTTTCCGCCGTCCGGGCCTCGACGATGGCTTCCCGTCCGGTCGGGCCCCGACGGTGGTTTCCCGCTGTCCGGGCCCCGACGGTGGTTCCCCGTCCGGTCGCTGAGCGCTCCCGGGGGTCCCTGCGGGGTCAGGCGTTCACGTTCACCGGCCGGAAGGTGCGGCGGTAGGCCATCGGCGAGACGCCGATGGCCGCCTGCAGGTGCTGGCGGAGCGAGGCGGCGGTGCCGAACCCCGATCGCAGTGCGACGCCGTCCACCGGCAGGTCGCTGGTCTCCAGGAGCCGCCGGGCCAGTTCGACCCGCTGCAGGATGAGCCACTGCCCGGGGCTGAGCCCCATCTCGTCGCGGAAGCGCCGGGTGAAGGTACGGCGGCTCATCCGGGCGTGGGCGGCCAGTTCGCCGAGGGAGAGCGGCTCGTGCAGCCGCTCCAGCGCCCAGGCCCTGGTCGGGGCGGTCGTCGCCGCGGTCGGGGCGGGAATCGGGCGCTCGATGAACTGCGCCTGACCGCCGTCGCGCCACGGCGGGACGACGCACCGCCTGGCCACGCGGTTCGCCACCTCGGTGCCGTGGTCGCGCCGGACGATGTGCAGGCAGAGGTCGATCCCCGCGGCGACCCCTGCCGAGGTGAGCACGTCCCCGTCGTCCACGAACAGCACATCCGGGTTGACCTTGACCTTGGGAAACAGCTTCTGGAAGTGGTCGGTGTGGCTCCAGTGGGTGGTCGCGGGGCGGCCGTCGAGCAGTCCGGCCGCCGCGAGCACGTAGGCGGCGGTGCAGATCGAGACCAGGCGGGTGCCCGGCCGGATGCGCGCGATCGCGTCGGCCACGGGGGCGGGGAGCCGTCCCTCGGCGGAGATCGCTCCGAGGGCGCGGGTGGCCGGGATCACCACGGTGTCCGCGTCCGCCAGGACTTCGGCTCCGTGGTCCACCGCGATCGCGAAGTCGGCGTCGGCGCGTACGGGGGTGCCGTCGACGGTGCAGGTGAGCACCTCGTAGAGCGGTTCGCCGTCCGCGCCCCTGGCGATGCCGAAGATTCGCGGCGGGATGCCCAGCTCGAAGGGGATCACACCGTCCATGGCGAGCATGACGATCCTGTGCATGACCCGATTCTTGCATGGGTGAGGTACGGGCCATCCCCGCAGAGGGCCGCCGCTCTCCCTCCCCAAGGCCGCCTTTCGCGAAGCCCGTTTCCTTCGCCGAGGGTGGCACCGCCTGCCAAGCCCGTTCCCTTCATCGAGGGACGCCGTTTCCGCCGCGGGGTGTTAGGTGAAGCCCCGTCCCCGCCGCGAGGTGGGCTCAGGAGTCGGCCGCGGTCGACAGCGGCAGGCGGAGGACGAGGCGGGCGCCGCGGCCGGTGGCGGTGTCGGCGGCGTAGAGCCTGCCGCGGTGTGCCACGGCGATGTCCCTGGCGATCGGCAGGCCCAGGCCGGTTCCTCCGGCGTCGCGGCTACGCGCCGAGTCCAGGCGGGTGAACCGCTGGAAGACCCGCTCCCGCTCTTTCTCGGGGATGCCGAGCCCGTCGTCGATGACCTCCACCACGGCCTCGCCCGACCGGCTCCCGACCCGGACCTGCACCTCCTTCGCCGCGTGCCGGTCGGCGTTGGCCAGCAGGTTGGTGAGCAGCCGTCCCAGCTGGACCCTGCTGCCTCGCACCGTGACGCCGGGTTTGAGCTTCAGCAGTACCTCGTGCCGGATCGGCCGGCGCTCCACCTCCGAGGTGACCAGGTCGGCGAGGTCGATCACCTCCGGTGCGCCTCGTACGCCGGAGTCCAGGCAGGCGAGCAGCAGCAGGTCCTCGATGACGGCCTGGAGGCGGTCCGCGTCGGCCAGCACCGAGCGCATCGTGGTGAGCGGGTCCTCCGCCTCGGGGTCGGAGATCGCCAGTTCGAGCTTGGTACGCAGCCCGGTCAGGGGGGTGCGCAGCTCGTGGGAGGCGTCGGAGGCGAAGCGGCGCTGGTTCTCCACGGCCCGCTCCAGTCTTTCGAGGGTCGCGTTGATGGTCCGTGTGAGCTGCGCCATCTCGTTTCCCGAGGTGGGGACGGGCATCCGGCGGCTGAGGTCGGAGGCGGTGATCTCGGTCATCTCGGCGCGGATCCGTTCCACCGGGGCGAGCGTACGGCCGGCGAGCTGCCAGGCGCCCCAGCCGAGCAGTGTGAGAAGTCCCGAGGAGAAGAGCGCCAGCGTGACCACCAGGAAGCTGGAGCGGAGCAACGGGGGTTCCGGTGTCATCGCGTAGACCATCACGTCGCCGTAGGCGGAACGTTCGACCCGCAGTCCCACGACGCCGTAACACGCCCGTTCTCCCGTCGGTGGCAGGGCCGCGCACACCGTCTCGTCCACTCGTGTCTCGCCGGGCGGCGGGCGCGTCCGGGTCAGAGGCGGTTGTCCCTTCATGGCAGGGCTGGCGGCGACCACCCGGCCGTCGTTCGCGACGACCTGGATGCGGTTGACGCGGTTGAGCGGGAAGATGACGCTGTCCGCGGGGCCTTTCTCGACGGCCAGGGCCGCGTTGGCGGCCGCGCCGGCCGCCAGGTCGGAGAGGTCCGCCGAGAGTTTGGCCCTCACGACCTGCCAGGTGGCGAACATGCCCATGCCCAGCACCAGGGCGAACGCGATGATCGCTATAAGGGTCACCTGCCCTCGGATTGACCGCGGACGTCGAATTATGGCTACCCCCCGAAAAAGTGGCTCCTCCTATTTAATGTCAGCCTTTTAAGGCATTTATAGGTGATTAACGTTAATCAGCTAGTAAAGCGCGACCAAGCTCTCGTTGTTGTTCGGCGGGAAAGGGTAACGGTTCCCACCTGCGGCGCGACCGGGAGGAGCGTCGGACAGGCGGTGCCGGATGCGGGGTAAGGCGCCAGATGTAGGGATTCGGCTGGCATGTCATCGTGTGTGGGTGTGTGTCCTGTTAAGATCCGCCGATGGTTATCCGTGACGGTCACCTTGGCGACGTACCGGCCGTTCTGGCGATGTTCGACGGCGCGGTGGCGTGGTTGACCTCCCTGGGCCGCACCGGCCAGTGGGGCAGCGAGCCGTTCTCCGCCGACGCGGCCCGTGTCGAGCGGATCACCTCGTGGGCGACATCCGGCGGGATGCGCGTCGCCGAGCTCGACGGCCGGCCCGCGGGCTGCCTGGTCGTGGGGCCCGCCATGGCCTACGTCGCCCCCGCTCCCGAGCCGGAGCTCTACATCCAGGGGCTGGTCGTCGACCCGAGGTTCCACGGCCGGGGAGTCGGGGCCGCCCTGCTGGAGCGCGCCCGCGCGGAGGCCGCGGGGCTGGGGATCGCGCTGGTGCGGGTCGACTGCTACGCCGGTGACGACGGCCGGCTGGTGGCGTACTACGAGAGCCAGGGCTTCACCAGGACGGAGAGCTTCAAGGTCGGCGACTGGCCCGGCCAGGTCCTGGAGTCGAGGCTCTCCGTGGTCACGGGCTGAACGGCGGGTGGAGGGGCCACCACCTCGAAGAGGTTCGACGCTCACCGAGCGTCCCGCGCCGAGAGGGCCGTGCCGGATGAGCGGCCCGGAGGAGCGGCCCGGATGAGTGAGAAGGCCGCGGACGCGAGAAGGGTGCGGGACCCGTGACGGGTCCCGCACCCTCCTGTCGTGCGGAGCGGGGTCAGCCCGCGGTTCCCGCCGAGGCCGGGTAGATGCGGAGCCAGTCCACTTCCATCCACGCCTCACCGGAGCTGCCCTGGCCGGGGAACCAGTCCAGCTGCAGGCAGACCGACATCGAACTACGGGTGGCGTTGCCGGAGCGGAACCACTCCTGC
Source organism: Streptosporangium sp. NPDC049078 (assembly GCF_040648855.1). Lineage (NCBI taxonomy): Bacteria > Bacillati > Actinomycetota > Actinomycetes > Streptosporangiales > Streptosporangiaceae > Streptosporangium > Streptosporangium sp. NPDC049078. Next base: position 60,168 of record NZ_JBEZEL010000009.1, read on the forward strand.
CCGTCGATGTAGCCGACGACGCTGCTGGGGGTGACCTCCACGGCGTAGGTGTGCCAGGCGGTCATGTCGATGTTGGCGTGGGCCTGCTCCTGCCCCTGAGGGGTGTGCAGGAAGAAGTTCGGCCGCTGCCGCTCGGGATCGTTGATGACCTCCAGGAAGTCGATCTCCTCACCGGTGGAACTCCGCACGTTGCCGCCGCCGTCCTTCGGCCACAGCAGGGCGACGGGGTGGTACGACCCGGCTCCCGGGTACAGGCGGACACGGGTCTCCCAGCGCCCGTACGCCTGGGCGTGACGGGCGGCCAGGCCGGCGGTGGTCCCGTCCTCGCGGCCGTACAGGTAGAGCGCCCCGTTTCCGAGGTAGAGCTGCTGGGGGGATCGGCGGCCGTTTCCGGCGTGCCCGGCCGAGTCGTAGAACACCCAGTCGGACTCGTCGAGGTAGTCGTCGAACTCCGCGCACCAGGACGGTGCGCCCCAGTTGAGGGCTTGCGCGGCGCTGGCCTCGCCGGTGGCGGCGGGGGCGCAGGGGGCCGCGGAGACCACCTCTCCCTGGGCCGCGCTGAGGGTGCTCACCGTCAGCGCGGCCACCATGCTGAGTACGGCCACCCGCACGTGGGATCTGGTGATCATGATTACTCCTCCCAGGATCTTGCGCAGAGTGTGGAGGGACTGAAGCTCCAGCAGCCGGTGCTCGTCGGGCTCGGGCTGGGGATCGCCCACACGGCCGGGCCCGACGGCTGGGTGGGTGAGGCGGGCGGCGCGAACACCCAGCGCGGCGCACCCGCCGGCTCGTGGTTCGCGATCAGCCGGACGCCGGGGGACGCCGCGGTACGGCCACGCCAGGGCGCGAGGCTCCAGCACGAGGCGAGGTCCTCCGGCTTACAGAAGTCGGAGGTGGAGCGCTTGAGCGGGGGCAGAGGCAGGACGGTACGGATCGAGGGCGCCGGGGACGGGGCCGCCATCGGGGATCGGGTGCTCTGAACCGGCTCGAGCAGGAGGGAGGGGTCGCGGGCGTCGGTCCGCGCGGGCACGGGCCGGGGCGCGTGGGTCGCCCAGCGCGGCGGGCCGGGGCGCGACGAGGTGGCGGTGGGAGCCGGGGTGACGGGCTGGGTCGGGCTCGCCGAGGGCTTCGGAGTCTCCTTGGGCGAGGTGGTGGGCTTCCGAGTGGGCTTGGGGGCGGGGGTGCCGCTCGGCGCGGTTTTGGTCGCCGTCGCCGTCGCGGTGGGTTTCGCCGTTGACGTCGCGGTGGGTGTGGGGGACGGCGCGGGCTGGGTGGTCGTACCGGAGGGGGACGGTGTCGTCGCCGGCGGCGGTGTCCCGGTCGACGTGGGTGAGGAGGTGGTGCTGGGCGACGGCGCCGGGGTGGCGGGGGCGGAGGTCGCCGTGGAGGTCGCCGACGGTGCCGGGGTGGCGGTCGGCTTCGGCGGCGCCGAGGTGGGCTTCTTGGCCTCGGGGGACGGGTCGTTGGTGGGCCTGGTGTTCTCGGGCGGCGCCGAGGGGACCTTCCTGGCCCTCACGGGGGCGTCGGTGGGCTCGGTGTTCCTCCTGGTCGTCGGCTTGGTCGTCGGCTCGGACCTCTTCGGCGAGCTCTCGGTGGACCTGGTGCTCACGGGCGGGTCCTCGGCGGGACGCGACCTGCTGGACGGCGAGCTCGTCGGCGCCGCGTTCCTGGACCGGGTGGCCTCCCGCGTCGTCGTCCCGTCGGGGGACGTGGAACGCCGCTCGACGGGAGCGTCCTCCTCCACGCGCGGTGCGGTGTTCCTCTCGCCGGAACGGTTACGGGACGTGGGAGGAGGGCTGTCGGTCTCGGTGAACGTCTCGGGGGACGAGGTCTCCTCCGAGGGGGCGCGACGCGTCCGCGTCCCGGCGGGCGGGCTCTCGTCCCTGGAACGGGAGTCGCTGCCCGAGGGCGGGTTCCTGTCGGATGTCGAACGGGAGTCGTCCGAGGGGGCCGAACGAGAGTCGTCCGACGGGGGAGTCCTGTCCTGCTGGGAGGAGTCCTCGACCTCGGAGGGGGGTTCCTGGCGTGCGGGGGGAGAACCGGCGAACTCCTGCGACGGTGAGCCGGAGCTCAGGCCGGGATCGGCCATGGCGGCCCACGGCTGGGCGATGACCGCGCTCGTCGTCGCGGATACCGCGGCCAGCAGAAGGCCGGAGAGTAAGGTGACACGCCGGGATGAGCTGCGTGGGGGCATTGATCGCTCTTCCTCGATCTATGGGGTGGGCTCTGGGCCGGAGATGGGTTTCCAGCCCGCGGCGGTGAATTCCGGGGTGCCCGGGAGGGCGACCGGCGGCACGGAGGTGGCGAGGGGGTCGGGGACGTTGACCCAGTCCCCCTGGTTCGCACCGCGCATGCCGGGCTGCCAGACCATGAGCAGGCTCATGGCGTATGGGCTCGAATAGGTCGGATCGGTGTCGCCGACGCCCTTGGTCGCGGTCACCTGGACCAGGACCGAGACCTGCACCTGATCCTGGGCGCGGGGTTTCCACTGGACGCCGATCGTCCGTGTCCTCATGGCGGCGCCCTCGGGGAGTGCCCCGTCCTTGGGCAGGCCGAGGATCTCCCTCCAGCCCGCGACGGCCTCGCGGGCACCGGCCCGCGCCGCGTCGTGCTCCTCGGGCCGCGCGTAGAGCACCGCGGCCTGCTCGGCCTGTTCGACGTCCAGGGTCCACGCCGCCTCCAACGCCGCGGCGGCGGCGGAGGCCGCGCCCAGCTCGGTGCGGGGGAACCCGACGGGGTAACCGGCCGCACCCTCGTAGGCGGAGGGTGGGGCGAGGAGAACGGTATCCCCGAGGGCCTTCGGCGCGGAGGCGTTCACGGGGGTGGCGGAGTCGGGTCGGAGGAGCTGCCATGCGCCGGCCGCCAGCAGGATCGTCCCCACGATCGAGACGACCACGATGAGCATCCGCCGCCGGGCGCTTGGCGGCGGGCCCAGATCCCAGTCCAGCGTGGGATCGTCGGCGACCGGTCGCACTAGTGGCTCCGGTCGGGGCGCTGCCCGAAGCTCTGCCCGGCCGCGGCGGCCAGGCGGAGGTACGCGCCCCGGGTCGTGGGTCGGAGGCGGACCAGGTCGACCTCCGCGCCCTCCTTGAGGTGCGGGTCGTAGGGGATGCGGATCACCGAGCGGCAGCGCGAGGAGAAGTGGCGCTCCAGCAGGTCCAGGTCCACGTCGGACTTGGGCTCCACGGCGTTCAGCACGACGATGGCGTTCCTGACGAGATCGGCGTGGCCGTGGGCGGTCAGCCAGTCCAGCGTCGCGGCGGCCGAACTCGCCCCGTCCACCGCGACCAGGCTGACCAGCACGATCTGGTCGGCCAGTTCCAGCGTCGCGCCCATCGCCCCGTGCAGCAGGCCGGTCCCGCAGTCGGTGATGCAGATGGAGTAGTAGCGCTCGATGAGCCCGGCGACCGTGCGGTAGTCCTCGGCGTTGAACGCCTCGCTCACCGCCGGGTCGGTGTCGGAGGCGAGGACCTCGAGCCGGGCGGGTGACTGGGAGGTGAAGGCGCGCGCGTCGGCGTAGCGCAGGATGTGCGGGGCCTCGGCCAGCATCGTGCGGATGGTCGCGGCCGTCTCGGACTTGACCTTGAGACCGAGGGTCCCGCGGTCGGGGTTGGCGTCGATCGCGATCACCCGGTCACCGCGCAGCGAGGCCAGCGTGTTGCCGAGGGCGACGGTCGTCGTGGTCTTGCCGACCCCGCCCTTGAGGCTCATGACCGCGATCCGGTGGTGCCCGCTCGCGACGGGGGTCTGGGCATGCGCGATCAGCGTGCGCCGTTCCACCTCCGCCGCCGACTCCGCGGGGATGATGCGCTTGCCGGAGAGCTGCCAGACGAGGCGGCGCCACCCCCCGGCGGGTTCCGGGCGGCGGTTGGTGAGCAGGTGCTCCGCGGTGAGCGGGACCGTTTCGTGGAACTGGTCGGGCGGGAGCGGCGGATTGGGGGGTGATGCATGGATATGTGGAGATGTGTCCGTCATTTCCCTGGTCCTTTCTTGAAAAGTGATCGTGGGGGGATGGGGTCGGTCAGCAGGTCCGCCAGCGCACCGTCGTACTGATCGAGTCGTCGAGGGCGTGCACGGTCACCGGAGCGGTGGCCGACGCGGGGGCGCCACACCAGTTGCGGACCCGGTGCGCACGCAGGTTGATCACCTGGGTGACCCCCTCCCGCAGCGTGCCGCCGGAAGGGCTCACGGCCAGGCCGGGAGCCGAGATCCGCCATTTCAACGGCTCTCCGGAGGAGGTGATGACCATGCTTCCCAGGCCGAACTCGTCCAGCGTCACCACGGGCGGGACCCGCAGGCGGGAGGCGAGCCCGTCCTGCCGCGCCGGCGCGTCGGCGGCGGGAGGCGGAGATCGGGTGGCCTGGCTGGTGGACGCCTGCAGCGACCTCGCGGGCTCCTCGGGCCCGATCGCGGGGCCGAGGAAGTTCATTCCGGTCAGGGTGCCCGCCGCGCCCGCCACGACGATGATGACGATCTTGATCGTCGTGTTCCTGATCCGGGCACCCGCCCAGCTGAGCGCCTCCAGTACGCGGATCCCCATCTCGATCCGCTCCTCGTCGGGGCGGTCGTCGGGTTCGGTGTGGAAGCGCAGCGCGGGAACCTGGGTGTCGTCGAGTGTCCCGGTCTCGCGGGTTCTGGCCTCGCGGGTTTTGTTGTCGCGCGCTCGGGTTTCGCGTGTCCCGGTATCGCGCATCTCGACGGACGCCTGCCCGGCGATGACGACGGGTTCGGCCTTGGCGACCGGTTGGGGAGCCGGCGGCTCCTGCCGGGGGATGGTGCCGGTGAGCTCCTCGCTCTGGGCGAGGACCTCGCGAGCCCACGCCTGGGTGAGCAGGGCGTCGTAGAGGGGGGTGTCGTGTCCGGGTACGGGAGGCGCGGACGGCGGGCGGGCCGGCCGGGTCCTGCGGGGCGGCAGGGCGGGCAGCGGGGGCAGGCCCGAGGAGGCGGCGGGAGCGCGGGAACCCGCCGCGGGCCCCTCTCCCGACGCCGTGACCGGCGACACCGCGCCCGACGTCGTACTCGGCGGCGTCGTGGCGGGTGGTGTCGCGGCGGGTGGCTTCGGCTTCGTGGGAGGTTTCGACGCCACCGGTGGGTAGGGGGGCGTGCCGACCCTGGGCGAGGGAGGTGCCGGGGTGGTGCCGCCCGCGGCCGGGGAGGCGGGCGGCGTGGAGGAACGTCGTCCGGGCGGGGAGGCGGGCGATGCGGAGGACCGTCGTCCGGGTGGGGCGGAGTGCCGGCTGCCGGGCGGGGCGGGAGTCCGGCCCCCGGGCTGGGGCGCGGGAAGGACCGGGGAGTGTCCACCCGCGGGAGGGGCGGACAGGACGGGAGACCCGCCACGGGCCGGTCGTGTGGGCGGGGCCGCCTTCGAGGCCGCCTCGCGGGCGGTCTCGGGAGGCAGTGAGTCCGCGAGCCGCCGCCGCTCCTCGGCGGAGAGCGGCGCGACCGGGGGATAGGCGATCATCTGCGGCGCCGTGTAGCGGATGTTGATCGGCCGCGTGCACACGGAACACCTGATCATGTGGGAGAGCAGGCTCGCCTGGGCCTCCACCGGGTCCGCGGCGGAGTGCGCCGTCCGTCCGCCGGGCGGGCCGTCGGGAAAGACGTCGGGAAAGACGTTCTCCACCAGCGGGGCGAGCTCCGGGCAGGTACGCCGCCCGTGGGTGAGCGCGTCCAGCCCGCTCACCAGGGTCTCGATCAGATCCTGGGTACGGGTGGTGAGCCTGCTGACCTCGCTGACGGGCATCGCCAGCACGTGGGAGAGGTCCTCCATGCTGAGCGCGTGACGGTACGTCAACCTGAGCGCCTCGGTGCCCAGGGGGTCGACGATCGTCCACACCCGCTCGATCAGCGAGGCGTCGGGCATGCCGGGCCCCGAACCCGGCACGTACCGCTCCCGGTAGGCGGCAGAGGTGCGGCAGTCACGTCGCAGTACGGCCAGCAGCCGCCCCCGGGCCGTGACGCCCTCGGGAGCGGCCTCGGCCCGGCCGGCCGCCAGCGCGGAGACGACCGCCGCGTGCGCCCGGCCGGGTTCGAGATGGGAGGCGGCGTAGTCCATCAGGTGCGCGCCGTGCTCACGTACCCAGGCCGCCCCCTGGCCGGGGCCGGGCGCGGGACGCCCGGTTCCGGTAGGTGTGCTCATCGGCCCTCGTACTCGAACGGGTTCTGCTCGGTCTGGTCTCGGGGAGGCCGGCCCCGGTCGGACTGGGCGGGAGCGGTGTTCTCGCCCGGCCACTGTTCGGAGACGTCGCCTCCGGTGTCTCTGGGTGCCACCGCGTCATCGGGACCCGGCTGGGCGGGGTTCAGCCCGCCAGTGTCAGGCTGCCAGGGCTCCTCCTGGCCGGGGACGCCCTGTCGCCGGTCGCCCTGCCGCTGCTCACCTTGCCGCTGCTCGCCCTGTCGCCGGTCGGTCTGTCCCTGGTCAGGCTGCGGGAGGGTGCTCTCGCTGGGGATCGGGCTGGGAAGCGGGACGGGAGGAGGATCGGTCACCACGAGCTCCAGATTGCGCTGGGGCAGTCCGGTGAACTTGGTCCAGTTGCTGATCTGGCCGGGTGCGGGCTCCGCGTAGAGCCAGCGGATGAAGGCGGGCCACAGGCACGAGTCGCGGGGGATCGTGGCCTGGCCGCCCTGGGCCTGGTCCGGCCCCTGGGTCGCGCTGAGCGCCCGGAGTTCCTCGGCGGTGTAGTCACGGCACGGCGGGGTGCCCGGCGGGGCGATGTTGAGGTCCCACACGCCGTTCTCGTCCGTGTAGCGCATCCCCCTGTCCAGCCCGAGGGCCTCGTGGGCGCGCCGCATGAGCTCGGGGTTCTCGAAGATCGGCAGTGAGACACCGCCGTCCGGGCCACCGCCGGGAAGCTGCGGGGTGGCCGGCATGAGCACGGTCCCGTCGGGACCCTGCGACGCGTTCTCGGCGGGACCGAGGGAAGGCTGCGGCTGGGACGGCCCGGCCGAAGGGAGCTTCCGCGACGGGTCGGGCGCCTGGGAGCGAGTGCGGTCGCCGTCGCGCGGTGCCACCGAGGGCGTGCCGGCGTCACCGGTCGGCCTGGTCTCGGGAGACGCCGTGGACACGGGACCCTCACCCGAGGGCACGATCGGCCGGCCGGTGCCCGACCGGATCGCCGGCCTCAGGGTGCCCGTCGGCCGGGGGTTCCTCGCGTTGTCCCCGGGCTGCGGGTTCCTGGCGTCGCCGATGGGCCGAGGCTGCTGCTGCCCGTTTCCTCCGGTGGGCTGGGCCTGCGGGGGCTTGAGGCCACCGGTCGGCTGGGGCTGCTGCTGCCGGTTCCCCTCGCCGGGACGCTGCCCGTTCCTGTCCGGGGACTGCTGCCACTTCCCGTCGGGGGGCTGCTGTCCGTTCCTGCCGGTGGGCTGGGGCTGTGGCTGCCTGTTTCCGTTGTCGGCGGGGGGCTGCTGTCCGTTTCCGCCGGTGGGCCGGGGTTGCGGCTGCCTGTTTCCGTTGTCGGCGGGGGGCTGCTGCCCGTTCCCTCCGCTGGGCCGGGGCTGTGCCGACAGGGTGGGCGCCGAGGACCTCGTCGCGCCGGACTCGGGAGCCGGCTTGGGCGGCGAGACGACCTCGACCTGCTCCACGGGCCGCGGCTCGATGACGCTGCCGCTCTCGTTCTGGCTCTCCGAGATGTTGCCGCTGATCTTCTTCGTCGGGGTCGGAGCCGGTGGGGCGGGAGGGTTGACGGGCTGGTTGTTCACCTGGGCGGGAGGAGGCTGGGCGGGGGGTTGCGCCGGCCCGGGGTTGGGTGCGGGCTGGACCGGCGCCGGGTCGGGCTTGGCGGGCGGATCGGCCTTCTTGGGCGTCGTGGGTTTCGTCGACGTGGTCGCCTTGGGGGCGGCCGGCGGGGCCGGAGTGCTCTTGGGGTTTCCCGGCCGCTGGAGGGGGGCGGCCGCGGCGGCGGCCACGCCCAGGACGGGAAGGGCGACACAGCCTTCCGCGGTGCCGCCGACCGCGCGCCCGTCGGTGGTGGTGGTCAGGCAGACCCGCTGATCCCCGGCGGCGGAGGCCCGTTTGGCGCCCTTCGCGATCGTGCTGCCCGCGTCGGCGCCGGAGAGCGGGAGCGGTTGGTCACCGCCGGGTGCCGCGCCCGCCGACCAGGCTCCCGCCTGGTCGTCGAGGAGGTACGTTCCCGCGGCGAGTCGCATCACCTGCCCCTCGCCGGGGTCGGGGCGGATGGCGATGACGGTTCCCAGCCCGGCGCCGGCGCCGAAGACACCGATCGCGACACTCGCAGTGATCACCGTCGCGCGCGATGGCTTACGTGAGGGTGTCATTAGAATGTTCCTTTTCTTCCGGTAAAAACGTCAGTCGCCGTGGCTCTCCAGGACATCGCTCCACTCGCCCAGCACGCGAGCGGGTTCGTTCGAGCCGACGGGGGGGACATGGGTCACATACATGCGTCCGTATGTGGCGCTCACCGAGCGTGCGAAGGACTTGCCGCGGGTGCGGACGGCGGCCGAGCCCTTCAGCTTGACCTTCGCCCCTTCCCGCACCGCCTCGCGGAGCTCGGTGGATCGGGCTCCATACCAGACCAGGGCGCCCCCGTCACTGGTCCTGAGTGCGCGTACCGGTCCCTCAAGCCGGTACGACAGCGTGAGCTTCCAGTCGGCCTGCTCCAGCCGGACCCGCTCCTGATGCCAGAACAGCGAGGCCTCACTGGTCCACGGGCCTTCCTCGAACCGCGAGTCGATCTCCGCGTTCTCCAGACTCGCGAGGTGCGCGCGGGCGATCTGCCGAGGGGTCGCGCTCAGGCCGGTGGCGTTCTCCGGCAGGCTCGTCGCGTACCCCTCGCCGTCGGTGGCTATCTTGGGGAACCGCGCCGGGGTGTCGCGCGTGTCGGCCGCCGAGGCGACGAGCCGCCAGCCTCCGGGGGCCGAGCTCATCACGTCGACGATCCTCGCGACACCCGGCTCGTGCGAGACCGCCACGAACCAGTCGGCGGTGCCCTCCACGTGGCGCGGGATCCACACCTGGGGGTTGGGCCATATCCCCGTCGCGAGTGAGGTCCCCTGCATCTCGGCGGTCTTGAAACTCGCCCGTGTCATCTCCAGCGCGAGCCCGTGCTCCAGCTTCGCCATGGCCGCCTGGTCCTTCCTGGCCTGGGCCGCCGACAACCCTCGCTGGTAACGGCCGTGGATGCCGTACGCCTCCTTGGCGGTGAGCTCGGGTGAGCTGGACCCGGCGGGCGGGTCGGCGGGTGGCGGGGTGGTCCTGGTCTCGGTCCGTGGCCTCCGGGTGGGAGTGGCCTCGGGGCGAGGGGACTTCTCCTTGCCGCTTTTGGTGGGCGTGGGCTTCGGTGTCGGTTCGGGGGTGGAGCCGGAGGACTCCGGCGTCGGTGAAGGCGAGGAGTCGGCCTTCTCCCAGCCGGTGTCGGAAGGGTCGGGCGTGGGGTTCGCCGCGAGGGACGAACCGGAGGTCGATCTGGTCACGAGCCAGATCACGGCGAAGGCGATGATCGCCAAAACCGCCGTGAACAGAATAACCTTCCGCCAATCGAATGACAGGAGGCGTTCGGGATGCCAGTCGGATGCGTGTTCGGAATCGCGCCGAGAGGAAGCGCCGCCACGGCGAGAGGGCCCAGCCTGTCCATCTGGGAAATCTGATGCACGCCATGACATAGGTCCAAATATTAGACTGACCGTGATCTATTTGGAAGGTAAAGGGCTCAGTAATTGACACTTATGGTTATTGGGTTATAAATAACACCTAACTCGATATATGGACAGTCCGAAACGGCGAGTGCCCCCGCCTGCAGCCCTCCTGTGGTTGGATCGTGCCACTGGTTCTCTAGAGATGTGGGGACATCTGGAGGTTTCGGATGATCCCTCACGTTTCTTGGTGAACTGCCATTTCCCTGGGGAAGGCCGGTCGTTCACCTCCCGGTGGGCTTTCCGGCAGGGAGGCGGAGCTCTCGTCGCGTACGGGCGATCGCGCAAGCGTTTCCCACTCCGGATTGGTGCAAGCCGTCATAGCAACTTGATATGAATACGTTTCCTCTGTTTAGCTGTTCGGTTCCCGGCCGGTGTTCGGGTAATTGGAACCCTGCTTTTCCGAGACCGCTCGGAGGGCGGTGCCCCACCCCTCGGACGCCCGCTGGGCGAGGCGCGCGCGAGGCCGTACGCACGGCCGGGGGCGCCGGGGCGAGCGAGGGTTCGCCGCTGTCCGAGGTTGTGCGCGGGGCCTTCTCGACCGGGAGATGGACCTCCCAAGGCCAACCCCGGGGTATGGACCTCCCGAGGACGACCACGGCCCGGAGGCTGCCATGACCACCTACACCCTGTCGATCGTCGAAGGCGACACCGGCGACGACATCTTCTCGCCCGCCTCCCCGATCCACTTCAGTCAACTCGACGTGTACACCCTCATGTGGCTGACCGAGCACGGATACGAGGAGGGAGGAAGGCGGGTCGTGGTCACCCCGGTGGGCCACGAACCCGAGGGGGTCCGCGTGGTCGCCTCCCGCGACGTGGATCTCTGACCCCCGCCCGCCCGCGACGTGGCCCCACCCGAGTCGGATACCGCTCGGGGGATCACTCCGACCCTCGCCCGCCTGCGACGTGGTTCTCTCACCCCTGCCCGCCTGCGGCGGGTCGCCCACATCACGGCAAACGACGGCAATGTGGCGCGGTGTCCACGGCGAGGATGATTTCCGGCCGACAATCTAGGCGTGGACCGACATTCCCGGAGATCTTTCCTTCGGCTCGGCGGGGTCGTCGCGACCGGGGCGATGATCCCGGCGTACGCCGCGCACACCGGCACCGGGAGGCACGAGGAGACCGCGTCCCCGAAGAGCGCGTCGCACCCGCCGGCCGATCCCCTCACCGCGCTGCGTCACCGCTGGCGGGACGTGACGGCGGGGGCGGGGTTCGACGCGACGGCCGAGCCGTACCGGACCCGGCTGGCGAGGCTGGGGACGAGGGCGGCCGGATACCGGGACGCCATGGCACCGGCCGACGCGTCGCTCTGGCCCGGCCTGCCGTTCCCCTCGCTCGGCGCCACCACCGCCCGGCTGCGGGCCATGGCCCGCGCGTACGCCCTGCCGGGGACCGGCCTGACCGGCGACGCGAACCTGGCCGCGGCCGTCGCGACCGGCGTCGACCACTACCGGCGGCGGGTGTACGCGGCGGGCGCCGACCAGGTCGGCAACTGGTGGCACTGGCAGATCGGTGCCCCCAGGAACCTCCTCGACGCGGCCCTGCTGATCGGCCCGCACCTGACCGGCCCGCGGGCCGCGGCGCTGCGGGAGGCGGTGGACCACTTCGTCCCCGAGTGCCGCCTGGACGACTACGAGGGGACCAGCACCGGGGCCAACCGGGTGGACCTGTGCGTGGTGACGCTGCTGCGGGCCGTCCTCGGCTCCGACCCGGCGAAGGTCGCGCTCGCCGTCTCCGCGCTCTCCCCGGTCTTCCCCTACGTCTCCGAGGGCGACGGGTTCTACCGGGACGGCTCCTTCGTCCAGCACACGACCGTCCCCTACCAGGGCACGTACGGAGCGTCGTTGCTGTCCGGCCTCGCGACGCTGTTCGCGGTGTTGCGCGGCTCGCCGTGGGAGGTCGTCGACCGGGAAAGGCAGGTCGTCTTCGACAGCGTCGAGAGGACGTTCGCGCCGGTCGTCCACGACGGCTCCTGCATGGACCTGGTCAGCGGCCGGGCGGTCGGCAGGCGGCCGTACGGCGACCACGACAGGGGGCGGGCGATCGCCTCCGCGATCCTGCTGCTGGGAGAGACGGCCTCCGCCGCCGAGCGGTCCCGCTGGCAGGGCATGGTGAAGGGGTGGGCGCTGCGGAACACCCACCGGCCCATGCTCGACGCGGCCGAGGAGGACGACCTGGGCTTCCACGCCCGCCTCGCCGCGATCCTGGACGACGACGCCGTTCCCGCGGCCGAGGAACCCGCCGGACACCGGCTGCTCGCGATGAGCGCCCGCGCCGTCCACCGCGGGCCCGGCTGGTGCGCGGGCCTCAGCATGGCCTCCCACCGCATCGGCCACTACGAGCACGGCAACGGCGAGAACCTCCGCGGCTGGCACACCGGCTCGGGGATGCTCTACTGGTGGGCCGACGGCCACGGCGACCAGTACTCCGACTCCTTCTGGACCACCGTCGACCCCTACCGCCTGCCGGGCACGACCGTCTCCACCCGGCGGCTGGCCGACGGCGCCGGCGAGGCGTGGGGCGACACCTGCCCGCCGGGCCGCTGGGTGGGCGGCGCCACCGACGGTGCGTACGCGACGGTCGGCCAGCACCTGAACGGCTTCGAGAGCACCCTGGAGGCCTTCAAGTCGTGGTTCTTCCTCGACGACGCGGTGGTCTGCCTCGGCGCCGCGATCACCGCCGGCGACGGCGTGCCGGTCGAGACCGTCGTGGACAACCGCAGGACCGGCGCGCCTCTCGTCGTGGACGACGGGAAGGGGTGGGCGCACCTGGAGGGGCACGGCGGTTACGTGCTGCCCTGCGGCACCCGCCTGCGCACACTGCGCGAGGAGCGCACCGGCGGCCGGGAGCGGGCGACCCGGAGTTACGTGACGCTCTGGCTCGACCACGGCGTCGATCCCGTCTCGGCGGGTTACGTCTACCTCCTCCTGCCGGGCGCGAGCCTGGCGGAGACACAGGCCCGCGCCGCCGACCCCGGCTGGGCGCGGGTGCTCGCCAACAGCGCCCGCTGCCAGGGGGTCCGGGTCCCGTCGCTCGGGATCACCGCCGTCAACTTCTGGAACGACGGGGCCGCCGGGGACCTCGCCGTCTCCGCCCCGTGCGCGGTGCTGGTCAGGGAGACCGGCGACGGTACGGCGACGCTGACCGTGTCGGACCCCCGGCGCGACCTGGAGGAGCTCACCGTGACCTGGAACCGGCCGGTGACCGGGGTGTCGCGCGGGCATCCCCTGCTGGCGGGCGCGACGACCGGCGCGCGGCTCACGCTCACCTTCGGGCGCCTGGCGGGCCGGGGCGGCGGCTCGAACACGGTCGTCGTACGTCTCGGTTGACGGGGGCCGGATCCGACGAACCCCCTCCCTCCGCCGGAGGTGCCGGGTGGCCGGGTCGGAGATCCAGGCGGGAGGTGCAGGCGGGCCGGGTCGGATACTCAGGCCCGAGCCGCCGGAGGTACAGGGTAGCCGGGTCGGAGATTCGGGCCGGAGGTGCAGGGGGCCGGGTCAGAGGTCCAGGCCGGAGCCGCCGAACCGGTCCCGCAGGAACCTGCCCTGGTCGCGCAGCGCCTGCTCGTCACCCCGGTAGACCGACTCGGCCACCTCGCGCAGCCGGGTGTCCAGCAGGTCGAGCTGGGCGAGCAGTTCCTCGTGCGCGCTGCGCTCCCGCTCGCCGCGCCGGGTGAGCGCGTAGGAGCGGGGCAGGTTCGCGTACGTCTCCAGGCTGGACGGCAGGTAGTCCCTGATCGTCTGCGACACGATGTGCAGGTGGTCGGGCGAGGAGGTGAGCGTGTCCGCCCGCCGGAGGATGTCGCGCAGCACCTCGGCGAGCGCGCCGACCCGCCTCACCACGTCGTCGGGGAACCGGTTCCCGTCGACCTTGGCCGACAGGGCGGCGAGGTCGGTTTCCAACTGCCGGGACTCCACCTCCGCGTGCGAGATGGTGAGCCTCACCCGGTCGGCCGGGGCCAGCAGCGCTCCGATGCCGTACATCCCGGCGACCACGACGGGCCAGAACGTCCCGGCGACGCCGAGGAAGACCAGGACCACTCCGACCAGGGCGAGGACGCATCCGGTGATGTTCCTGGTCGACCCGGCGTAGGCGAGGATCCGCCTCAGCGGGCTACTGGTAGCCACGGATCTCCTTGAAGGCCGCGGCCAGCGACCCCTGCCGGGCGTCGAAGGTCGCTCCGCCGGTGAGTTCGGCGATCCGTTTCATCTCGTCGACGTCGCTGTCGCCGAAGAGCACGACGAACGTCCGGAACTTCACGGGCAGTGCGGCGTAGTAGTCGGCGAAGTCGTCGTAGGAGGCGCCGTCGGTGTTCTCGCCGTCCGTCATCAGCACGATCGAGGTGAAGTCCTCCGACGGCGACGACCGGACCTGCTCGTAGGCGGCCCGCAGGCTGTCGAAGATCGCGGTCCCGCCCTCGGCCCGCAGCCCCTCGCCGTACGAGCGGATCTGCCGGAGCACCGGTTCGGGGTCGCGGTCGGGCAGCGTGAAGGTCCGCGGGCTGCCTGGGGCCGTGTTGAACGGGATCATCGTCACCGTCTCGCGGTCGCGGAAGCGCGAGAACGATCCGCCGGCGGAGGTGTCGGCGCCCGACAGCGCGGTCAGCGCCTGCTTGAGCGCGTCGATCCGCCCTCCCGCCATCGAGCCGGAGGTGTCCAGCACGAACAGGGTCCGCGAGGGCCTGCGCACCTGGTTGAGGTAGGCGCCGATCAGCCTGTCGGCGGCGTCGCGCCGGTTGGGGAAGGGCAGCTCCACCGGCGACGCGGTCCCGAAGCGCGCCTCCGGCCTCACCTCGGGGACGATGGGCCTGCGGTGGGTGGTGGTCATGATCTCCCGCTGGATCTCCGGCGTGCGCAGCCAGGCGGCGAGCTTCCCGTACAGCTCCTTCTTCTCCGGGGGTGCGGAGCTCAGGAGCGTGAGCGGGTAGTCGGCCGTCACCACCCCGTCGCCCGGGTAGACCAGCGTGAGCGGCTCGGCGAGTTTTCCCGAGGCGTTGAGGCCGAGCAGCACGGACTCGTAGTTCACCAGCCCGTCCACCCCGCCCTCCCTGGCGTACGCGTCCGCGAGCCAGCCGGAGGAGCCGGAGGTGAGCGTCTGCGCCGAGAAGAACTCCTTCAGCCTGGGGGTCACCGCGTCGATCTGGGCCTCCTCCAGGGCCTCGCCCGCGTCGGAGAGCGCCGCCGTCACGCCGACCAGCGCCGAGAATCCGGAGTTGGACGCCGCGGGGCTGGTCATGCCGAAGGTGAACCTCCCCGCGCGTGCGGCCGAGGCGATGTCGTTCCAGGTCACGGTCTTGCCGTCCCAGCCGAGTTCGCGGGCCTTGGACGCCTTCAGCCCGAGCAGCACGGGCGAGACCATGATCTTGGTCTGGGTCGAGAGCCGCGCGGACGCCCCTTCGATCAGCGACAGGTAGCGGTTGGAGGAGAACCAGGTCGCGTCGTACCGCCCGTCCGCGCCGCCGCCCGCCACCTGGTCGGCCCCGTCGAGCGTTCCGGCGTACGACAGGGCGACCCGCACGCCGACGGCCTCCCCGGCCCGCCTGAGCAGCGGTTCCAGGTCGCCGACCTCGCTTCCCGCGAGGACGCGCAGCACGTCCGGGCCGTCCGGGTGGCGGGTGGCGGTGCCGGGGGCTTCTGTGGTGCCGGCCCCGCCGCACGCGACCGACGCCGTCAGCAGGGCGAGCACGGCGAGCGCCCACCCGAGCCGGCGGGCACCCGCCCGCGCGCCGGGTGCCCGCATGACACGGCGGGAGTCGCGCGGCGCCGGCGAGGTGGGGCGGGAGTCGCGCGGGGTGCCGGGTGCGGGTCCGTCCGGGTGGGGGGTACGTGGGGTGCCGGGTGCGTGTCCCGCCGGGCGGGGGCCGGGCGCCGAGCCCTTCATCGCGGAAGCTCCTGCTCGTCGCCGCGCCGGGAGCGCTCCAGGTACGTGCGCGCGTGGTCGAGTTCGACGGTCAGGCTGTCCACGGTGATCGCCATGTTCTCCACGGCCTTGGCCTTGAACGTGTCGATCGTGTCCATGGTGGCGTAGACGTTGTCGAACGCCCTGCGCAGCGCGTCCATGTCGACCGTGGTCGACGCCGCCTGGGTCTGGATGTCGGCCGCCTGGGTGCGCAGCATCTCGCTCGTCGCCACGATCAGGTCGGAGGTGGTGGCGTTCAGCGCGGTGATCTGGTCGAGCACGAGTTTCTGGTTGGCGAGGGCCTGGGCCACGGTCACCGCCGTGCGCAGCGCCGCGACCGTCGTCGTGGTCGCCCGGTCCACGCCTTTGATCAGTTCGAGGTTGTTCCTGCGGATCAGGTCGAGGGCGAGATACCCCTGGGCGGACACCGCGAGCTGCGTCAGCAGGTCCTGGTGCTTCTGCCGGATGCCGAACAACGCGTCCGAGCGCAGGGCGGTGGCCTTCTCCGGCTCGGCCGCCTCGACATACATGATCTTCTCTTCCACCGCGGCGTCGAGGGCGGCGGCGAGCAGGGCGTACTCCTGCAGGCGCTTCATCGACTCCCACAGGTTGGTCTTCTCGCCCTCGATGGCCGCGTTGTCCTTGCGCAGCTCGTCCTGTCCGGACGTGAGGGCGCGGATGATGTCGTCGAGGTGTTTCTGCGCCGACCGGTACTTCGCGAAGTAGTCGCGAAGTACCGGTCGGCGAACGGGATCAGTCCCAGCAGCTTCCTGGCCGGGGCGGACGTCTGCTTGGGGTCGAGGTCGACGATCGTCCGGCGCAGCGCGACCAGCTGCCCCGCCACCGCCGCCTGCGCGTCCCGGCCCTCGCCCTTGACGGAGGCCAGCGCGGCCACCGGCCGTTTCAGCATGCGGTTCGCCACCTGGGAGGAGGCCCGGATCTCCGAGTCGCCCATCGAGGTGATGTCGTGCACCTTCCGGGTGAACTCCGGTGACCTGGGGTCCAGGCCGCTCAGCTCCTCGGCGAAACCGCGGGCCTTCTCCGCGAGTTCCGCCTCCCGCCCCTCCGGGACCGGCAGCATGGTGGCGGCCTTCTCCGTGGGCACCTTGGCCACGGGTTCTGGCGGGCTGAGCACGAGATCGCTCACGGTGGTCTCTCCTCGAAGCGCTGGGAAGGTGAGGTCAGGGGGTGGACGAGGGGACCGCTCCGGACCGGTAGCGCGTCTCGATCGCGGAGATCATGCCCTCCAGCCGCTCGTGGTCGGGGGGTTCCACCACGTCGACCAGGCCGGGAGGCAGCGGCGCGTTCACCTTCGCCACGAGGTCGTCGAACGCCTTGGCGGCGGCGGTGCGGAAGCCGTACCGGGCCGCGAGGCGTCCGAGTTCGGGGTCCTCCTGCAGGAGCCTGCCGACCTCGGTGCCCTGCGCGCTCAACGGCACGAGGGTGTGCTTGCTCAGGACCGTGGGCGAAGGGTAGAGCAGCCGCATGTCAGGACGGATCGAGCCGTCCCCGGCGAACAGCCGCGAGGCGTACTGCGCCTCGTAGATCACGACCATGGGCGTCTTCCCCATCCCCAGGGACAGGTAGTCCTCGAACGGCGCCTCGGTGCTGGTCTCGGAGTATCCCTGGTCGAGGAAGAGGGGGGCGACGGTCCCGGCGACCCTGGCGCCCTGCTCCTCGGAGGTGACCACGTCGTCGCCGTTGGCCACGTAACCGGCGATCGAGAGATACATCGCCGCGGAGTTGGAGGTGCGGATGTCGGTGGTGGTGAGCAGCACGCGTTTGCGTGCCGGATAAGCAGTATTGCCCGGTAGTTTGTCCCAGCGAGTGCCTTTAGCCACCATATCCAGATATTTCTGGATATCGAGCACCTGGTAACCCTGCCCCGAGTCCCGTACGACGCCCGCCTTGCTCAGGACGTCCACGATCGGGGTGAAGGTGGCGACCGCCATGGGGGAGGAGAACGGCGCGAACGTGCGCGCGACGCCCCGGTCACGCCTGATCTTCTCGGCCGCCGGAGCGCTGGACGGGAACGCGAAGCCGTATTTCCCCAGGTCCACCGAGGTCGCGATCTGGCGCGACCCGGCGGTGTCGACCTCCACCCGGAGGCCGTGCCCGGCGAAGACCGCCCGCACCTCCGGATCGTCGAAGAACGGCTTCTTCTCCGACCCGATCACCCCTTGGACCAGGGTGAGCTCCCGCGTCTCCGCGCCGCCGCCACGGTTGCCCGCCACGATCGCCGCCACCACGGCGGCACCGAGGAGCAGCGCCAGCCCGACACCGATCCAACGCTTCATGTGATTCCTCGAAGGCTTGCCCCGTATCGCCATTAATAGCGGCTGTAATCGAATTATGTGATTAATGACGACAGTGCGAAGCGCGGTATCCAGAGTTGAATTGACAATTCATCTTCCGTTCACCGATGCGCCGTTCTGCGGGCGCTCACCGTCGCCCGCACCCGGAAGGGGGGACGGACGGGCACCACCCGCCCGCGCGTACCATTCAGCGGTGGAGGTTCTGGAAGCGGAGGAGTGGCGGGCTCGGGCGGAGGCCCACCGCCGGCGGATCGAGGTGTGGGCGGAGCCGCACCTGGCGCGCCGGGCGCGGGGCGAGGCCCATCCCATCGAGGACTTCCTGTTCACCTACTACGGGCACCGGCCGGCACGGTTGCGCAGGTGGCATCCGGGCGCCGGGGTGCTGCTGAAGGGGGCGCGCGATGTGGGCCGCGGCTACCTCGACACCCCCGAGGGAGCGACGCTCGACACCGCGACGCTGATGAGCAGGCGTGGCCCATCCGTCGAGTGGATCATGCGGCTGCTGGCCGCCACCGCGTCACGGCCGGGATACTTCGGCTGCTTCGGCCTGCACGAGTGGGCGATGGTCTACAAGGCCACGGAGGTGCGGCACGACTCCTGGCCGCTGCGGCTCAGCGGGGAGGAGATCGCACAGGTCGTGGAGGAGCGGGGTGTGCGGTGCGGCCACTTCGACGCGTTCCGCTTCTTCACCCCCGAGGCGCGTCCGCTCAACGCGCTGTGGCCGACGAGGGAGCGGCAGCCGGAGCTGGAACAGCCGGGCTGTCTGCACGCCAACATGGACCTTTACAAGCATTCCTACAAGCTCTCGCCCCTGGTCCCCTCGGAACTCGTGGCCGACTGCTTCGAGCTGGCCAGAGAGATCAGGACCCTGGACATGCGCGCCTCCCCGTACGACCTCACCGCGCTCGGCCATCGGGCGATCCGGATCGAGACGTCCGAGGGGCGGGCCGAGTACGCCGCCGAGCAGCGGGGATTCGCCGAGCGGGCGAGGCCGCTGCGGAGACGTCTGCTCGACGCGTGCGAACGGCTGCTCGCCGCCGGCCGCCTTTCCTGATTCGCGGGGGCGGGAACGAGGATCTCCCGCCCTCGCGATCTTCGAGCGCGAGGGCGTCGCACTGAAACTTACATTCACCGTGTCTCGCCTCGCTGCGATGGGACCGCAAGGTTTCAGGAGGCAGGGACAGAGGTTGTGAGCATGGCCAGGGCGTATACGCCGAGCGAGGATCCGAAACTTTCTGTGCAGTCTTGACGTATTTCGGTGAGGTTTCCACACTGAGTCCCCAAGGCGTCCTCCTACGGCCAGGTCGGTGGCGCGCGCAGCAGGGCCGTCGCCTGCGACGCCCTGTGGTGTGCCTTTCCGGCCTTTCCGGCAACGGGCGTGACGTCGAACTCACGGGGATGTCCCCCGTGTTTCCCGTGATGCATTTATGGAGGCTCAGGCATGGGCACAAATGCCATCCCCCCACCCGGAACCCGGCGCCCCCTCGGTGGTCTCCGCCGGACCCTGGTCGCCGGTGCCCTCGGCACCCTCGTGCTCGGCACGATCGCGGCGGTGACGGTTCCGGGTTCGGCCGGTGCCACTTCCGCCGGTTCCGCGAGCGCCGCGGCGACCACGCTCGGCGCGGCGGCCCAGCAGAGCGGGCGATACTTCGGCACCGCGATCAGCGCCGGCAGGCTCGGTGATTCGCAGTACACCACGATCGCGAACCGTGAGTTCGACATGATCACGGCCGAGAACGAGATGAAGATCGACGCCACGGAGCCGAACCAGAACCAGTTCAGCTTCGGCAACGCCGACCGCATCTACAACTGGGCGGTGCAGAACGGCAAGCGGGTGCGCGGGCACACGCTGGCCTGGCACGCCCAGCAGCCGCGCTGGATGGAGAACATGTCCGGCAGCGCGCTGCGCCAGGCGATGATCAACCACATCAACGGTGTGATGAACTACTACAAGGGCAAGATCTACGCCTGGGACGTGGTGAACGAGGCCTTCTCCGACAGCGGCGGCGGACGACGCGACTCCAACCTGCAGCGCACCGGCAACGACTGGATCGAGGTCGCCTTCCGCACCGCGCGCGCCGCCGACCCGGCCGCCAAGCTCTGCTACAACGACTACAACATCGACAACTGGACCTGGGCCAAGACCCAGGGCGTCTACAACATGGTCCGCGACTTCAAGCAGCGCGGCGTGCCGATCGACTGCGTCGGCCTGCAGTCGCACTTCAACAGCGGCAGCCCGTACAACAGCAACTACCGCACCACCATCCAGAGCTTCGCGGCGCTGGGTGTGGACGTGCAGATCACCGAGCTGGACATCCAGGGCGCCTCCCCGCAGACCTACGCCGCGGTGGTCAACGACTGCCTGGCCGTGCCCCGCTGCAACGGCATCACCGTGTGGGGCGTCCGCGACCAGGACTCCTGGCGCTCGGGCGACACCCCGCTGCTGTTCAGCGGCGGCAACAAGAAGCCGGCCTACAACGCCGTCCTGGACGCGCTCAACGCCGCGACCCCGAACCCCACCCCGTCGCCCACTCCCACCGTGACCCCGACCCCGACGCCCACCCCGACCCCGACGCCGACGCCGACTCCCACCCCGGGTACGGGGGCGTGTACGGCGACGGTCGAGACGACCAACAGCTGGCCGGGAGGGTTCCAGACGACGGTGACCGTTCGCGCGGGTAGCTCGCCGGTCAACGGATGGACCGTGCAGTGGGCCTGGCCTGGCGGGCAGAGCATCAGCAGCCTGTGGAACGGCCAGCACACCGTGTCCGGTTCCAACGTGACCGTCCGCAACGCCCCCTACAACGGTTCCATCGCGGCGGGTCAGTCGACCACCTTCGGCTTCACCGGCAACGGCACCGCGGCCACCCCCACGGCCACCTGCACCAGCCCCTGATCCGATTTCGGGCCGGGCCGCGCTATTCGCGGCCCGGCCCGTTCGTCTCGTCACCGAGTCCTCCACGGGAGGCTCGGCCGGGAAACGGCGGGGTGTCCGAGCACGGACACCCCGCCTTCGCTCATCGCCGGGGCTTCTGCGGGATCCTCGGCAGGACGTTGGGCGGTCCGGTGAACGCCAGGTCGGCCTTGACGACGTTGTAGGCGAGCTTGGGCCGGTAGGACTCGTCGTACAGGGTGGCCAGGCCCTCCGGGGGGTCGGAGAACCAGCCGGGCACCCAGGAGTGCCTGTCGGTGAATCCCCAGACGGTGTAGGCCAGACAGTGCCGGTTGGCGAGGCATGCCTGCAGGAGCACGCTGAAGTTGGCCGCCGACGCCTGGAGGCGGGGGTTGACCTCGTTGGAGTCGCCCGCACGCACGCCGTCGGTCATCTGGCTGCGCACGTCCACCTCGGTGAACGCCGTGGCGAGCCCGAGGTCGGAGAAGGCGTCGAGCACCTCCAGCGCCTGGAAGGCGTTGAAGTTGCCGTACTGGGTGCCGAGATGCCCCTGGCTGCCCACGCCGTCGATGGGGACGCCGCTCGCGCGCAGTTGCCTGACCATGTTGTAGACGTACCAGGTCTTGTCCGAGGCGCCACGATCGCCGAACGCCTCGATGTTGTAGTCGTTGTAGAACAGCAGCGCGCCCGGGTCGGCCGCGCGGGCCCAGCGGAAGGCGTCGGCGATGTAGCCGGGGCCGAGGTGCTGCGCCCAGAAGCCCTTCAGGTGGATCGACGACGGGCTGTCCCACGGGTCGCTGGCCGCCTCGTTGACGACGTCCCACTGCCAGATCTTGCCCTTGTAGCGCTTGACGACGGTGGTGATGTGGTCGCGCAGGATGTCGCGGAGCTGGGTCTTGCTGATCGTCCCGTCCTCGACGCCCTTGGTGAGCCAGGTCGGCAGCTGGTTCTGCCAGACCAGCACGTGCCCGCGGACCTGCTGCTTGTTCTTGCGGGCGAATTCGATCAGCTCGTCGGCCGGCCCCCAGTTGTACACGCCCCGGGTCGGTTCCAGCGACTCCCACTTCATCGCGTTCTCGGCGGTGACGGTGGAGAACTGCGAGGCGGTGAGCGCACGGTACTGCGGATCGCTCGCGTCGCGCAGCACGTCCATGTCGACGGCGGTGCCGATGGCGAGGTTGTGGCGGGCGGCGAGTGCGCGCAGGCTCTGCTCGGCGACCTTGGGGGGCCGCTCCTTCGCCTGCACGGGGACGGTGTTCAGCGCACCGGCCAGCATGAGCGTGGTGGTACCGACAATCAGTAAACGCTTCATCGAACTCCCTCGGAATCGGCCCCCGAAAAATTTTCGACACGACAAAGAAAAGTGATGACGTCGGTCCCCGCACCGCGGATCCGCGGTGCGGGGACCGACACGGCCGGATGACGGCTCCGTGAGCTCACCGGCACCCGTCGTCCGTCGGCCTCGTCCGGGGTCACCGGCGAGGCCGAGGTCGTGGGGAAGGTCAGCCCACCCGGCAGGAGACCGTCGGCCAGGTCCAGTCGCCGCCGTGCATCACGGTGAAGCCGAAGGTGTTGCCGCTGCCGTTGGGACGCATCGTCATGACCTTGCCGCTGCCGTCCCAGGTCGGGCTGCCGTTCCAGGTGGAGCTGATCCGCTGGGCGTTCCGCAGGGTCACGGTGACGATCCAGTTGTTGCTTCCCGAGACGTTGACCGACAGGTTGAACCGGTCGCTCCACTGCTGGCCGGCGGTGATGCCGGCCGTGCAGCTGCCGGTCGGCGGGTTGGTCGGGGTGGTGCCGCCGTCAGGCGCCACGGCCCTGCCGGTGGAGGGGGAGATCATGCCGGCGCACAGGTTGCGGCTTCTGAGGTTCGCGGCGATCTGCGGGATCGCGTTGAGCGTCGTCGCGTACTGGTCGTGCATCAGGATGATCTGGCCGTTCTGCAGTCGTCCGGCGGCCTGCACGATCTGGGCCGTACTGGCGCCGTTCCAGTCCTGGGAGTCGACGTCCCAGATGATCTCGGTGAGGCCGAGCTGCTGCGCGACCGATCGCAGGGTGGCGTTGGTCTCCCCGTACGGAGGCCGGAAGAGCTTGGGGGCGGTCCCCGTGGCCTGCTGGATCGCCTGCTGGGTCCGCTGGAGCTCCGACTGGATCTGGGAGCTGCTCATGTTGACGAGGTGGGGGTGGGTGTAGCTGTGGTTGCCGATCCACATGCCGGCGTCCTGCTGGGCGCGGACCAGGGCCTGGTTGTTCTGGGCGTTCTGCCCGGTGTTGAACATGGTGGCCCGCAGGCCGTTCTGCTTCAGGGCGTTCAGCAGGTTGGCGGTGTTGCCGGGGTTGGGACCGTCGTCGTAGGTGAGTCCGACATATCCGGCACTGCAGTCGGCGGCCTGCGCCGCGGGTGATGAGGTCACGGCGAACACCGTTCCGAGAACCACGAGGAGACTCATGACGAGTGAATTCCGGACGCGCGAGCGGCGTCTCCGGCCTCCACTGCCGATGGTCGCGTTTTCGATCATTCTGTTCCTCCACTGGAACATCGATCGGTGAGAACGGACACCGTACGGCTGCGGCGTAACACGTACGGAACGCACGGAACCGCGGTTCCGTCGTCACTCGCCCCGGGTGAGGCGAGCAGGGCCTGTTTGGTGAGTCATTCTGTGGATTGTTACGAAACCTGTCAAGGAAGCATCGAAACGTTTCGGAATCGCCGCCTTGTATTTGATCATCAGGGAGAAGCTTTCATGGAGCAATCCGGCCTCGCTTGATGACGCAATCTCTGCTACCAGGCAAAACGTTCTATCGGCAAAGCTCTAGCAAGATCAGATTTCCGATATGTTTCTGAAACTTATTGACAGTTCGGCGGAGGCGAACCCACACTCTCACCATCGACAGCCCGAAACGCTGCCGATCCGGGTCACTCGCCGCGCGGCCTGGTCCTCCGGCCGTCGACCGTACGACGGCCGGCCAGCCCTGCCGCGTTGTACGACCCCAACGCGTGGTGGACGTCCCCTCGGCCACCGCGAGCTCCGCCGGGTCGTATCACGCTGCCTGCCCCAGCCCTCACGAGGAGGAAGCACGCACATGAACGATGCCCCCCGCAAGAGGCGCGGACGCGGTCGCGTCAGGCTGCTCGTCGGCCGTGCCTGCGCCGTGGCCCTGGCCATCGCCGTGGCGGTACTGCCCGGCCCGGCCCACGCGGCCGTCACCACCAACCAGACCGGCGACAACGGCGGCTACTTCTATTCGTTCTGGACCGACAGCCAGGGCACGGTCTCCATGGAACTGGGGTCCGGCGGAAACTACAGCACCTCGTGGAGGAACACCGGGAACTTCGTCGCCGGCAAGGGCTGGCGCACCGGCTCGCGCAGGGCCGTGAACTACTCGGGCAGCTTCAACCCGTCGGGCAACGCCTACCTCACCCTCTACGGATGGACGAGAAACCCGCTCGTGGAGTACTACATCGTCGACAACTGGGGCACCTACCGGCCCACCGGCACGTACAAGGGCACCGTCACCAGCGACGGCGGCACGTACGACATCTACCAGACGACGCGGTACAACGCCCCCTCCATCGAGGGCAACAAGACGTTCAACCAGTACTGGAGCGTCCGGCAGTCGAAGAAGACCGGCGGGACCATAACCTCCGGCAACCACTTCGACGCGTGGGCCCGTAACGGCATGAACCTGGGCAGCCACGACTACATGATCCTCGCCACCGAGGGATACCAGAGCAGCGGAAACTCCAACATCACGATCGGCGGCTCCTCCGGCGGCGACAACGGCGGTGGCAACAACGGCGGCGGCAACGGTGGCTGCACCGCGTCGCTCTCCGCGGGCGAGCAGTGGAGTGACCGCTACAACCTCAACGTCTCGGTCAGCGGTTCGAACAACTGGACCGTGACGATGAACGTCCCGTCCCCCGCGAAGATCCTCTCCACCTGGAACATCAGCGCCAACTACCCCAGCGCCCAGGTGCTGACCGCGAGGCCCAACGGCAACGGCAACAACTGGGGTGTGACGATCCAGCGCAACGGTAACTCGACCTGGCCGACGGTCTCCTGCAGCGCGGGCTGACCTCGTGACGACGGCCGCGTAGCGCCGTACCTGATTTTCCGACCGGATGTGCGCTCACCCGGCTCAGGCGGGTCCGGTCGGAAAACGGTGGCCCCGTTTCCCCTGGGGGGGTGAGGCGGGGCCACCGCCATGTCCGGACCCTCGTCTCCGGCGGGGCGGAGCCGGGTGACCGGCCCCGCCCCGTTGATCAGCTTCCGTAGACCTCGAAGGTGAACAGGGAGTACCCGTACACCGTGGCCCGGGTGGTGCCGTGGATCCGCACGTACCTGGCGGAGGCACTCAGGCCGGTGTGGTCGTCCTCACCGCCGTTGCCGCCGGTCACCGATCGGGCATTGGCCCAGGTCGTTCCGTTCGTCGAGGTCTGGATCTGGTACGCGGAGCCGTAGGCCGCCTCCCACACCAGACGCACCCTGTTGATCGTGTACGTGGCGCCCAGGTCGACCTGGATCCACTGCGGGTCGGAGAACGCGCTGGACCACCGGGTCGTCGCCGACGCGTCCACCGCGGCGGAGGCGGGGTAGGTGGCCGACTCCACGCTGGAGGCCGTCGCCGGCTTGTTCAGCGCGAGGTTCGTCGACGTGGTGCCACCGTTGAAGGTGAAGGAGTCGAGGTCGAACAGCGACCCCGTCCCCCCGGTGAAGACCAGGAACAGGTTCGTCGTCCCCGAGGGCGGCGTCACCGTGCCGGTGACGTTGACCCAGTTCTCCCAGCCGCCGGTCGGCGCGACCGTGGCCGTGCCGATCACCGTCCCGGTCGCGGAACCGGCCCGCAGGGTGAGCGTGCCACCGGCGCCCGCCGACGCGACCCGGGCGGTGAACGACGTGACCCCGGTCAGGTTGTACGGCGTGAACGAGATCCAGTCCCCGCTCTCGACGTGCCCGACCGCGTTGCCGCCGTTCGCCGACGGCTTGGCCACGATCTGCACACCCTGCTGGGCGCTGTAGTGCTCGGCCTGGCGGGTCCGCGGCTGCAGGACGGCCTGCGGCGCGTGGACGGCCGTGGTCGAGCCGGCCGGGGTGTACTCCGCGTCGAAGACGCCGAAGATGTTCGCGTTGGCGTCGTGCTCACCGTCCACGGGAGTCTGGATGGTCCCCGAGCAGCCGGTCGCGCTGGTCATCTGGTGGCCGTGACTGTCGTGGCCGAGAATGTAGTTGATCTTCACTCGGGAGCAGTCGACGGTCGGGGAGTTCGGATCGGTGACGCTGATCTGGAACGGGATCGCGTCGCCGAAGTTGAACACCCGCCCGTTGAGCGGCAGGTTGAGGGTGACCGTCGGCTGCCCGACGCTGATGACGGTGCTCGCCGTGGCGCTGCGGCCGGTGTTGTCGCTCACCGTCAACGTCGCGGTGTACGTGCCGTTGGCCGTGTAGGTGAACGACGGGTTGGCCGCGGTCGAGTCGGTGCTGCCGTTCGTCGTGAAGTCCCACGCGTAGGTGATCGGGTCGCCGTCCGGATCCGTCGTCCCGGCCGAGCTGAACTGCACGGTGAGCGGCGCGTTACCGGACTTCGGGGTGGCGTTGATCACCGGGATCGGCGCCTGTCCGGTGCCCGAGTTGTACTCGATCCTGTACACGGCCGAGTTCGCGTCGCCGCCGAACCAGCCGGTGCCGTAGTCGAGCACGTACAGCGCGCCGTCCGGCCCGAACTCCATGTCCATCACCTGGGTGCCGGTCCAGGCGGGGAAGGGCTCGATCGCGCCCACCCCGCCGCCGGAGGCGAGGGTGACCGTCTTGATCCACCGCCGGCCGAACTCGCCGATGAACACCTTGCCGTTCATCGACGCCGGGAACTTCACGTCGGAGGCGAGCCCGGCGTCGTAGTTGTAGACCGGGGCGTTCATCGGCGACCAGCTTCCGCAGCACAGCTCCGACCGGTCCTGGCCGACCCCGTACGGCAGCCAGGCCGCGCGCGAGGCCGGGAGCTGGGTGATGCCGGTGTTGTTGCGCGAGGTGTTCACCGGCCCGCCGGCGCAGTTGAACGCGGAGCCCGAAGGACCCGACGGGAACGTGAAGTCGATGTACGGCACGTTGAACTGCGAGCAGTACGGCCAGCCGTAGAAGCCGGGCTGGGTGATGCGCTCGAACGAGACCGACGCCGCCGGGCCGCGGGTGGCGCTCGCGGTGCCCGCGTCCGGCCCGTAGTCGCCCAGGTAGACGATGCCGGTGGCCTTGTCCACGTTCATCCGGAACGGATTGCGGAACCCCATCGCGTAGATCTCCGGCCGGGTGTTCGCGGTGCCGGGCGCGAACATGTTGCCCGAGGGGATCGTGTAGCCGCCGGCCGCGCTCGGCTTGATCCGCAGCACCTTGCCCCGCAGGTCGTTGCTGTTGGCGGAGGTGCGCTGCGCGTCGTAGGCGGGGTTGCGGTCGGTCCGCTCGTCGATCGGCGTGTAACCGCCGGAGTCGAACGGGTTCGTGTCGTCACCGGTGGACAGGTAGAGGTTCCCGGCCGCGTCGAAGTCGATGTCGCCGCCGACGTGACAGCACATGCCCCTGCTGGTGGGGACGTCGAGGACGGTGACCGCGGAGGCCGCGTTGAGGGTGTGGTCGGCGTTCACCGTGTACCTGGCGAGCCGGTTCACCCCGTTGAACGGCGCGAACTGCGCCGCCGTCCCGAAGGCCGGCGCGTCACCGGCCGGGGTGGACAGCGGCGGCGCGTAGTAGACGTACACCCACCGGTTCGACGCGAAGTTCGGGTCGGCCTTGATGCTCTGCAGGCCCTCCTCGTCGTGCGTGTACACCGGGATGGTGAGCGCCACCTTGGTGTTGCCCAGCACGTCGGTGTAGCGGATCGTGCCGTCGCGCGAGGTGTGCAGCACGCCCCGGTTGGGCAGGACGGTGAGGCCCATCGGCTCGCCGGTCTCCGCCGCGCCTTTGGCGAGCGTCACCTGGGTGTAGCCGGGCGCCGCGAGCGCCACCGCGTTCGACGCGGTGTTCTTGGTGATGTTCGGTGCGGTGTTCGGTGCGGCCTGCGCCGGTGGGGGAGCCAGGCTGAGGGCCGTCGCCAGTACGGCGACGCAAGAGACGAGTTTTCTTAGCATGATCGGCGGTGCTCGCTTCCTGTGGTACGAGTCCATGCGGGCGTGCGCCGATCACGCCGACGACGTTGGAGAGGTGGGGAATCCCTCGGCGACGTCGCTCGGACAAACTGTGACTGCTATTGGTAAAACAGTCAATAAGCTGCTGTCAGGAAATGTGAGGCACGTCACTTTCGAGCGCCGCGAGGGCGAGACGAGTCGTTCAGTGGGCGCGGGTGGGCGCGTCAAAGGGCGCACGAAGGTGGTCGTCGCCGGTCGTCACGGGTGACCGCGGCGCGAAAAAACGGAGAGGTGGGACCGGGGCGGCAGGAAAGAAAACGGGGCCGGGTCGGTGAGAGTCGATAAGAGAGGAAACGGGGAGGTGGGACCGGGTCGGCAGGAGCGGTCGGCGTCCGCTCCCGCCGACCCGGGGCTATCGCCCTGTGACGGCGGTACGGCACCCTCGGGTGCCGCGTCGGCCGTCAGCGGGTCATGGTGGGAGAGATCGGTAGCAGCATGACGACCTCCAGGCTGTTCGAGGGGGGTGGGGGGTGAGTGGGTGAAGGGACCGGCTCCCGGTCACTCCGGCTCCGGTCCGACGGCCGTGCGACCGCGCGGGGTCCGAGCCGACCACTGATCTCGGGCGGCGCCGCCCCTCGCCGCGCAGGGGACGAAGAGTGTGGTGCTGCGTTCTCAATCGCTGCACCTCCCGAACTTTCGCCAACTTCGCGGCTCATTCTGGTGTGAGCTTAAAATGTTACGTACTGACTGTCCAGATGTTACGGCCGAACTCGTAGAACTTTTGTCGCACTCGGACGAAAGTCCAGTGTCGCTAATGGAAACTCCACCCGCGCGACACAAAAAGCCGCAGGTCATGACGACGATCGCCGAGTAGTAGCCGCCCTCCCGGCATCGGCGGTCCTGGAGGCTGGCGTGCCGCCCCCGTGACGGTCCCGCCCGAGTGCCGAGACCAAGCCTGATCCGGTTTGGCGGACATCTGAGTGGCTGTTTGGCGAGGATGTCGTGGAGGGGCAGTAGGTCTCGCAGGGCGCTTCGAGACTCGTTGCGACCCTGAACGCCCCGAGCGCCCGGATCGGTCGCGCGCTCGGTCTGCGGTCCGGTTCGCATCACGACGGTGTTGAGCAGGCGGGATCGGGCGCCGATGAGAAATGGCGCCGACAGCCGTCTAAGTAGACGTCCGGTGAAAACGCGCTGCGCGCATCAAAGGAGAGCAACGAGATGAGACCACTTCGATACTCGATCAACGTCACGCTCGACGGCTGCTGCCATCACGAGGCGGGGCTCCCCCCGGACGAGGAGTCGATGCGTTACTGGACCGCTGAGATGGAGCGAGCCGATGCCCTGCTGTTCGGCCGGGTGACCTACGAGATGATGGAGTCGGCGTGGCGGAAGCCGGCCACGGGCACGTGGCCTGACTGGATGGATGAGTGGCAGATCCCGTTCGCCGAGGCCATCGACCGGGCGAAGAAGTACGTCGTGTCGAGCACGCTGAGCGCGGTCGATTGGAATGCCGAGCTGGTGCGAGGCGACTTCGGGCAAGCGGTTCAGCGGCTCAAGCAGGAGTCAGGCGAGGGCCTGTGGGTGGGTGGCGTGACGCTCCCCCAGGCGTTGGCGGATCGGGGACTGATCGACGAGTACGAGTTCCTTGTGCAGCCGGTCCTCGCCGGACACGGGCCGACGTTGCTCGCCGGTCTGCGCGAGCGCATCCAGCTCGAGCCCGTGGACCGCCGTGAGTTCCGGTCGGGGGCGGTCGCCCTGCGATACCGGCCCACGCGAGTCACGGCTTGACGTGATTCATCCGGGCACGTTGGCCGCTCCCTCGCGACGGAACGACGGCCCGGAGTCGCGCTGGCCGTGCTGGCCGTGCTGGCCGTGCTGGCCGTGCCCCCGAACGCGCGGACATATCGACGGGGGACATCGCCCCGAGGTGTCGGTAGCGGACAGGGCAAACGTTGCGAATCGCCGTATACAGCTCGACCTTGGTCGCCGATATGCGCGTGGGCCCCCAAACGGGAGAAGCACACCGACTCTCCCGCCGCAAGAACCCCACTGCCGTCAAAACTCGGCGACATCACTCCTCACCACACGAAGTCGCCTTCCCCGCCCCAGCAACAAACGCCTCCGCAACTCACGTACATAGCCAGTGATGCCCAGCGTGACAGCGATGTCGCGGATCCGTGCCTCTGGAGCGCGAGCGATCGCGATCAGCACGCGGGCGTGGCGGGTGATGAACGTCCAGGTGCCGCAGCTGTCGTCGGTTGCGTTCACGGGGGTGCGGTCAGGCTCGGTAGCGGCGGGCGGCGGTGTCGGGGCTGACATCCAGAACGGCAGCGATCTCGTCCCAGGTGGCGCCGGTCGCCCGGTCGGCGGCGACGGCGGCCAGGACGGTGCGGGCCTGGGCGAGCAGGGGCAGGGCGGCGGCGGTGTAGCCGGCGATGGGCCCAGGCTTCCGGCCGGTCTGCTGAGTGGGCGGGGCGAGGTCTTCGGCGTGCAGGTCCAGGGCAAGCTTCCCGGCTGCCTGTGCGAGGCGTTCGGCCTGGTCGCGGATGTGACGGCGCTGCTTGCGGGTGTCGTCCTGGCGTTGGTGGCGCTGGGTAAGGGGGCGCCGGCGTCTGACGCGCGTGCGGCCGAAAGCCCACCGGCAGGCGTCGGAGCAGTACTTGGGATGCCGTTAACGAACGTGTCAGCAGCAGCCAAACCTGTTCTGACCTGTGATAACGCTACTTATCGCGGGCCAAAAAGCTCTTCCGATCGCCAGGTCAGGGCTTCGAACTCCTGAAGCCACGCCCAGCCGCAAAGCAGTGCTGTCGTCCCAGGTCAGGTCGTCCAACGGGGGGCTGTCTGACAGGGGAAACTCTGCTCGTTCGGGGCTGGTGACACGTTCGTTAACGGCCCCCCTTCTACGAGCGACCGGCGACGGCCAGCTTGATGCCGAGGGCGATCAACGCGGTTCCGGTGAGCCCGTCCACGGTCTTGCGTACGGCCGGCTTGGCGAACAGTCGGCGCAGTGCCCCCACGATGTTGACCACCAGGAAGAACCATACTCCGGTCCCCGCCACCGCGATCAACGACAGCACCAGCGCGTCACCCAGTCCGGCGTCGCCGGAGACGAACTGGGGCACCAGCGCGATGAGGAACAGTGCCACCTTGGGATTGAGCATGTTCGTCAGCAGCCCTTCGGTGAACGCCGCCAGCGGGCCGCGCTTTCCCGGGTCGGGTAGATCCAGCCGCAGTTCGCCGCCCTTACGCAAAGCCGCACGCCAGGCCTTGACCCCGAGATACAGCAGGTAGCCGGCCCCGACGACTTTGACCACGGTGAACGCCACGGCTGAGGTCGCCAGCAGAGCCGCGATGCCGCTCGCCGTGGCCAGCACCCAGACGAACACACCGGCCGAGACCCCGGCCGCAGCGGCCATGCCGTACGCGCGGCCGGACACGGCGGAACGCCGGACGACCACAGCGAAGTCAGGCCCGGGAGACATCGCCCCGAGCGTCATCACACCGGCGAAAGCCACCATCTGCGCCACATTCGTCACGGCGGCCACGGTATAACCTTGCAGAGCCCGCCCCACAGAAGTCCAGCTCACTGACCACCGACTCTTACCGAGCGTCGAGGCGGGCCGGCAGCGCGGCCGCGGCGGTCGCTCGCGCGGCCGTTTTACTGGCCCCGTTTCCCTCACCGCGCACGGGCGTGTTTGTGGCGAGCAGGCGGGTGGCGGCGGCCGCGGTGAAGGCCGGCGCATGCGAGATAGAGGACGCGATCGTTCCGAAGCTTGATCGCTGGCTGGGGAGGTTGTTCGCTCCTCACCGAGTCGATGAGACGCTCGGCCTTCTGGTCGAAGCCCAGCGGATCGAGCCGTCGGAGCATGAGAGTCTCGCCGTGGCGCGGCGTCAACTGGCTGAATGCGATCGAAAGCTCGCCCAGCATCGCGCCGCGCTGGAGGCGGGTGCGGACCCGCCGTGGTCGCCGGCTGGATCCGAGAGGAACAGGCCAAGAAGATCCGAGCCGAAGCACAGCTACGCCGTGAACCGAACCGCAGGCGGCAGCTCACCCGAGACGACCTCGCGAAGGTGATGAACACCATGGGTGACGCAGTACGAATTCTGGGAAAGGCTGAGCCGGTCAGGAAGGCCCGGCTGTACGCCGGGCTCGGCGTTCGGCTGACCTATCACCCCGGCAAAAGAAGAATCCTGGTCAGCTCTACGTCTGACCAGGACCTCATGGGCGAATCGAACGTGTCCGAGGGGGACTCGAACCGTTCGCCCATCTCCTGAGTAGCTTCGACGCTCCGTGGCTGGACCTTTCATGTCCGGACTAGGTGTGCAGGGAGGCGGCGCCCGCCGTACCGTCGAGGTCGTCAGCGGGAAACTCGGGCACTGTGGTAAGCGGCACGGGTGTGCCTTCCCGGCCGACGCGCCAACATCGGCCTTATCCCGAAACCATCATCGGATGATCCGGGAAGGTACCCCCCTCCCCGGCAGATCCACGGGTTTCGATCATTGCTCGCGATGTCTCCGTACCGCGTGAGGCTGATGGTCAGGCGCAGGTGTAGCCGGACGGCAGGGCGGTGTTGCCGTTGGGCCTGCTCGCTTGGAAGCCGAAGCTGGTGGTGCTGGCTCCCGGCGCGAGCGTGCCGTTGTGGCTGACGCTTCTGACCGTGACGGTCTGGCCGCTGGTGGTGACGGTGGCGTTCCACGAGCCGGTCAGGGTGTGCCCGGCCGGCAGGGTAAAGGTGACGGTCCAGCTGGTGATCGTCGAGGTGCTGGTGTTGGTGATGGTCAGCGGCTGGATCACATACCCGTTCCCCCACTGGGACTGCACGGTCGGGGTGGCCGAGCAGGCGCCGGTCGTACCTCCCTGAGTGGTGATCTGGACGGTGTTGGAGACCGGCGAGACGTTACCGGCGGCATCGCGCGCCCGGACCTGGTAGCGGTAGGTGGTGTCCGCAGACAGGCCCGTGTCGGTGAACGAGGTCGTTGCCGAGGTGCCGACCTGGGCGAACGTGCCGCCCGTCGCGCCGGGAGCGCGCAGGATCTCATAGCCGGTCACACCGGTGTCGTCAGTGGAGGCCGTCCAGGTCAGGCTGGTGCCGGTTGTGGTGGTGCCCGAGGCGGTGAGTCCGGCAGGGGCGGTCGGTGGCGTGGTGTCGCCTCCGGTGGCGGCCGTGGTGAAGGTGGCCGGCGCGGAGTTGCCCGACAGGTTGCCCGCGCCGTCACGCGCCCGTACGTACACCTGGTATTGGGTGTTGGCACTCAGCCCGGTCAGGGTGATCGAGGTGGTGGTGGACTGGCCAAGCTGCGGGTCGGTGGTGCCCTGCTCTCGGTAGACGTTGTAGCCGGCCAAGCCGGAGCCGCCCTGGTCGGTGGACGCGGTCCAGGTCAGCGTGGCACTGGTGGCGGTCACGTTGGACGCGACCGGCGTGCCTGGCGTGGTCGGCGGCGTGGTGTCGGTCGGACTGGTGGTCAAGCCGAAGAACTCGATGGCGTAGCGGGCCATACCGCTCTGCGGAAGAGCATGCCCGGCGCCCTGGATGCTGTACGCCTCCACCTGCACGGTGCCGGACGGATTGGCGTACCGGCTGCGGTTCCAGTTCGCCTGCGGGGTGTCGGTGCTGGTCGGAGTCTGGCTCAGCCCGAATACGTTCGTCCACTGCTCGATCGACTCGCGCAGCAGCGAGTAGGGCACGAGGGTGTCGGCGGTGCCGTGCCACAGTTGTATGCGCGGGCGAGTGCCGGAGAATCCCGGGTACGCCTGGCGGACCGCATCGCCCCACTGCTGGGGTGTTCGGTCCATGCTCCCGCCGGTGCACCTGCTGCTTCCGGGCGGGTAGTCGGAGGCGCCGGCGAAGCAGTTGAAGGGCACACCCATGAAGGAGGCCCCTGCCTTGAACACGTCCGGGTGGACGGCGAGCATGTGCTGGGTCATCATGCCGCCGGACGAGCTTCCAGTGGCGTAGACCCGGTTCGGGTCTCCCTGATAATTCTGCTTGACATAGTCGATCATCGAGATGATCGAGACCGGATCGCTGCCGCCGCCGCGCTGCTTGGCCGCGTTTGACCAGGTGTCGAAGCAGTTGCCGAACCCTGCCGACTGGGTGGCGGTCGGGTAGATGACGATGAAGCCATATTGATTCGCCAGCGAAGCGAACTCACTGCCCTGGTAGAAGCCGGGACCGGACCCGCCGCAGCCATGCATCGCAACCACGATCGCAGGCGAGGCCGGGCGCGAGTCCGGCACATAGACGTGCATCCGCATGTTGCCCGGGTTGTTGCCGAAGCTGGTCACCTCCACCAGGGTGGCGGCGACGGCCGGCGATCCGAGTACCACGGTCATGACGGCAAAGAGCGCCGCGGCGCAGGCACTAGCCAGCACCGTGGTCAAGCGTCTCATTCGTGCTCCTCCTCTGCATGTCCGCGGCGCGCCGCGGATCGGTCCGCCGCGTATTGACGTCGGTCGCTGGAAAATAGAAGGGCCACGATTTGCCGTCAATGCCCGCTCGGTGCGCATGCCCGCCAGTTCGCCTGGCAGCGAGCCGTTTTCCCTGGTTATCAAGTAACTTGTTATCAACATCCTTGATAACGGTGTGAGAAACTTACATTGGAGCCCGTTCTGACGGGGCGCGATATCGTCTTCTGGTGACCGATCCGGGTGTCCCGGCGGCCGCTGCGCCGGACGCACCGCCGCCCTGTGTGAGCTACCTGGTGCTCCGGCTGGAACGCCGCATCCGCGCCTGCCTGGATGAAGCGCTCGCCCGGCACGGCATGACGACCACCGGATACATGGCGCTCAGCGAGCTGCGCCTGCGCGACGCCCCGTCCTCGGCCGACCTGGCCCGTATCGCCT
The DNA here is from genome assembly GCF_040648855.1 of Streptosporangium sp. NPDC049078. Lineage (NCBI taxonomy): Bacteria > Bacillati > Actinomycetota > Actinomycetes > Streptosporangiales > Streptosporangiaceae > Streptosporangium > Streptosporangium sp. NPDC049078. The sequence goes on from NZ_JBEZEL010000009.1 coordinate 94,886, forward strand.
TCGTCACTCCGCAGGCGATGAACCTGGTCATCCGCGATCTCGAACAACGCGGCCTGATCCGCCGCGATCCGCATCCCTGTGGCGGCCGCGCTCTGCGCACCCGCCTTACCCCGAAAGGTTTGAGCACCCTCCGGCGATGCGACCGCTCCCTCGACAGCATCGAAGCCGTCATGCTCGCCGAGATCTACGACCCGGACCGCACGACACTCACGGAAGCGCTCACGCTGTGCGCCCGAGCCCTTCACCCGGGCACACACCCCTGACCCCGGTCCTTCGGATGAGGCAAGCAGGATGGCGCGGGCCGAGCGGCCTGCTTCTTGAACGGTCGGGATACGGGCGGCGATCGCAGGGTTCATCGCGCTGTTCCCCCTGCTCAGGGCGATCCGGAACGATCAGAATGATCATATTGAGATATTGATCATTGGTCTTATTCGTCCCGAGAGGGTTCGAGATGATCGAATCGGACGCATAGATGTTCTTGATGCTTTGGATATGCGGGCAATTCGGAGATCGCATCAATGATGATGAACGGCGGTGTCCATGGTCGTGAATGGCTATCCCTCGAGCCAGGGGTGCGAACGGCGCGTCGCAGCGCTCAGGGAAGCACGGGATCTGGACCCGCCCATCTGAGCACCTACGTCCGCCGACACCGGGGGGAGGCCCTGCACCACATCCGCGAGTGAGAACGTCGGCCCAATCCGCACCCGCAGCCTGCCCCAGGTGATGGCGACCTGCAGAAACCTCTTCTGGGAAAGGCTGAGCCGGTCAGGAAGGCCCGGCTGTACGCCGGGCTCGGCGTTCGGCTGACCTATCATCCCGGCAAAAGAAGAATCCTGGTCAGCTCTACGTCTGACCAGGACCTCATGGGCGAATCGAACGTGTCCGAGGGGGGACTTGAACCCCCATGCCCCGCAAAGGGCACTAGCACCTCAAGCTAGCGCGTCTGCCTATTCCGCCACCCGGACGTGGTGCCTGCACGTGGGACCGTCATCCCGCGTCGGCGGACTTAGGTTAGCAAACTCTTGAGCCGCCGTCATATCGGTAAGAGGGCGGCTGCGGGCGGGGTGCCGGGAAGGGGTGCCCGGCGGCAGGATGGGAGGTGGAAGCCGTACCGAAACCCCAAGGAGTCCACCATGACGGCGATCAACGCTGAGGACGAGGTCGTCGGGCTGTGCCGCGACCTGATCAGGATCGACTCGACCAACGCGGGCGACAACTCGGGGCCCGGTGAGCGGGCCGCCGCCGAGTACGTGGCCGAGAAGCTGGCCGAGGTCGGGCTGGAGCCGAAGATCCTGGAGTCGGACAGCCGCAGGGCGAACGTGGTCGCCCGCATCGCCGGGGAGGACTCCTCCCGGGACGCCCTGCTGCTCCACGGCCACCTGGACGTCGTCCCCTTCAACGCCGACGACTGGACCCAGCACCCGCTCAGCGGCGAGGTCGCCGACGGCTGCGTCTGGGGACGCGGGGCGGTCGACATGAAGAACATGGACGCGATGATCCTCGCCGTCGTGCGGCAGCGGCTCGCCGAGGGGCGCAGGCCGCCGAGGGACGTGGTGCTGGCCTTCACCGCCGACGAGGAGGCGGGGGGCAACTACGGCGCCCAGTGGCTCGCCGACGAGCACAAGGGCCTGTTCGACGGGTGCTCGGAGGCGATCGGCGAGGTGGGCGGGTTCAGCGTCTCCGTCGACGAGGCGCGCAGGCTCTATCTGATCGAGGCCGCGGAGAAGGGCATCGCCTGGATGCGCCTGACCGCCACCGGCAGGGCCGGGCACGGCTCGATGCTCAACGCCGAGAACGCGGTCACCGAGCTGGCCGAGGCGGTGGGCCGCATCGGCCGGTACGAGTGGCCGGTCCGGATGACGCGGACGGTGCGGACGTTCCTTGAGGAGACCTCCCGGGTCCTGGAGCTGGAACTCGACCTGGACGACGCGGAGAAGACCGTCGCCAAGCTTGGGCCGCTCGCCCGGATGATCGGCGCCACGCTGCGCAACACCGCCAATCCCACGATGCTGGAGGCGGGGTACAAGGCCAACGTGATCCCGCAGACCGCGACCGCGCACGTGGACGGCCGCTTCCTGCCGGGATACGAGGACGAGTTCTTCGAGACGCTCGACGAACTGCTCGGCCCCAACGTGACCAGGGAGTTCGTCTACCACGACATCGCCATCGAGACCGGCTTCGACGGGCCGCTGGTGCGCGCGATGGCCGACGCGCTCCTCGCCGAGGACCCGGGCGCGCTGGCCGTGCCCTACACGCTGTCGGGAGGAACGGACCTCAAGGCGTTCAGCAGGCTGGGCATCCGGGGATTCGGCTTCGCGCCGCTGCGGCTCCCCGCCGACCTGGACTTCTCCGGGATGTTCCATGGCATCGATGAAAGGGTTCCGGTGGATTCGCTCCGATTCGGGGTCCGGGTCCTTGACCGTTTCCTGGACGGCTGCTGAGCCTTTACCGGGAAAACCGTTGTGTTGACTCGATGTGGTGCTACCGTAACTCTCCGTTGAGGGATGGTCCGCGTCCAAGCGGGCCTGTCCAGGAGTTTGGGGAGGTCACGTGGCACGTGTGCCGCACGAGCAGTGGAGGGCGTCATCGCCCGCTGCTCGACGCGCGCCCGTGACTCCTCCCGTCGACGACACGATCCCCGGCCGGGCTGACCGGATGGCGCGGTTCGCGGCCGGCACTCGGTGGGGTTTCATGCGAGCCCTCGCCATCGGCGGTCTCCTGGCCGTCGCATGGCTGCTCGCGGTCGTCTTCGGGCTCCTCGGTGCCGCTCCCGCGGTCGCGGACACCACCGCGACGGCAGGGGAGGCCCACTCCCAGACCTCTCACACAGCTCACACCGCCGCCTCCGGACCGGCCCTCGGGGCCGGTGTCTTCCCCACGGTCGGCGGCGGGCCTTCGGCGACGGAAAACGCCGAGGCCATGGCGGGGCGAGGTGTGGACGGGCTCACCAGCCAGTCCCAGCCGGAGTTCCCGGCGCCCGCCCCCGTCGAGCAGGGCTCTGGCGCGAATGGATTCGTGCCCCAGAGCGGTAGTGGATCCGGCACCCCAGGGCCGGGTCCGGGGGATGTCGCGTGGTTCGCCTACGACCCGCGGCCGACGACGCAGCGTGTTCCGCCCGCGTTCGTGCTTCCCCCTGTCGTCCGCACAGCGGCGGACGACCCTTCTTTCTCTCCTGACTGATCTCGTCTCGCGGACCGGCCCATCCCTTTTTTCTGGTGATCCGCCGGTCGCGGAGCCTGCCTTCATCCTCCGTCCCCAGGAGAACCGCTCCGTTCGGTGAGCGATCAGCAGGCCGAAGAAAAGGCAATTGCCATTCCTCGTGACGGCCCTCGGGGCCTCCGCTGTGCGGGTCTTTCCGGCCCTCCCATGGCCTCGCACGCCCTCACGAGGGTCAGGTCCCCCCCGAAATGCTAGGAGCTTCAATCATGCGTACGTGGGTTACGGGTACGGCCCCCGCGGCACTGCTCGCACTGGGCGTCATGGCGATGGGCGGCGGTACGGCCTTCGCCGACACCGACGGTGACCATTCGATCGGCGGCGGCAACCAGGTCAACCTCCCGATCACCCTGCCGATCGACATCAGCGGCAACTCCGCCGCCGTGGCCGGGGAGTCGTCCGCCTCCTCGGAGGGCGGCGCCGCCGTCGAGGGCGACGGCGGCGGTGCGGGCGCCGGTGGCAACACCACATCCGGCCGGGGTTCGGTGCTGGGCGGCAACCAGGTCGTCGCCCCCATCACCGCACCCGTCAACGCCTGTGGCAACGCGGTGTCGGTCTTCGGCCGCTCCGAGGCGGGCTGCCGTGGCGGCTCCTCGGTGCGGAACGAGGGCGGGAGCGGCGGCGGGGCCGGTGGCAATCGTACGAACGGCGACCACAGCATCGGCGGCGGCAACCAGGTGGTCGCGCCGATCACCGCGCCGATCACCGCCTGCGGCAACTCCTTCGCGATCTTCGGCGGGGCGACCGCCGGTTGCCGGGGCGGTGCCTCGGTGAGCGGCCAGGGCGGTGCCGGTGGAGCCGGCGGCAACCGCACGTCCGGCCGGGGTTCGGTGCTGGGCGGCAACCAGGTCGTCGCCCCCATCACCGCGCCGATCAACATCTGCGGAAACTCGGTCGCCGTCGTCGGCGAGGCCTTCTCCGGCTGCGAGGGCGGCGCCGAGGTCGGCGGCGGCACGCCCGACGGGCCGGGTGGCCCGAGGCACCCTGGCGGTCCTGGCCACCCGGGTGGTCCCGGTCGCCCCGGTGGGCCTGGGCACCCGGGCGGTCCGGGTCACCCCGGCGGTCCGGGGTGGCCGGGTAAGCCTGACGGTCACGGCGGACCCGGCCACGGTGACCACGGGAAGGGGCCGCGTCCCGGTGGCGGCTGGGACCACGGCCCGCGTCCGGGCGGCCACGGCGACGACTGGGAGCGCGGTCCCCGTCCCGGCGGTCCCGGGGGCTACGGCCGGCCGGGGAACGACACCGACGGGCGCTTCGGCGCCGGTAGCGGCAACCAGGTGGTCGCGCCCATCACCGCCCCCGCCGAGGTCTGCGGCAACAGCGTCGGCAACGGCCCGGTGGGCTGCCCGGGAGGGGCGTCGGCCGGGACGGGCCGGGGTGGCGGTGCGGGTGGCG
>NZ_JBEZEL010000009.1:99594-362396 GCF_040648855.1 Streptosporangium sp. NPDC049078
GGCGGGTGGCAACGTCACGTCCGGCCGGGGTTCGGTGCTGGGCGGTAACCAGGTGGTGGCGCCGATCACCGCGCCGATCAACGTCTGCGGCAACGCGGTGGCGGTCCTGGGCGGAGCGTTCGCCGGTTGCCAGGGTGGCGCGTCCGTCGTGGGCGGCGGCGGTGGCGCCGGCGCGGGTGGCAACGTCACGTCCGGCCGGGGTTCGGTGCTGGGCGGTAACCAGGTGGTGGCGCCGATCACCGCGCCGATCAACGTCTGCGGCAACGCCGTCGGCGTGCTCGGCCAGGCCGCGGCCGGGTGCAGGGGCGGCGCCTCGGTCTCGGGCGGTGCGGGCGCGGGTACGGGCGCGGGTGGCAACGTCACGTCCGGCCGGGGTTCGGTGCTGGGCGGTAACCAGGTGGTGGCGCCGATCACCGCGCCGATCAACATCTGCGGCAACGCCGTGGCGGTCCTGGGCGACGCCGCCGCCGGCTGCCTCGGAGGCTCCCGCGCCGGTGGCCCGTCCGGGCGTCCGGGCGGCGGCCAGTGGGGTGGCCCCGGCGGTGGTCACTGGGGCGGCCCCGGTGGCCACGGCGGCCCTGGTGGGCACGGTGGGCACGGCGGTTACGGCAAGGGCCACGGTGACTGGGACTCCAAGCCCGGCAAGCACAGGACGAGCGGTCTGCTGCCCGCGTTCCCGGCCGTCCCGGCTCTCGGCGGCGCCGCGGGACAGACGTCCGCCTCCGGCATGTCGTCGACGACCGCGGACCGGTCGCGCTTCCCTGCCGCCGAGAGGCTGCCCGAGTTCCCCGCCGCCCCCGCCGTTCCCGCGGCGCCCGCGAGCGAGGTGGGCGACCGGGCCACGAAGGCCGGAAAGGGCTCGCTGTCGGCTCCCGTCGCCGACCTGACCTCCTCGACCCCGGCCGGAGCCCTGCCGGTCGGTGACCTGGGCCTGATGAGCGCGGCCCAGCCCGTCGGCGTGACCGGGATGAACGTCGGTTCTCTGGTCACCCTCCTGGTCGGTGCGCTGGCCGCGGCTGCCGCGACGGTCTTCGGCACCACCCGCCGGATCCGTTTCGGCAAGAAGTAGGGGAACGGGAAGCAAGGCGAGAAGTAAGACATTAGTAACCCATTGGACATGCTTTCCCAGAGCCGCTGAGGAAGGCACCTAAACGCCTCGAAGGCGGCGAGACAGGACGACCGCGCCCTCGTGGCGCGGCGTCCGCTCGGCCTGCGAGGCACCGAAGCTTTGCCCGTTCCGGGGGCGCGGCCCGGAGCGGGCAAAGCCATGTCCGGAGTCACCCGGAGTCACATCGTCCTGGTCACACGTATTATCTTTCGGCGCAGTCGAACGTCTCGGCGGCCGTCGGGATACAGTCGCAGGCGGTCGAGCTCCCAGTCGCCGTATTCTGCATGTTCGGTCAGTATCCGCCGGGCTGCGTCCCGGGATGTGCCACGCGGAAGGTGGAGGACCAAGTAGGAGTAGTCGAGCACAGCGATTAGTCTCCGAGGGTGAGCTGGGGGACGTCGACACTCATAGGGCTTTATTCTGCGTCCTTGCGGCTTCCCTTGGGAGTGTTCCCGGTCGAGACCGGGTAACCCGAGGGGAAGAAAACGGGGAACGAATGCGAACAGCGAGGTAGGAAGCAGCGTGCCAGCCAAGAACGGCAACGCCGGTGGAACCCGCCTGGTGATCGTCGAGTCGCCTTCCAAGGCGAAGACCATCGCCGGGTACCTCGGCCGCGGCTACGTCGTGGAGTCCAGCATCGGACATATTCGCGATCTCCCCGAGAAGGCCGACGACATCCCCGAGAAGTACAAGGGGGAGTCCTGGGCACGCCTCGGTGTCAACGTGGATCACGAGTTCGAGCCGCTCTATGTCGTCAACCACGACAAGAAGGCGCAGGTGAGCAAGCTCAAGCAGCTGCTCAAGGACGCCGACGAGCTCTATCTCGCCACCGACGAGGACCGCGAGGGCGAGGCGATCGCCTGGCACCTTCGTGAGGTGCTCAATCCCAAGGTGCCGGTCCACCGCATGGTGTTCCACGAGATCACTCCCCGGGCGATCCAGGAGGCGGTGGCCAACCCCCGCGCCCTGAACCTGAGGCTGGTCGACGCCCAGGAGACCCGGCGCATCCTCGACCGCCTCTACGGCTACGAGGTCAGCCCGGTCCTGTGGAAGAAGGTCAAGCCCCGCCTGTCCGCCGGGCGGGTGCAGTCCGTGGCGACCAGGCTCGTCGTGGAGCGCGAGCGCGAGCGTCTCGCGTTCACCAGCGCGAGTTACTGGGACCTGCAGGCGCTGCTCGACACCGGCCGCGACGAGATCCCGCACGAGTTCACCGCCATGCTGACCGGCGTGGACGGCAAGCGCGTCGCCCAGGGCCGTGACTTCGCGAGCAACGGCACCCTCAAGAACGCCGACGTGCTCCACCTGGACGAGCAGGCGGCCCGTGCCCTGGCCGGGCGCCTCGCCGGGGTCTCGTACAAGGTCAAGTCCGTCGAGCGCAAGCCGTACACCCGCAAGCCGTACGCGCCGTTCAGGACGACCACGCTGCAGCAGGAGGCGAGCCGCAAGCTGGGCTTCTCCGCGAAGTCGACCATGCAGGTCGCCCAGCGCCTGTACGAGAACGGCTTCATCACCTACATGCGAACCGACAGCATCACGCTGTCGGAGACCGCCGTCGCGGCGGCCCGCAGCCAGGCGATCAAGCTGTACGGCGCGGCGTACGTGCCCGACAAGCCGCGCGTGTACGCGAGCAAGGTCAAGAACGCGCAGGAGGCGCACGAGGCGATCCGTCCCTCGGGCGAGGAGTTCCGCACGCCGGGCGAGACCGGGCTGAGCGGTGACATGTTCCGCCTGTACGAGCTGATCTGGCAGCGGACCGTGGCCTCCCAGATGAAGGACGCGGTCGGCGAGTCGGTCACCGTCAAGGTGAACGGCACGTCGAGCTCGGGCGAGCTGGTCGAGTTCACCGCCTCCGGCCGGACGATCACCTTCCACGGCTTCCTGAAGGCCTACGTCGAGGGCGCCGACGACCCGTCCACCGACCGGGACGACTCCGAGAAGCGCCTGCCGAACCTCACCGAGAACGACCCGCTCACCGCGTCCGCGCTCAACGTGCTGGCGCACGCGACCAAGCCGCCCGCGCGATACACCGAGGCGTCGCTGATCAAGGAGCTGGAGGACCGGGAGATCGGCCGCCCGTCGACGTACGCGTCGATCATCGGGACGATCCTGGACCGCGGCTACGTCTTCAAGAAGGGCACGGCCCTGGTGCCGTCCTTCCTGGCGTTCGCGGTGGTGAACCTGCTGGAGCGGCACTTCGGAAACCTCGTCGACTACGACTTCACCGCCGACATGGAGAAGGTCCTCGACGACATCGCGAACGACCGGGCGGAGCGGGTGCCCGAGCTGCGCCGGTTCTACTTCGGCGCGGAGGGCGACGAGGGCCTGAAGGAGCTGGTCACCGACCTCGGTGAGATCGACGCCAAGGAGATCAGCTCGTTCCCCATCAGGGGCACCGACATCATGATCCGGGTGGGTCGCTACGGCCCGTACCTTGACCGCGACGGCGCCCGGGTGAACGTGCCGGAGGACCTCGCGCCCGACGAGCTCACCGCCGAGATGGCCGAGGAGCTGTTCTCCCGTCCGACGGGTGACAGGGAGCTGGGCAAGGACCCGGTGACCGGGCACGTGATCGTGGCCAAGGACGGACGTTACGGTCCGTACGTCACCGAGATCCTTCCCGAGGAGCCGCCGCCGGCCGACGGTGCCAAGAAGAAGACCAAGAAGGCCGACGCCGTCAAGCCGCGCACCGGCTCGCTGCTCAAGTCGATGTCCCTGGACACCGTCACCCTGGAAGACGCCCTGAAGCTCCTCTCGCTGCCCCGCGTGCTCGGGGTGATCGACGACCAGGAGGTCACCGCCCAGAACGGCAGATTCGGGCCGTACGTCAAGAAGGGCACCGACTCGCGCTCGCTGGCGTCCGAGGAGGAGATGTTCACGATCACTCTTGAGCGGGCCAAGGAGTTGTTCGCCCAGCCCAAGGCGAGGGGAAGGCAGGCCGCGGCGGCGCCCCCGCTGCGCGAGCTGGGCGAGGATCCGGTCTCCAAGAAGCCGATCGTGGTGAAGGAGGGGCGGTTCGGGCCGTACGTCACCGACGGCGAGACCAACGCCTCCCTGCGCAAGGGTGACGAGGTCGAGCAGATCACGACCGAGCGCGCCGCCGAGCTCCTCGCCGACCGCCGCGCCCGCGGCCCGGCGCCCAAGCGTCCCCGCACCACCCGTGCCAAGGCGAAGGCCTGACGTCCCGTTTCCAGGGTTTCGGGAGCTTCCAGGCACCTGGAGGCTTCGGGTCGTTGGAGCCCTCAGGCACCTGAGCTTCCGGGTTTTCGGGAGCTTCGGGGCTTCTGAGCCTCGGGAGAATCCAGACTTCTGGATTCTCGGGCTTTTGGGAGCCTGCGGGCTCCCGGGTTTCGGGGGCTCGCGGGCTTTCAGGGGCTTCCAGGCTTTTGAGCTTCCGGGCACCGGAACCCTTCCGGGTTTCTGAACTTCCGGCTTCCGGGAACGCATTCGTCGGCCCGGGCGTTCTTCGGAGCGCACCGGGAACGGCCGGTGGGCGCGGGAGGGGCGAGTGACGGTTGTGGGTTTCGTGTCGCTGGTCATCTGCGCGATCACGCTGGTCCACTTCTACCTGTGGCGTCGCCTGATCGGTTCGACCACGAGGCCCGGCCGGACCCGCCGGGTGCTGACGTGGGCTCTCGTCGCCCTGGCCGTGCTCGCCCCGGTGACGTTGGTCGCCTCCCGCAGTGAGTGGGGCCATTTCCTGGCCTGGCCGGGGTTCTTCTGGATCGCGGTGATGTTCTACCTCTTCGTGTTCCTGGTGATCCTGGAGATTCCCAGGGGCGTTGCCCTGCTGGTCCTGAGATGGACGGAGCGGCGGGCGGAGGGCCGCCCGGTTTCGCCTGACGCGGCCGACGCTCGGGGGAAGCGGACCGCGTTCATGGCCGCCCAGCCGGTGCCCGCCGCCCGGTCGGTGCCCGCCGCCCGGTCGGTGCCCGCCGTTCGGTCCGATGTCGCCGACCGGTCCGATGTCGCCGACCGGTCCGATGTCGACGGTCGGTCCGATGTCGACGGTCGGCCCGGGTTCGAGGCGGGGTCCGGGAGGAGGGCCGAGGCGAGTTCGAAGCCGGGGACCGAGATCGGTGGCGTGATCGTCGTTCCGGGTGCCGGGGACGCGCGGCGCGACGGAGGGTTCCCAGGAGGGTCGTACGGCCCGGCAGGGATGAGCAGGAGGCTGTTCATCGCCCGTACGGCGGCGGTCGCCGCCGGGGCGGGGGCGCTGGGCACGGTCGGGTTCGGGGTGAGGACGGCTCTCGGCGACCCGGTGATCGAACCGGTCAAGGTCGTCCTGCCCAGGCTGGATCCGCGCCTGAGCGGCCTGCGGTTCGCGGTGGTGAGCGACATCCACCTGGGCCCGCTCACCGGTACGGAACACGCCCGTCGCCTCGTCCGCATGATCAACTCACTGGAGGCCGACGTGGTCGCCGTCGTCGGTGACCTGGTCGACGGTACGGTGGCCGAACTCGGCTCGCTGGCCGTGCCGCTGAAGGACCTCGAATCCCGCTACGGCGCCTACTTCGTCACCGGCAACCACGAGTACTACACCGCCAACGGTCCGCAGGAGTGGATCGAGGAGTTGCGCGGGCTCGGCATCCGCCCTCTCGGCAACGAGCGCGTCGAGATCGCCCACCGGGGAGCCGTTCTCGACCTCGCCGGGGTCAACGATCTCGGCGGTGTCGTCTCGGGTGACGGTCCCGACTTCGAGCGGGCGCTGGGCGGTCGTGACCGTTCCCGGTCCACCGTCCTGCTCGCCCACCAGCCGGTCCAGGCCGTCCAGGCGGCGACGTACGGTGTGGACCTCCAGCTGTCCGGCCACACGCACGGCGGCCAGATGGTCCCGTTCAACCTGGTCATCCCGATGCAGCAACCGGTCGTCTCCGGCCTCGGCGAGGTGGACGGCACCCAGGTCTACGTGACGCGGGGCGCGGGCTTCTGGGGGCCGCCGGTCCGGGTGGGCGCACCGCCCGAGATCACTCTTCTGGAAGTCCGGAACGAGTGACCCCGGACACCCGGTCTTGGGCACACCTTCCCGGAGCCCGTGGCGAGCACCTCTGGAAATTCCACCGGAGGCACTTTTGGGGCCCCAACGGCAGCACCTCTGGAAACAGTCGTACCGAGCGCCTCTTTTCGCGGGTGTGACCTGCGGGGGGCGGTGCCGGCGTATTACCCTCGTGCGACGGGCAGCCGGGTATCTCCGCCTGGCTCGTGTTTTCCCAAGCCCAGCGAGCATCTGGATACGCTGACACTATGACCACCCCTGGCCGGAGCACCGCGCGACGCAAGACCCCCCACGTGCTGGCCAACGCCCCGTTCCGCAAGCTGTGGACGGCGATGTCGGTATGCAGCCTGGGAGACTGGCTCAACCTCCTCGCGCTGACCGCCCTGGCGGGCAATCTCACCGCGGCGTCGGGCTACCAGGTTCAGAGCCTGGCCATCGGCGGCGTCTTCGTGGCGAAGATGCTTCCCGCCATCCTGCTGGGGCCGCTCGCGGGGGCGTTCGCCGACCGGTTCGACCGGCGGCTGACGATGTTCTTCTGCGATCTCCTGCGCTTCGCGCTGGTGCTGTCGATCCCGCTGGTCGGCAGCTACCAGTGGGTGATCATCGCCACGTTCCTGGTCGAGTGCGTCAACCTCTTCTGGGTTCCGGCCAAGGACGCCACGGTGCCCAACCTGGTGCCCAAGGAGCGGCTGGAGGAGGCCAACCAGCTCAACCTCCTGGTCACGTACGGCACGGCGCCCGTCGCCGCGCTGCTGTTCGCGCTGCTTTCCGTCGCCGACGACGTCCTGGGCAGGCTGGTGCCGTTCCTCGCCCAGCGCGAGACCTACCTGGCGCTGTTCATCAACGCGCTCGCCTACCTGGTCTCCGCCGTCATCATCTTCTCGCTCAAGGACATCCCGAAGAGCGGAGCGCGGGCCACCTCCACGCCGTCGGTGCTGCGGCAGATCTTCGAGGGCTGGCGGTTCGTCGGCGGCAACCGGCTGATCCGCGGTCTGATCATCGGCATGCTGGGCGCGTTCGCCGCTGGTGGCGCGGTGGTCGGGGTGGCCAAGATCTACGTGGAGGCGCTGGGCGGCGGTGACGCGGCGTACGGCGTGGTCTTCGGCGCGGTCTTCGTCGGTATGGCCTCCGGCATGTTCTTCGGGCCCAGGCTGCTGAGGGAGCTGTCGCGGCGGAGGCTGTTCGGTCTGTCGATCGTGGTGGCGGGGTTCGTCCTCGTCGCGGTCGCCCTCGTCCACAACCTGGTGATCGTCGTCCTGCTGACCGTGCTGCTCGGCGCGTGCGCGGGAATCGCCTGGATCATCGGTTACACCATGATCGGGCTGGAGGTGGACGACAGCCTGCGGGGCCGTACGTTCTCCTTCCTGCAGTCGCTCGCCCGGGTGACCCTGCTGCTGGTCGTCGCGGTCGCGCCGACCCTGGCGGGCCTGTTCGGCGAGCGCCTGATCAGGGTCGGCCTGGAGCCGGTCTACCGGTTCGACGGCTCGAATCTGGTCCTGCTGGTCGGCGGGCTGCTCGCGGTGATCGTCGGGATCGTCGCGCTGCGGCAGATGGACGACCGCAGGGGTGTCTCGATCGTCGCCGACCTGTTCGCCGCGGTGCGCGGGGAGCGCTTCGCCCCCGAGAGCGCCGAGCAGGGGCGCGGGATGTTCATCGCGTTCGAGGGCGGTGAGGGGTCGGGGAAGACCACCCAGTCCAGGTTGCTCGCGATCTGGCTGCGTGACCAGGGCTTCGACGTGGTGCAGACCCGCGAGCCCGGCTCGACCAAGGTGGGGATGCGGCTGCGGGCGATCCTGCTCGACGCCGTGCACCAGGGACTGTCGGCGAGGTCCGAGGCGCTGCTGTACGCGGCCGACCGGGCCGAGCACGTGGAGAAGGTCATCCGCCCGGCGCTGTACCGGGGTTCGATGGTGATCTCCGATCGCTACGTCGACTCGTCGCTCGCCTACCAGGGCGCGGGCCGTGCCCTGGACACCGAGGACGTCACGATGATCAACAATTGGGCCACCGGGGGGCTCGTTCCCGATCTCACCGTGCTCATCGACACCCCGCCTTCGGTGGGGCTGGCCCGGCTGGGCGGGGCCGCCGACCGCATCGAGTCGGAGCCCCTGGAGTTTCACGAGCGCGTCCGTCGTGAGTTCCGGGCACTGGCCGCCGCCGAGCCCGACCGCTACCTGGTCGTCGACGGGACCCTGCCCCAGAACCAGATCTCCTCGATCGTCCACGACCGGATCCGCGAGATCCTGCCCGACCCGGTGCCGCAGGAGTCGGAGGACGTCACCGGGACGATGCCCGCGATCCGAGACTGAGCCCGCCTCCCTCAGCGGTAGGTTGGGGGCGTGGGAGTCTTTGACGATCTTGTGGGGCAGGAGCGGGCCGCCGCGACGCTCCGCCGGGCGGCGGCGGCCGGGGCCGATCTGCTGGCCGGAGGGCGCGGCGCCGGGATGACCCACGCGTGGTTGTTCACCGGGCCGCCCGGATCCGGTCGTGAGGAGGCCGCGCGGGCGTTCACCGCCGCGCTGTTCTGCCCGGACCAGGGGTGTGGCCACTGCGACATGTGCCACCAGGTGGCGGTCGGCTCCCACCCCGACCTGGAGATCGTCCGCCCGCAGGGGCTCTCGTACGGCATCAAGGACACCCGGCGGCTCATCCTGCGCGCGGCCGGGGCGCCGACGCTGGGCCGCTGGCGGGTCGTGCTGTTCGAGGACGCCGACCGGGCGACCGAGGGGGCGTCCAACGCGCTGCTCAAGGCCATCGAGGAGCCGCCGCCGAGGACGGTGTGGTTGCTCTGCGCGCCCTCCCCGGACGACATGATGATCACCATCAGGTCCCGATGCCGGATCGTCACGCTCGTCACCCCGCCCACCGCGGCGGTCGCCCACGTGCTGGCCACCCGTGAGAACGTGCCGCCGGCGATGGCGGAGTTCGCGGCGAGGGCCGCCCAGGGGCATATCGACCGTGCCCGCAGGCTCGCCCTGGACGGGGACGCGCGGGCGCGCCGCGAGGCGGTGCTGTCCATCCCCCGGTCGCTGACCGGTGTGGGGGAGTGCGTGATGGCCGCCGAGCGGCTGGTGAAGACCGCCGAGGACGAGGCCGCCGCGGTCACCGCGGTGCTGAACGAGTCGGAGATCACCGAGCTGCGGCAGGCCTACGGCGAGGGCTCCACGGGCAAGGGGCTCAACAGGGGCCTGATCCGCGGCGGCGCCGGGGCGCTCAAGGATCTCGAGGACCGTCAGAAGTCCCGGGCGACCCGTACCAAGCGCGACGTCATCGACGCCGCTTTGCTCGACCTGGTGGCGTTCTACCGCGATGTGCTGGCGGTGCAGTTCGGCGCGTACGTGGAGCTGGCGAGTGAGGACCGCCGCGCCGACCTGGACGCACTGGCCCGTGCCTCCACACCGGAAGACACCCTGCGCAGGATCGACGCGATCATGCGCTGCCGGAGGCGACTGGCGTCCAACGTCAGTCCGCAGATGGCGGTCGAGTCGATGACCATCTCGCTGCACCGGCCTGTGCTTTGAGCCGCGGCCGTCCCCGGACCGGACTGGGCGGGGTTCGCCGACCTTGAATGGGCTTAAAACGTCCTGAACCCGATTAAACCAGCCTGAACCAGCTGTGAACCGGCCCTAACCGCCTTACCAGGCCGATTCCGGACCGGTCTTATCCGGTCGTACGGGGCCACCGGACCCGGCTGTGAGATCACGCGGGGCTTGGGGTGCCGCTTTCAGGGAGTGCCGTCCAGGGGGCCGGTTCCACGCCGCGAGGGCCCGATTACCGCCCGCCGTCCCCGGGGCGCGGATCGACGGCGCGCTGCCCGCTCGTTCGTCGCGACATCCGGGCCGGGGCCGTTCGGGGAAGGCTCTGGCCGACATCGGACATTTTCCGGTTTTCCTGGTCGGTGGCTGAATATCTGCTGGTGGGAGGGTAGTTGGTAACTCTCATCAAGTAGTCGCTATCTGTCTGTTTCCGATTAGGTGGAACCATTCATCGCTAAGTCACCTCAAAGTACGAGTACGGGTCGTTAAGATTAAACGGCAAAATAGGATTATTTCGTTATAAATCGGTGGACAGTGTCCTGCTCTATGGGGATGAGCAGCGAGGACCGGGGGACTCTTGGTGAGCATTGGGGCACGTTACGGCGGGATTCCGCCCGCGAAGGAGCGGGCCGTCACGAGCCGTGTGGGCGAAGACGACACGCTGAGAATCGAGTGGCCGCAGCCGGTCCACGGGGCCGACGGGAACGATCCCGGGATCGTTCTGCGGCACGTGGAGACCGGCGAGGAGTGCGAGGCCACGAATCTGAAGGCACTCTCCGCCGGCATCTGGACGGCGTCGCGAGGCGGTGAGCCCATCGCCACCGACGACCCGGGGTTCTCGCTCGACGGCCTGTGGGCCTACGCGGAGACCCCCAGAAACCGAGAGATCAGGGCGTTTCGCACCTCTGTCGGGACGCTGGGCCTGCGGGTCCGCGAGGTCGAGCCGTACGTCGAGGTGATCCGCGTGACCGCGGAGGACGGGGTGATCGAGGTCGAGGGCGCCGTCGCGTACGGCGAGCCGATCCGGGGGGCGGCGAAGCTCGTGGCGGTGGCCCGCCGGGGACCCGAGCCCGTGAGCGGGCCCGCGAACTTCCAGGGGCGATGGTTCGACGGCGGGATCGAGATCGCGCCCATGGCCGAGGCGCAGGTACGGCGCCGGGTCTTCTGGGATCTCTACGCGGAGTTCTCCGGAACCCGCCTGCCGCTCGCGACTCGCCTTGACGACATAACGGATAAGAAGACCAAAATTCGGTTCCCGGCCCAGCGCGTGGGACAGGTGAGGGTCCGGCCGTACTACACCGAGACCGACAGCCTCGCCGTCGCGCTCAGCGTCGAGGAGGAGAGCGCGTGAAGATCTCCTTCCTCATCCTCAACGCCTACGGCATGGGCGGAACCATCCGCGCCACCTTCGACCTGGCCACGGCGATGTCCGAGCGGCACGAGGTCGAGATCGTCAGCGTCTTCCAGCACGCCGACGTCCCCTTCCTGCCGTTGGGCTCCCAGGTTCGCCTGCGGTCACTGGTGGACCTGCGGGAGGGGGCCAGGGTCCGCTGGCCGTACACGAAGAAGGCCGAGCGGCTGAGCGCGCGGGAGAGCGCGCTGATCCACCCCGAGGAGCGCGCGTACGCCTCCTTCAGCGCCTGGAGCGACGAGGTTCTCGTTCGCGAGCTGCGCAGGCTCCGCAGCGACGTGCTGATCACCACCCGCGCGGGGCTCAACATCATGGCCGCGAGGTACGCGCGCAAACGGGTCATCACGATCGCCCAGGAGCACCTGCACTTCGAGGCACACCAGCCCGGGATCTTCGAGGAGATCCGGACGTGGTATCCGAAGCTCGACGCCGTGGTGACCCTCACCGAGGCCGACGAGCACGACTACCGGAAGATGCTCGACGGAGCGCCCACCCAGGTGTTCACCATCGGCAACGGGCTGCCCGGCGGCCCGCGTCCGCGCTCCCGGCAGGAGAACCGGATCGTGCTGGCCGCGGGCAGGCTGGTGCCGGTCAAGGGGTACGACCGCCTGCTGAAGGCGTTCGCCCGGGTGGCCAGGGAGCGCCCGGACTGGAAGCTGCGCATCTACGGCGAGGGCCGGGTCGGCGACAAGCTGATCAAGCAGTCCGTCAAGCTGCGCCTGCACAACAACGTCACGTTCATGGGGCCCACGGGAGACATCGAGGGCGAGCTCGCCAAGGCCTCGATCCACGTGGTCAGCTCCCGTTTCGAGGGCTTCGGCATGACCATCATCGAGGCGTTCGCCTCCGGGGTGCCGGTGGTCAGTTTCGACTGCCCCCGTGGACCTCGCGAGATCATCACGCCCGGGATCGACGGGCTGCTCGTCCCCGCGGACGACGTGGACGCCCTGGCCGCCGGACTGATCCAGATGATCGACGACGAGGAGGGGCGCCGCCGGATGGCCGAGAACGCCCTCCAGACGGCCAGGAGCTACGACATCTCCATGATCGCCGACCGCTGGGAGAAGTCCTTCGCCGAACTCGGCCGCTGAGCCGAGCCCGCGCGCCGGGCGGAGCGCATCGGACGGGACACGTGGGCCGGAAGGAGGCCGCAGGCGGGGAGAGCGCGGACGGGGCGGAACCCGTGGGCCGGGCGAAGCAGCAGAAGGCCCGGCACGGCGTCTCTGTGATGTGGAAGTCGAACTGCTCTCCCATTCCCGGCATTCAGGCCCCGGGGTTCCTGAAGGGGAGCGGACCGAGCGGGTGACGGCGGCTCGGACGGTTCGCGAGCACGGCCGGGCGGTGTCGCGTGCCCGGCTCGACGACGCCGGAGCCGGGTGGCTTGTCCATGATCGCTCTCGGATGGCACCCCACATCCGAGGGCATGACGCATAAGGTGAGCACGAGCCGTACCCCCAGGTTTGGAGCCATATGGGCATGATCATGGCGGTGAGTTTCACCCGCTACGGCAGGTTGTACTACCTCGATCCCGGTGAGCACACCCCCAAGGTCGGAGACAAGGTGCTGGTTCCCACCGACGCGGGCCCCGAGGTGGCCGAATGCGTCTGGGCGCCCCAGTGGACGAGCGAGGAGGTCGGCGGGCTGCCGGTGTGCGAGGGCATCGCGACCGAGGAGCACCTCACCCGCGACGAGGGCAACAAGCGGCGCCGCGCCGAGGCCCGCAGCGTCTCCAAGCGTCTGATCAAGCGGCACGCGCTGCCCATGAAGGTCGTCGGCGTCGACTACACCGACGCAGAGAACGTCTACACGGTCTATTTCTCCGCCCCCCAGCGGGTCGACTTCCGAGCCCTCGTCCGCGACCTGGCACGCAACCTGCGCGCCCGGGTGGAGCTGCGCCAGATCGGCCCCCGCGACGAGGCCCGCCTCCAGGGCGGCATCGGCCCCTGCGGCCGCGACCTGTGCTGCGCCACCTTCCTCAAGGACTTCGAGCCGGTCTCCGTCCGGATGGCCAAGGACCAGGACCTGCCGGTGAACCCGCTGCGCATCGCGGGGGCGTGCGGACGGCTGATGTGCTGCCTGAAGTACGAGCACCCCCTCTACCTCGACGCGCACAGCAGGATGCCCCGCGTCGGGCTGAAGGTCGACACCCCCGAGGGGGCGGGAACCGTCGTGGGCCGCAACGTGCCCTCCGACTCCGTCGTGGTCCGCCTTGAGGAGGGCGGCCGCCGCTGCGCGTGCCCGTCCGCGTCGGTGTGCTCCCCGCGCAAGCAGCACGACGCGGCGTACGGGGACGCGGTGAAGGTCGCCGACGGCGGCCCTGAGGGATGACCGGAGGCCGCGCGGGCGCCCGGGTTTCAGCGGCCGCCCGAGCCCGTGCGGTCGCCGATCGCTTGAGCCCGCATGAGGGCTCGGGCCCGACGGCCGCGGAGCCTGTGTGGTCGCCGATCGCTTGAGCCCGCGTGAGGGTTCGCGTTTCGATGACCGCTGAGCCCGTGTGGCGCTCGGGTTCGACGGCCGACTGAGCCCGCGCGGGCGTAGGATGCGAGCGGTCAGCCTCTCCGCGCGCGTCGGCTCCCCCCGCCGGACCCGCGTGCGATCCCGACCCACGGACTACGGAGCGGACAAGGCGTGAGATCCCAGGTGGCCGCCGTACTGGCGGCGGTGGCCCTGCTGGCGAGCGCGTGCACCGGAACCGGCGCCAACGCCGGCAGCGGCGGCGGGGGCAGCGGTACGGGCGGTGGCGAGGTAGGGGGGGCGTCGCTCGCCTGGAAAGACTGCGGGGACGGATTCGAGTGCGCGAAACTCCCCGTTCCCCTCGACCACGGCAAGCCGGACGGCGAGAAGATCGAGATCAGCGTGATCCGGCTCCCCGCCTCCGGTGACCGGATCGGCTCGATCCTCATCAACCCCGGCGGCCCCGGCGCCTCCGGGGTCCAGTACGCCCGAAGTGCCCGCACGGCGGTGAGCAAGGCCGTACGAGACCGCTTCGACGTCGTGGGCTTCGACCCGCGCGGGGTCGGCGACTCCTCGCCCGTCCGGTGCCTGTCGTCGAGCGAGCTGGACACCTACGTCGGCCTCGACAGCTCGCCCGACTCGCCGGGAGAGGTCACCGTGCTGGAGGAGGGCTCGCGGCGGTTCGCCTCCGGCTGCCAGGCCCGCTCGGGCAAACTCCTGCCGTACGTCGGCACGGCCAACGCCGCCAGGGACATGGACCTGCTCCGCGCCGCCGTCGGCGACGACCGCCTCACCTACCTCGGCAAGTCGTACGGCACCCAGCTGGGCGCCGCCTACGCGGACCTCTTTCCCGACCGCGTCCGCGCCCTCGTCCTGGACGGCGCCGTGGACCCCTCGCTCGGCCCGCTGGAGATGAACACCGCGCAGGCACGCGGTTTCGAGGTCGCCCTCGACGCGTTCCTCGAAGACTGCCTCGCGGCCACCGACTGCCCCTTCCGCGGCTCCGTCGCCTCCGCCCGCGAGGAGATCGCCGCCCTGCTCCGCCGCGCGGACACGACCCCCCTGAGCAACGGGACGGGCGACGGCCGTACGGTGACCGAGGCCTGGACCACCCTCGGCCTGATCACCCCGCTCTACGACCGGCAGGCCTGGCCGGTGCTCAGGCAGGCGCTCGATCGGGCGCTGAAGGGTGACGGCACCACCCTGCTCCGCATGGCCGACCTGTTGATCGACCGCGAGGCGAGCGGCGAGTACACCAACCAGACCGAGTCCAACCTCGCCGTCAACTGCGTCGACGCCCCCTATCCCGCCGACTCGGCCGCCTACGCCGCGGCGGCCCGCGAGGCGGCCAAGGAAGCCCCTCTCTTCGGCGCGTACGTGATGTGGAGCTCGCTGCCCTGCGCGTACTGGCCGGTCAAGGGAGGCCCACGGGAGAAGATCGACGCCCCCGGAGCCCCGCCCATCATGGTCGTCGGCACCGTACGCGATCCGGCCACCCCCTACCAGTGGTCCGAGGCCCTCGCCTCCCAGCTCTCCTCCGGCGTCCTCGTCGGTTTCGACGGTGACGGGCACACCGCGTACCTGACCGGTTCGACGTGCGTGGACCGCCTGGTGGACGACTACCTGATCGATCTGGCCGTCCCCAAGAACGGGACCCGCTGCCCCAAGATCGGGTGATTCCAAGGCGCGAGAAGGCTCTGGGAGCCTGTAGACTGCCGTAGGCCGTGGTGAACACGGCACGCCGCCTTAGCTCAGTCGGCCAGAGCACTTCACTCGTAATGAAGGGGTCTGGGGTTCGATTCCCCAAGGCGGCTCCCAAGTCAGAGGCCCTCCCGGTTCGTCCGGAAGGGCCTCTGTCGTGTCGCGTCCCCATCGTGCGCATGGGAAATATCGGCAATCTGCGCCGCCTCATGGCGCTCATTGATCGTTTGGGTCGAGAAACTCTAGGATGCCGTTCCATGCCCCCCGCGATCTTAGGCGGCCTCGCCGCCGCTGTTCTGCTGGCTTCCACCGCTCCCGCCATGGTCGCAGCCCCCGTCAAGCCTCTGACTTCGGCCCAGCTGCGCGCCGCCCTCATCACTCCTGAGGACCTGGGCGATGATTACACCCCCAACTCGAAGCGCAACCGCGAGGCGCTGGACTCCAAAACGGCCCGCACAAAAAAGTGCGTGAAGGTTATCAAGGCGCTGAAACCCCTCCTCGGAAGTAAGGCGGCGGTCTTCATCGACGAGGAGGGCAAGCCGTCGGGCGTCAAGCAGTTCGCCATAAGCGGCACTCCCGCCCAGATGGCTCGTTGGCAGACGGTGGGCAAGGTCATGGTTCGTGACTGCACCAGGGGCAACACGAGTGCCGACGGTGTCAGGGAGAGGATCACCAAGCTCTCCGTCGGCAAACTCGGGGACTGGGTGTATGGGATCAGGTACAGCGAGACGGTCCCGGAGGCGAAAATCAGTCCAATCCACGCGATGGATGTTGTGCTCATCAGAGTCAAGAACACCGTCACGCTGCTGGTGAGCGACGGTTTTTTTGCGACGTTCGATCCCGGCCTCAGCAAGCGGGCCGCGAGGGTGGCGGTACCAAAACTGCGGGACGCCCAGTAAACGGTCTCGAAGTCAACGTTGAATCGACTTACGCAAACCTTCCAGGTGAAAGCCCGAGGCTAGGTTGGGGTCGTCGTGGGGAGAAGGAGGGTGGGGGAGGCTTCGGTGAATCGCAGGGGGACGGGGCCGTAGCGTTCGGGGAGTTCGGCGGTTGCCTTTTGGAGGTCGGTGGTGCCTATCTCTACGGCGGCGCCGTCGAAGCGGGCGGCCACCGTGGTGATGGGGACCCCCTTGCGGGTCCAGTAGTCGATGTCGTCGGTGATGCGCTGAGCCAGGGCCTCCAGCCGGCGAGCGGAGTGGGCAGCGTCACGAAGTTCTACGGGGGCGGCGGGGAACCTGCTACGCAGAGCGCTGTCCAGGGTGGAGGACGGGACGCGGTAGACGATCAGCTTGGAGCCGTCGACGGCTATCCCGGCATACTGGTCGGGGTAGGTCTGGCGTAGGTACTCGCTGACGCGGTCGGCCAGGAAGGGCGCCTCGGCCTGGCCCGTGGGTGTGGAACTCGCGGCGGTGAGGTGGGGAACGGAGGGCGTGGGGCCTTCGGGGGGCGCGGCCGTGTCGCCGCCGGGAGTCGCGCACGCCGCCGTGGTGGTGGCCAGGCAGAGGGCCGCGCCCAGGACGGTGGCCGTGGTGCGGATGTGATTCCTCGCATTCATGAGGACGCCTCCGATCATATTGTCCGACAAACAGTTAGAACGAAAAGCGGACGGGATGCGTTCGAACCGGGACTGAAAAGATGACCCGCCGTTTCCGGGGAACGATCGGCTCATGGCGCGAAAAAGGGGTCGGCACCCCTTTCGGTCATCGCATGTCACACCCAAGCTCGCCGATCATCCGGTGACGATGGTCATTCCAGGGAAGGCCGCGATCACGTTGCTCCACGGGGAGTGGTATATGCGCCAGGCGCGGGTACGGCCGGCGTTCACATGACCGGTGCACGGTACGGAGGTGCCGTTGTCGTGGGCGGAGGCCATACCGGCGGCGTACACCTGGGTGTTGCCGCTGGGGTTCACGACCTCGACCGGACCGTCGCTGTCGCCCTCGCTGATCGCGTTGATGAACGCCCGCTGCTCGGCCCGGACCATGCCGAAGTGAAAACCTCCAGGGACGCTCGGAATATTGAGGGTCACACCCACCGTGATGACCCGGATGTTGCAGTTGGTCGCGGAGTAGGCGCTGGAGGGGCAGACGAGAAGACCGACGTGGAAATTCTGAGTGCCGGTCATCGGGTTGCTGTATTCCGTGAATATGTTGCCGGCCGGATTGAGGTCCTCCCTGCGGGAGTCGATGAAACGAAAGCGTTCGGGGGGAACGGCAAAGGGGACCGGAGCCTTGGCCCCGGTCCCTATCACTCGACTCAGAAAGGTGTCAGGTCGGTCATCCAGGGATGATGGCGATGCCGGGGAACGCCGTGGTCGCGTTGCTCCACGGGGAGTAGTAGATGCGCCAGGTGCAGACGCGGCCGGTGGGCCGGTAGCCGGTGCAGGGGACCTGGGTGCCGTAGTCGGTGGCGGCGATGGTGCCGGCGGCGTAAACCTGGTCGGTGTTGGCCGGGTTGGTGACCTCGACCGGGCCGCCGCTGTCACCGCCGCCGGCCGCGTTGGTGAACGCCTGCTGCTCGGCGCGGACGGTGCCCTGGATCAGCCAGCCCACGTTGATCGTGACGTTGACCGCAATGATCTTGATGGTGCAGTTGGTACCGGAGAAGCCGCCGGAGGTGCAGACGAACTGGCCGACGATCGAACTGGTGGTGCCGACCACGCTGCTGCTGAACTCCGTGGCGACGCTGCCGACGGGGTTGTTGAAGACTCGGCCCCCGGCATTGGTGTCGACAAGGAGCACGTCACGGGAGGAGTTGCTGTGCGTGACGGTGCCGATGACCTGGCCGGTGGGGTCCACCGCGGTCTGGCCGACCGACGCGCAGTGCGCCGAGGTCAGCATCTTGGGGACGCCCTGGTAGGTCACCGCGAAACCGGTCGTGCAGGCGGGTGACGGAGTGCCCCACACCGAACCGCCCCACCACGGCGGGCTGTCGTTCCAGCGGCTGGCGACCTTGGGTTGCACACCGTATTCAAGGGTGACCGGCACCGCCGCGCCGGAGATCGCCGTGCGGGTCGCGCCGGCCGAGGCAGTGGTGGCCTTCAGGCCCGAGCCGTCCTGAAGGGGCTCGATGGAGGTGATCAGATCGCGGTTTGCCCGGATGAGGCGATTCGCCTCGCCCTCCAGCTCACGAGCGGAGTACCGCGCCGGTAGGACGCTGATCGCCACGTCGCGCCGCAACCGGTCCACGAGGTCGTTGATCGCCTTGGCAGGCTTGCCTTTCCAGTACACGCGCAGTTCGCGGTCCTCCGGCGCCGCGATGACGCCCGCGTAGCCGTCGCCGTCGTCCGCCAGCGCGGCGGTGATCCGGTCGGCGGCCTTGACCATCTTCTGCTGATCGAGCAGCAGGTCCTTCCACGAGGCGTAGCCACCCGGCACCGGCCCGGTGTGCTCCACGGATCCCGTGGTCCGGGGCTTGACCGGGTCCGGTGCGCCGGCGGCCTGGGCGGTGCCCATCCCGGCGGCGGCGATCATGACGCCGACCGCCGTGGCGAGGTAACGGAATCGAGTTGACCTGCGGGTTCTCAGGGGGGTGCGCACTTTGGATCCTCCTAGGCGACGACCTCGGCACTTCCGGCAAGCGACGGCCGACCAGTACTTCGTCCACGTCGGCCGGGGCCTGGCCGGCCGCGTGCGGACGACGATCAGGGACCGGCGCCCGCGCGCCGGTCCCTGATCGCTCGAATCAGATCTCGTCGATCATCCGAGGGTGATGGCGATGCCGGGGAACGCGGCGGTCGCGTTGCTCCACGGGGAGTAGTACATCCGCCAGGCGCAGATGCGGCCGGTGGTCACGTAGCCGGTGCAGGGCACCGCGGTGCCGCCGTCGATCGCGGTGTTGACGCCCGCCGCGTACACCTGGCTGGTGTTGGCCGAATTGACGACCTCCACCGGGCCGCCGCTGTCGCCCTGGCCGACCGCGTTGAGGCGCGCCGACTGCTCGGCCCGCACCGTGCCCGTGATCAGGTAGCCCACATTGATCGTGACACCGACCTGCTGCACCTGAATGGTGCAGTTGGTGCCCGAGTACGCGCCGGAGGTGCACACCCACAGGCCCACGTAGGAACTGGTGGTGCCGATGACCGAGGTGCTGAATTCCGGCGAGGTGGAGCCGACATTGTTGTTGAAGACCCGGCCCGCGGAGGTGCCGTTGATCAGCAGCACGTCAAGGCCGTTGTTGTCCGGTGAGATCGAGCCGATCACCTGGCCGGTCGGGTCGGTGGCCGTCTGACCGGCATCGCCGCAGTGGCCCGCGGACAGCATCCTGCTCGTCCCGCCGTAGGTGACGGCGAAGCCCGTCGAGCAGCCACCGCCGGTACTGGCGTTACGCCAGGCCGCGCCGCCCCACCAGGGCGGGGAGTCGTCCCAGCGGGTGGCCAGCGTCGGCTTGACACCGGCTTCCACGGTGACCGGAACCGCCGAGTCGGCGACCTTCGAGCGGGTGAGGCCGAAGTCGGCGCCCGATACCGTGAGGCCCGAGCCGTCGACGTTCGGCGCGATCGCCGTGATCACGTCGCCGGACGTGCGGATCAGGCGGTTCATTTCCCGCTCCAGCTCGCGGGCCGAGTAGGCGGCGGGCAGGACGCTGACGGGCACCTCTTGGCGCACCTGGCCCAGCAGGTCGCGGACGGACCTGGGAGTGTTCCCCTTCCAGTAAACGCGCAGCTCATGGTTCTCCGGCGCGGCCACGATGCCGGCGAACCCGGCGCCACCCTGAGCCTTGACCGCGGCGGTGACGCGGTCGGCGGCCTTGACCAGTTTCTCCTGGGTGGCCAGCAGGTCCTTCCAGGAGGTGAAACCGCCCGGGACCGCGCCGGCCGGCTCGATGGGCCGGGTGGTGGTGTCCTTGGCGGGCGCGGGGGCGGGGGCGGCGATGGCCTGCCCGGCGCTCATCCCGACAAGGACGAGGGTGGTGCCAAGCGCCACTGCCAGACGACGGAAGGATCGTGGGGGTCTTGCAGCAGTTGGGGGGATTTCCACCGGAATACTCCTCTATGGGAGGCTTGATCGGATGCATCCGGTATTCCATGAATTAAGTAGTTAATCAATGACTTGACTCTTGTTATTTGGACTGGTAAAGCATCGTCCGCATGCTGGTTTTCCGGCTTTGTGTCCACGGGGAAGTGATAGCGCTAACCGTGACTTGACCTGCGGATATGTATTTACAGTCCGTCATAATTCCAGCCAATAGCACATGTCATTAGTTGTCCGCTTTTGGACATGGCGGAAAAATGGCGATCATCGGTTGAGGGCGCCCCTGGGCAGCCCGGCGCATAAGAAAGTCGTTACCGGCAGGTAGACCCGGCGCACTGGCCTCGATGTTTCGTAGGGGGTTTTGGGTCGCGTGCCGAGCGCTTTTCAGCCCGCTTCATGGATCTGCGGGACGTGAATTACTTGATCGGCCGGCCTGCCCTTTGGGGCGGCAGTGTGACTTCCGTAGTATCCGCCGGCTCTTCAGCCGCGCATTGAACGATTTTCATCCCCCTGTGACGGTCTGCTGATCGCGGAGTGGCCGCGGACTCGGTGTTCGCCTGACGAATGTGGAAAGCTCCTGGTGGACGGGTTGATCACCACAACCAGGCCGTCGGAACCAGGAGCTTCGAGTGCTTTTCCGGCGCGCCGCCGTGGGTTGTCGCGTTCAACGCCGAACTACGTGGCTGGGCTGATACGCCGGCGGCGCAAAGCGACCGGGTCGCCCTGGCGCCGGCTCAACACCGGACAGCGGGCCATGCCGGTCCTGGTCCACCCGCGCAAAGGGGAGACGTTCGCCGAGGCCGCGGTCGGATTCGGCGTCATGGCGGCCTGGTCGGCGAAGGTCATCGTCGCTGTCTCGATCGTCCCGTCTCGCCCTGCTTAACATTAAAAGGAGTTATATGTCCGCGTATCGCAGAAATCTGACAGAGAGGGCTGGAATAAGGGGGAGGTCCAGCCATGGCGGTGGTCTATCGCCGACCAGATCGTCGAGCCCGGAAACTTGCAGGTCACGACAGCGAACTACGGCACCACCGCCAGCCACAAAAACCCACAACAGACCATCTTTGAGCCAGATGGGAGAAAAGCCGTAAATCACTGTCGCACCCACACCAGATGTCACTATGGGTACCGGCTTCCCCGGATGTTTCACTCCCTGTGCTTTCCGCTGTTCGCAGGAGCAGCACAAAACACCCTGCTTATCAGCCAAATGCTGTCAGAGAGGTCAGTCGAAGGCGGCGTGTGGTGCGCTGGTGCCCTGGGGTACGCGGAATGGGCCGGACGCGCCGGGGCGGATGTCGAAGTCGAAGATCGCGGTTGGCAGGTAGACGGTGGCGCAGGAGTTGGGAATGTCCACCACCCCCGACAGCCGGCCCTCGATCGGCGCGGCGCCGAGCAACAGGTATGCCTGTTCGGGGCTGTAGCCGAACGCCGTCAGGTAGTCGATCGCGTGCAGGCAGGCCCGCTGGTAGGCCAGCTGCGAGTCGAGATAGCGCTGCTCGCCGTCCAGGGTGACGGACACCCCGGAGAAGGCGAGCCACTCGCTGTACTGGGGGGCGGTGCGGCCCGGCATGAAGATGGCGTTCTCGTCGACACGGTACGTCCGCATGCCCTCCTTGATGACGTCGACCCGCAGATCGATGAAGCCGCCCATCTCGATGGCACCGCAAAAGGTGATCTCGCCGTCGCCCTGCGAGAAGTGCAGGTCGCCGACCGACAGGTTCGCACCGGATACGTACACCGGATAGAACACGCGGGATCCCCGGGTGAGGTTTTTGATGTCCTGGTTGCCGCCGTTTTCTCGCGGTGGCGCGGTGCGGGCCGCCTCGGCTGCGATTCGGTCGAATTCGGAGGAGGAGACGGAGCCGAGGACGGCGTCCCGAGGCTCGGGAGGCAGGGCCAACGGCGGCACTCGCTCCGGGTCTGTGGCTCTCAGCGCCGACTCTCGCGCGTTCCACTTCGACAGCAGCGCCGCTGACGGCGCGGTGCCCATGAGTCCGGGGTGGGTGATGCCGGTGAACGACACCGCCGGGACATGGCGTGATGTGGCGACCTGACCGGAGAAGTCCCAGATCGCCTTGTAGGCGTCGGGGAACTGCTCGGTGAGGAACCCGCCGCCGTTCCTGGTGGGGAAGATCCCGGTGTAACCCCAGCCTTGACCGGCCAGCGGGCCGCTGTCCTCCTGGGAGATGGGCCCCAGGTCGAGGATGTCCACGACCAGCAGGTCACCCGGCTCGGCCCCCTCGACCGCGAACGGGCCGCTGAGCGCATGCACCGTCGTCAACGGGGCATCGCGGATGTCCTCGGCGGAGTCGTCGTTGTGGATCGCACCGTCGAACCACTCCCGACAGTGGACCCGGAAGCTGTCGCCGGGCTTTACCCATGCCACAGGCGGGATCTCGGGGTGCCAGCGGTTGTGACCGATCTTGGCCTGGTCGGTGAACCTTCTGGATGAGTCGAGTGGGAAAATCAGCTCCGGCACGGTTCGGATTCCTTTCGGCGCTGTGAGACGGAGACGGTCACGGCCGCGGCAGGCGGCTGGTGGCGGGATGGGTGGTCACCGCGCGTCCGGTGCGGCGCCGCGGCAGGGACGTGACGACTTCGGGCTCGTGGGCGCTGCGCTCCGCGTGCTGCAACAGGGTGGACACGGCGTCCGGGGAGCGCGCCAGCATCGGCGCCGAGAACATCCGAGCCGAGACCGCGCCGCAGTCTGGGCACCGCACCGCGGCGGATGCCGTTCCGATCGGAAAAGCGACCTCGATTTCGGAGCAGTGAGGGCACCGATAGGCATATACCGTCATAGCGTGCGCCCTTCGAGCGACTTCGAACCCGTCCTCTTCGGTCGTGCATCCCGCTCTGTCGCCGTCACCTGGGAAAACAGTCTCAGAGTCGAATGTATCCGCAACTTAACGCGTGAATGGAAAGCAATCCGTCTCGCTTCCGTCAACTTGCCCGCACAGTAAGGTA
Source organism: Streptosporangium sp. NPDC049078 (assembly GCF_040648855.1). NCBI lineage: Bacteria > Bacillati > Actinomycetota > Actinomycetes > Streptosporangiales > Streptosporangiaceae > Streptosporangium > Streptosporangium sp. NPDC049078. The sequence continues at coordinate 122,735 of NZ_JBEZEL010000009.1, forward strand.
GATACCTTGGTTTCCGGGCAAAAGTGCGAGGATATGTTCCCTTGCGATAAACGCATAAATATATTTCTGTTTGCCGGCCGCCCCTCCTGGAGCGGGTGCCTCGCCGACTACCTGCGAGGTTCCCCGGGTAGTCCGGCACCGGCGCTGACCCCGGCCGCCCGACATCCGTCGTGCCGACCTTGAGTCAAGCGACAGTCGGCCCGATGTGCTCCAAGTCGCGCGCCGAACCGCCGGATCGGCTCTCGCCACACGGAGAGAAGTCCCTGGTCCCGCCGGAACGACGGGACCAGGGACTTCTTCAAGAGTCCGAGCCGTCTATTTCTTTGTCCGCTCAGCCGATCCACCGCTTTCCCGTTCGAACCCGAAGGTACGCGGTGGATCGCAGCCGGTTCGCGGCCCCGTTGCAAACCAGACTGTCTCTCCGATGCCGGCCCGGGTCCTGCGGGAGATCCGAGCCGGCACGACGGTGGCCGGTCCGGGTCCCGCGGCGGAACCGGACCGGCACCAGGACGCCGGTCCGAGTCCTGCGGGAGATCCGAGCCGACGCCGTGGTGCTGTGAAGGATTCTGCGGTGACCCGGTATAGCGGCGGTATAACAGCCGTGCATCGCGCGTCCCCGTCGTGGACCCGCAGGTCGGAGCCGTGTCCGCCGGACTGTTTCCGGCTCCGGGTTCCGGCTTCGAGGTCCCGGCCGGAAAACGGTACCGGGGCGCTGTCGGGAAAGCCGGGTTTGTCGGGAAAAACGGGTGTGGGGAGGTCGCGCCAAGGTTCCGCTACCCAGAAAACCCTCGCTGAGCAGGTGATATACCGCCGATATACACATGCTCCGTACTCTGGCGCAGCGTTTCGCTGGCGGGGCCTGGCGGCGCGTCGAGCAAGGAGACACTCATCATGTTGCGTAAGCGCTGGGCGACGCTCGCGATGCTGACCGTACTGACCACGTCGCTGTCCACCGCGGTTGTCGGTTTGTCCGCTCACAGCGCGGTCGCCGAGATTCCTCCCCTCGAGTATCCCGACCCGTACGACTGGTTCAGGCCCGTCATCGCCGAGAACCGGTCCGGTCCGGTCTTCGACGACTGCTACCTCTACGGCATCTGTCCCTGATCCGAACCAGTGGAGAGCCTGCCGTCCTCCGGGGAAGGGCGTCGGCTGCGCGGTTTCGCCGCGTTCGCCGACGTCGAGGACGCGCACTCTCCGCTCCAGGGTGCGGAAACGGCCCAGGGCACGGGAAAGGCCCAGGGTATGGAGACGGTCCGGAGTACGGGAAAAGCCCGAGGCGCGGGAACGCCGGGATCAGCCGGTCAGCTCCCGCGAGAAGGGGGCCCCGATCTCCGCGTACAACTCCGTGGCGAGGCGTTCCTGGGTTTCCGCGGTGGGCGTGTCGCCGTTGTCACGCGAGATCGCGGAGAGTACGACCCAGGTCTGGGCCTCGCCCATCCGGTGCCCGGTCGCCCGGTGGTTGTCGAGGGCGCGACGGCCGTACTTCTCGGCTTCCGTCAGGAGCCCCCGCCGGTGACAGGCGTAGGCGAGCACGGTGAGCGCCCGTCCTTCGACGACGCGGAAATGGGGTTCGCCGACGAGTTCCAGCGCCTGTTCGGCGAGGTCGGCGGCGGCGGTGTGGTCGCCCGCGCGGTGGTGGGTGATGCCCAGCGCGAGGAGCGCCTCGCCCACGAGGTGGCGGGCGTTGATCTCCCTGGCGATGCCCAGCGCGGTCCGGTGGAGACGCAGGGCCTCCTCGGGGTTCCCGGAGTGGTCACGGATGGAGGCGAGCGTGTTCATCGCCTGGACCTCGGTGAATCGGTCGCCGATGTCCACCGCTATCCCCAGCGCGGCCTCGGCGGTGTCGTGGGCCTGCTCCAGCCGGCCGGAGTCGCGGCGTACCAGGGCGAGCCACGCCAGCGTGTCGGCCTCCAGATATCGGTCACCGAGTTCCCGGTGACGGACCAGGGCGGCGGTGAGGTGGTCGGCGGAGGCGGCGAGGTGGCCGAGCTGGTGGTGGAGTTCGCCGATGGTGGTCATCGCGACCGCTTCGGCTCTCGGTGCCGAGGTCTCGCGGATCAGCGTCAACGCCTGGACGGCGTGGTCGAGCCCTTCGCGGAGCCGGCCGGACTCTCTGCAGGCGTTCGCGAGGTTGTTCAGGATCTTGGCGCGTATCTGCTCGGAGCCGAGACGGCCGTGGAGTTCGAGCGCCCTGGACAGGGGGCGGGTGGCCTCGTCGGGGAGCCCGACGAACATGAACGTGGTGCTCAGATTACTCAGGGCGCTCGCCTCGCCCTGCGTCCATCCCGTCTCGTGGCTGAGGGCGATCGCCCTGTTCAGGTAGGTGATCGAACGGTTGTAGCGGGCGAGGCAGTGGTAGGCGTGGGCGAGGTTCAGGAACGCGGACGCCATCGCCCGCCGGTCCCGTTCCGCGTGGGCCGCGGCGAGTGCGGCGCGACCGGTGGCGAGCCAGTCGACCATGCGTCTGGAGAAGTTGTGATAGCCGCGGAGCCGGTCGGCCAGGAGCCAGGCCATGGGTCTGGGACCGTACCGGACCGCGTGACCGATCGCCGCGACCACGTTGTGGTGTTCGGCGCTCAACCACGCCATGGCGGCGGCGGTGTTGTCGATGACCGGCGTTCGCGCGGCGGCGGTGGTGTCGACGGTCGGCGTCCGTGCCGCGACCGGGTCGTCGATGGCCGCCTGTGCCGCGGCCGGGTCGTCGACGGTCACGGTTCGCGTGGTGGCGGGGGTGCCGGCGGTCGCGGTCCGTGCCACGATCTCGTCGGGCGCGGGCAGCTGGAGCATGTCCGGGTAGAGCACCTTCGCGGCGTCGCCGGCCATTGACAGGTACCACTCGAACAGCCTGTCCGTCGCCTTCGCCCGTTCCTCCGCGCCGTCCTCGGCGGACGAGAGGTCGTCGGCGTACCGGCGGAGCAGGTCGTGCACGGTGAAGCGGTCGGGGCCGTGCTGGTCGACCAGGTGGACGCCGGTGAGCCGCTCCAGTGCCGCCGCCGCCTCCTGCTCGGAGACGTCCGCGAGGGCCGCCGCCGCGGCCGGGGTGAAGTCGGGGACCGCGACCGGCCCGAGCCGCCGGAAGATCCGCCGTACGTGCTCGGGCAGGAGCCGGTACGACAGGTCGAAGGTGGCGCGGACGGCGGTCTCCTCGTCGCCCTCGATCGTGAGCGCGTTCACCGGGCTGCCGGTGCTCAGCTCGGTGACGTAGTCCCCGATCGGGAAGTTCGGGCGGTCCAGCAGGCGCGCCGCCGCTATGCGCAGCGCGAGGGGCAGGTGGGCGCACACCTCTCCCAGCCTGGCGACGGCCTCGGGCTCGGCCCGTACGCGGTCCGCGCCGAGAAGGTGGCCGAACAGGGCTTCGGTCTCGGCGGGCACGAGTGTGTCGAGGGTGATGCGCTGGGCGCCCTCGCGGACGACCAGTCCGGTGAGCCGGTCGCGGCTGGTGACGAGCACCGCGCAGCCGGCGTTGCCCGGCACCAGGGGCCGGACCTGTTCCGCCGAGCTCGCGTTGTCCAGCAGGATGAGGATCCGCCGTCCCGCCATGAGCGAGCGGTAGCGCGCGGCGGCCTCCGTCGCCTCGACGGGCACCTGTCCCGGCGAGACGCCCAGCGCCCGGAGGAAACCGGCGAGCGCGTCCGCGGGGTGCACCGGCGCTCCGGGCGAATACCCCCTCAGGTTGAGGTAGAGCTGCCCGTCGGGGAACCTGTCGGCCACCCGGTGTGCCCACCGCACCGCGAGTGCGGTCTTGCCGACGCCTCCCATCCCGGTGATGGCGGAGATGGTGATCGGGTCGGTGGCTCCGCCGGGCAGCATCCTGTCCAGGGCCTCGAACGCGTCCTCACGCCCGATGAAGCCGGGAATGTTCGTGGGCAGTTCTCTGGGCACCGGCGGTGTCGTACGGGCGGCGTCCGACGCCGTGACCGTCGTCGCGGGCGCGGCGCGCTCGGGTGCGGGGGGCCGGTCGTCGCCGCGGAGGATGTCCTGGTGCAGCCGCTGGAGCGCGGGGCCCGGTTCCACCCCGAGCTGCTCGTGGAGCAGGGCGCGTGTCTGCTGGAAGACCTCCAGTGCCTCGGCCTGGCGACCGCTGCGGTTCAGCGCGACCATGAGGTGGGCGCGCAACCCTTCGTGGTACGGGTGCGCGAGCGCGAGCCTGGTCAGTTCGCCGATCAGTTCGCCGTGCCTGCCCAGGGCGAGCTCCGCCTCCGCCCACCGTTCGTGGGTGACGAGCCGGAGTTGTTCCAGCTGCGCCGCCTCCTCGGCGATCGGCTCGCAGTCGCCGAACTCGGCGAACGCCGGACCTCGCCACAGGTCGATGGCGTCGCGCAGGATGCGGCCGGCCCGCGCGGGGTCGCCGTCGAACGTCCGGCTCCCCTCCGCGGCGAGTTCACGGAAGCGGGTGGAGTCCAGTCCGTCGCCGGTGACGATCGTGTATCCGCCCGGCTGCCGGACGATGCGGTCGTTGCCGAGCACGCTCCGCAGCCGGTGCACGTACAGCTGGATGTTGCGCCGCGCGGAGGCCGGGGGGCTGTCGTTCCAGACGGTGGTGACGAGCTGGTCGACCGAGACCGTCCGCCCGGCTCCGCGGGCGAGGAGGACGGCGAGCACGAGCCGGGGCTTGTACGCGGCACCGACGAAGACCTCCTGACCGTCGCGGATCACCCGAAGCGGTCCCAGCACCTGGAACTCCATCAACGGCCACCCCGCTTCCTGGCTTCACCTGGTGGCCGGTCTTCAGGTTCGACGGCCCTGATCGTCTTTCGGAGGGCGTCGGTGTCCATGAGGCGTGATCATGGCATTTACCACCATCCGTGTACAGCTCATCCTGATGTGCGAAACAGCACCTCGGCACTGCGGTCGTGGTGCGAACCCGGCGGAAAACCGTGCCGTGGTGACCGGGAATCACCGCCGTGAGGGGGACCGGGTATCGCGGATTACGGCGAGGAGCACCTGGAAAATCCCATAATCTATGGCTTATGTCTGAACGGGGTGAAGGACAGTCAGGGGTCGCGTCCAGTGTCGGGCGTCTCGCCGCCATCGCGGCGGCGGCGGGTCTGCTGGTCGCGGGGATCGCACTACCGGCGGTGGGAGGCGCGGGCCTCGGCATCGTCTCGGCGACCAACGAGCTGAACCTCAGGCCCGAGGATCTCAAGGAACCTCCGCCGGCGGAGGTCTCGATCGTGCAGGACGCCAAGGGCAACGAGATCGCGCGGTTCTACGAGGAGTATCGCGAGGTCGTCAAGCTCGACCAGGTCGCCGAGATCATGAAGACCGCGATCATCTCGATCGAGGACTACCGCTTCTACCAGCACGGGGCGATCGACCTTGAGGGCACGATCCGCGCGTTCGCCAAGAACCTGCACGCGGGAGGGGTGAGCCAGGGCGGCTCCAGCATCACCCAGCAGTACGTCAAGCAGGTCCTGCTCAACTCCGCGGCCACCGACGAGGAGAAGAACAAGGCGCTGGAGGCCAGCTACGCGCGCAAGCTCAACGAGCTGCGCTACGCGATGGCGGTGGAGGAGAAGTACTCCAAGGACGAGATCCTGGAGAAGTATCTGAACATCGCCTACTTCGGCGCGAGCGCCTACGGCGTGGAGGCGGCGGCGAAGCGGTTCTTCGGCGTCAAGGCCAAGGATCTCACCCTGCCGCAGGCGGCGACGCTGGCCGGCGCCGTGCAGGACCCCAACGCCACCGACCCCAACCGGCGGGGCAAGCAGTATCGCGAGCGGTTGCTGCACCGGCGCAACGTCGTGCTCGACCGGATGGCCGAGCTGGGCAAGATCACCCCGGAAGAGGCGCAGAAGGCGAAGAAGGCGAAGCTCGGCTACAAGGGGACGAAGCTTCCCGGCGGCTGCGAGTCCAGCGACTACCCGTACTTCTGCATCTACGCGCGCAACGAGGTCCTGAACAATCCCGACTTCGGCAAGACGGCCAAGGCCAGGGGGCAGTTCCTCAACCGCGGCGGCCTGACGATCAGGACCACGCTCGACCCGTCCATGCAGGCGGCGGCGGACAAGGCGATCAGGAAGTTGGTCTTCCCCTCCGACAACCCGGTGGCGGCCGAGGCGCTGGTCCAGCCGGGCACCGGGGCGATCAAGGCCATGGCGGCCAGCAGGAAGTACGGCCGGAGCAAGGCCAAGAACGAGATGTCCTACAACCTCGTCGCGGACGCCGCGCACGGTGGCGGCGTCGGCTTCCAGGCGGGCTCGACCTTCAAGACGTTCACGCTGCTCACCGCGCTGAAGCAGGGCATGAAGGTGAACGACGGCTTCAGCGCGGGTGCAGGTTTCCGCGCCTCTGGCTACTCGGCGTTCAAGAACTGCAAGGGCGAGAACATCGGCGACCCGAGCCACACCGTCACCAACGACGAGGGCGCCCCCGGATGGAAGACCCTGCAGACCGGCACCTGGGCGTCGGTGAACACGTTCTTCATGGAGTTGGAGCGGCGCGTCGGGCTCTGCGAGACGATCAAGACCGCGAAGTCGCTGGGTATCCACCGCTCCGACGGTCTCAATCTCCTTGAGTTCTCGACGTTCACGCTCGGCACCAACGAGATGGACCCGGTGACCGTGGCCAACGCGTACGCCGCGATCGGCGCGCGCGGCAAGTACTGCGCGCCGATGGCGATCACCCGGATCACCGACAGGAACGGCAAGGTCACCGACTACAAGCCCAAGTGCCGCCAGGCCCTCGACCCCGAGGTCGCCGACGCGGCGGCCCACGTGCTGTCCGGCGTGTTCACCAAGGGCACGATGCGGGGCGTCGGCGGCATCGGCCGCGACGCGGCGGGCAAGACCGGCACCACCGACAGTTACGCCACCGCGTGGTTCGCCGGGTTCACCCCCGACCTGGCCGGCGCGGTCAGCATCGGTGACCCGCGCGGCTCGCAGAAGTACAAGCTGAACGGCGTCACGATCGGTGGCCGCTACTACGGCTCGGTCGTCGGCGCCAGCATCTCGGGCCCGATCTGGAAGGAGACGATGCTGGCGGCGCTGAAGAACGTCGAGCCGACGTCCTTCACCCCGCTCAACACGGAGCGGTTCGGCGGATGTGGCCAGAGCTGCCAGCCCGCGCCGCCCCCGTCGAACAACGACGGCCCCGACAACAACGCCGACGGTCCCGACGGTGGCGGCGGCGATGAGGCGCAGGTTCCCATCGGCCAGGGCGAGTAACGGCCGAGCGGGGTCGGGGCGGCCGTCCCGACCCCGCCCGGGAGCGCGTCGATCAGGCGGTGTCAGGCTCCTCGTCCCGGCCCCGCTCGGAGCGTAGTGCCGGGCCCTTCGTCCCAGCCCCGCCCGGGAGCGCGTCGATCAGGCGGTGCCGGGCCCTTCACGGCGCCACAGACGCAGTTGCAGGTCGAGCACCACCCTGTCGTCGGGGTCGTCGAGGCGGTAGCCGCCCACCTGCTCCAGCCGTGCCACGCGATAGCGAACGGTGTTGGGGTGCACGAGCAGTGAACGCGCCGTGGCGCCCACGTCGCCGAGCGCGCCGAGGTAGGCGGCGACGGTGTCGATGAGACTGCTGCCGTGGCTCCGGTCGTATTTGACCAGGCGAAGGAACCGGTCGTCGGCCAGCAGATCCGTCTCCCCCAGTGTCGTGAGCGCCTCCGACAGCAACACCGCCGTGCGCTGGCCGTCGAGACTGATCACCGGCCGGTCGGGTGTGTGGGCGACGGTCTCGCACACGCGGTCGGCCTCCGCGCGGGCCGCGGCCACGGTCGGCACCGACAGGGACGAGGCGATCGCCGCACGGAAGGTGGCTCCCCTGTGCCGCTCGAACGCCACCAGGGTGCGGCGGGCCCACTTCAGGTAGCGGTCCACCTCGACCTGGCCGGGGAGGACGGCGTACAGGCGGAGGCCGACCGGGGCGACCATCGACTCGTCACGGACGGAGTGGGCGTGCACCGTCAGCATCGTCACCGCCTCGGTGGAGGACAGCCACTGGCGCGCGTCGGCGTCACCGACCGCCTCGAAGGCGACCACGGCGAACTCCCGGGGAGCGTCGAGGCTCAACTGCCGCACGAATCCGGTCTCGTCGCGTTGGGAGCCGGGGGCGAGCATGCGCTGGACGAACTCGGTGCCCATGGTGTGGATGAGACGGCTCTGGCCGACGAGTCGCGCGGCGAAGATCGAGGCCGCGACCAGGTGCTCCTCGGTCTGTTGGGAGAAGGGCCGATTCGTCTCCTGCATCCAGATGGTGCCGAGGTACTCGCCGGACCGCGGATCGTGCATGCCGACCCCGAGCCTGCGCCGGAACCCGTCCTTCTCGTCCAGCGCCACCGTGGCACGAGGACGCCGTAACCGGTCGTAGACCCGCATGGCCTGCAGTTCCGCCATGTGTTCCGCCGGGGGTTCGCGCCCGAGGATGGTGAGACGCCGGATGTCGTCGGCCTGGTCGCTGTAGGGGGAGAAGGCGAGCACCCGTCCCTGCACGTCCTCGATGGAGATCAGCGTGCCGGTCATCATGCCGAGCGCCTTGGCCAGTCCGAAGAGGTCGTTGTGCTCGCCGAGCGCGGGGCCGGTCCTCCGCGCCAGTCGCTCGTATCCATCGGATTCCCGGACGAAGCGTTCGACCACGGTGACCAGGCGCCACCACGGCGTCCGGTCGGTGATCCCGATGATCGGGACCGGGAGTTCGCGCAGCGACCGCGGGTCGGCGTCCTTGAGCTTCACGACGAGCGCGGCGGGCCGGTGGCGGGCGAGATCGACGGCGGCCTCGACCGCGTCACGGCCGCGGACGCCGAGGAGCAGGACGACGGCACCGTCCATTTCGTGGTCATCGGGCGGGGTCGTGCCGTCGGACACGTCGAGGGTGACGCAGCCGCCGACGGGGACGTCCAGGCCGCCGGGGGCGTGGACCACCGACACGAAGGGGTCGCGTACGACGTCGATGAGTTCGGCCAGGGTGGATGACCAGCGCGGATACCCAGATTTCACACGACCCCGCACTCTGTGACATGGACGTTATCTACTTGGCCAACTATCTATCAAACAGGACGAAAATATATACATCTCCACAAAGCTTGTGAACAGTCCGTCGTTTTAGGGTGACAGCACCCCCAACGGTCGACCGACCGAAACCCCCAGAAACCAGGAGGACCAACATGGCGTTGGTTCGCATCCGACGCGCCCTCGGCGTTGTCGCCGTAGGCGTGCTCGGCACCACCGTCCTCTCGGCGTGCGGCGGTTCCTCGACGGAATCCGTGTCCGCCTCCGCCCCTGCCTCCGGTGCCGCAGAGTCGCAGGTCTACGTCATCCCCCAGCAGGTCGGTGTCCCGCCGTACAGCTTCCTCGACGACGGCGGCAAACTCGCCGGACTCCTGCCCGACCTGTCCACCGCGCTCGGCGAGGAGATGGGGGTGACCGTCAAGAACGAGCAGGCGTCGTTCGAGAACTCGCTCCTGGGCCTGCAGCGCGGCGCCTACGCCTGGGTGCCCGGCGCCGACGTCACGGCCGAGCGGCTGAAGAAGTTCGACTTCGCCACCACCCTCGTCGAGAGCTACGGCTTCCGTGTCAAGGCCGACGGCATCACCATCGGCGACTCACTCGACGACCTGTGCGGCGTCTCCGTCGCGGTGACCGCGGGTTCGAGCCCGGTGTCGACACTCGAAGACCAGTCCAAGAAGTGCGAGGCCGCCGGGAAGAAGCCCGTCGACGTGCAGACCTTCGCCGACCAGGCGACCGCCGACCTCGCCGTCAAGAGCGGCAGGACCGACGCCTCCACGGCCACCTCCAGCGGCCTGGGCTACCAGACCCGCACCGAGCCCGGCGTATGGAAGATCACCGGACCGATCTACCAGGCGATCGACATCGGGTTCGCCTCGATGAAGGGCGACGGCATGGCGGCCAAGCTGCAACAGGCCACCGAAGCGCTGATCAAGAACGGTACCTACGCCAAGATCCTCGCCAAGTACGGTACCGAGAACATGTCGATCAAGGCTTCCGTGATCAACCCAGAGCCGCACGCATGAGTGAGGTCAGCACGGCCGGGTCCCCCTCGGAACAGGCGGGAAAGGACGGGACGCCGGAGGACTGGCGCCGGCGGATGGAATCGATCTCACGGCTTCCCCACGGACGTCCGCTCCACCTCGGCCGGCTGACCTTCGCGGTACTGATGGTGGCCGCCGTCGCCGGCCTCGCGATCAGCGTCGCCCGCAACCCCGCCTTCGAGTGGGGCACGGTGGCCGACTACTTCTTCTCCGAGCAGGTCATGAACGGCCTGGTCAACACCATCACGCTGACCGCCCTGTCGATGGGGCTCGCCCTCGTGGTGTCGGTGGTCATCGCGAACATGCGGCTCTCGGCGAACCCCGTCCTGCGCGCCGTCAGCGGGACGTACGTCTGGTTCTTCCGGTCCATCCCGCTGCTGGTCCTGCTCATCCTGTGGTTCAACGTCTCGTTGATCTATCCGACCTTCAGCCTCCCCAACCCCTTCGGCGGCGACCTGTTCGCGCTGGACACGCGCAACCTCATGACCGCCTACTGGTCGGCCGTGCTGGCCTTCGGCCTTCAGCAGGCCGCCTACACCTCGGAGATCATCCGATCGTCGCTGCTCGCGGTTCCCCAGGGGCAGCGCGAGGCGGCGCTCGCCCTGGGCATGACGCCGCTGGACACGTTCCGTCGCATCGTCTTCCCCCAGGCGATGAAGATCGCGGTGCCGCCGGTGAGCAACGACCTCATCAACCTGCTGAAGGCCACCTCCCTCGTCGCCTTCATCTCGGTCTCGGACCTGCTCTACAGCGTCCAGCAGATCTACAACCGTACGTTCGAGGTCGTCCCGCTGCTCATGGTGGCGACCATCTGGTACATGATCCTCGTCAGCCTGCTGTCGGTCGCCCAGTACCACCTGGAGCGCACGCTCGGCCGCAGCACCGCCACGACGCGCCGCACCGGGTGAACCGGGATGAGTGAGAGCCAGGTCATGACGACACCGCTGATCAGCGCACTGAACGTCCGCAAGTCCTTCGGCCGGCACACGGTCCTGCACGACGTGTCGCTGGACGTCCACCAGGGGGAGACGGTCTGCCTGCTCGGACGCTCCGGCAGCGGCAAGAGCACCTTTCTGCGCTGCCTCAACCTGCTCGAACGCACCGACTCGGGGGTGATCATGCTCGACGGTGAGCTGCTCGGCTACGAGGAACGCGGCGGCAAGATCCACCGGCTGTCGGCGCGACGGGAGGCGAGGCAGCGCCGACGCCTCGGCATGGTGTTCCAGCAGTTCAACCTGTTCTCGCACAAGACCGTGTTGGAGAACGTCATCGAAGCGCCCACCCGGGTGCTACGACGCCCGGGTGCGGACGCGCGCCGCCAGGCGCGCGAACTGCTCGCCAGGGTCGGCCTCGCCGAGAAGGCCGACGCCTACCCGGCCCAGCTCTCCGGCGGCCAGCAGCAACGCGTCGCGATCGCCCGTGCCCTCGCGATGAAGCCACAGGTGCTGCTCTTCGACGAGCCGACCTCGGCGCTCGATCCGGAGATGGTCAACGAGGTGCTGCAGGTCATCCGCGAACTCGTGCTCGACGGGATGACCACCATCATCGTCACCCACGAGATCGGGTTCGCCCGCGAGGTCTGCGACCGGTTCGTGTTCATGGAGGACGGCCGCATCGTCGAGGAAGGCCCGTCCAGCCGGCTGTCCGGCGAGGCCGAGCATCCGAGCACCCGCGACTTCCTCAGCAAGGTCCTCTAGCCCCGGCGCCCGTGGGCGCCGCACATCGTCGTGCGCAGGCACGAACTCGACAGCATCGTCGTGCCCAGGCACGAGCCCGACAGACATCATCGTGCCCAGGCACGAGCTCGACAGAGAGAGGCAGTCATGCCATCGACGGGCGGAGCCATGCCCTCTGTGGCCGTGATCGGTGGCGGGTTCGCCGGACTCGCGGCGGCCCACCAACTGAAGCGGCACGGGTACTCGTTCACCGTGTTCGAGACCGAGGACGGGCCGGGCGGCACCTGGCGCGTCAATCGTTTCCCCGGTGCCGAGGTCGACACTCCGGCCCCGATGTACTCGTTCTCGTTCGCCCCGTACGACTGGTCACGCTCCTACCCCGGCCAGGCGGAACTGCAGTCCTACCTTGAGCACGTGGCCGACCGGTTCGGGCTCAGGGCCCACTTCCGGTTCGGCACCACCGTCCGGCGGCTGGTCTGGGAGGAGGACGGCCAGCGGTGGGCCGTGCACCTCGACACCGGTGAGGTGCTGCGTTTCACGGCCGTGGTGACCGCCGTCGGGCTCCTGAACGTCCCGAACGAGCCCGCCTGGCCGGGCCGCGAGCTGTTCGCCGGCGACATCTTCCACACGGCGCGGTGGCGCTCCGACGTGACGCTCGACGGACGCCGGGTGGGAGTCGTCGGCACCGGTTCGACGTCCGCCCAGATCGTCGCGGAGCTCGGCGGCCGAGCCAAGCATCTGACGGTGTTCCAGCGTCAGCCCGCATGGGTGGACCCGAAGGTCTCGCTCCCGTTCACCGAGAAGGAACGCGCTCGACGGCGTCACCCGGTGACGCGGCGACTCATCCGGTGGCGGTTGTTCCTGCAGCTGGAACGCAAGTGGCTCGGCGGCAGGATCATCCGGCCCGGCGGGACCGTCGACACCCGGGCGGTCAAGATCTGCCAGGACTATCTCGCAGAGGTCTTCGCCGACCACCCCGACCTCAGGGCGGCTCTGACACCGACCTCGGCCTACCTGGGCAAACGGGCGATCCACAGCTCCACCTTCTATCCGACCCTGCTGCGTGACGACGTCACCCTCGTTCCGCACGCCGTGGAACGAGTGACCGAGACCGGCGTGGTCGACGCCACCGGCCGGGAGCACGAACTCGACGTCGTGATCACCGCGACGGGATTCCGCGCGGCCGAGTTCCTCTGCGGCCTGGAGGTCCACGGGCGCGCGGGCCGCGACCTGAAGGAGAAGTGGGGCGACGACCCCATGGCGTTCCTCGGCATCACGGTGGACGAGATGCCGAACCTCTTCATGATGTACGGCCCCAACACCAACTACTACGCCCCGGTGTTCAACTTCGAGCAGCAGGCGAAGTTCGTGGTGCGCTCCCTGCGGGAGATGCGCCGCCGCGGTGCCGGCGCGGTCGAGGTCAGGCCGGAGGCGGTCAGACGGCTGAACCGCTGGCTGAAGCGTCGCCTGGACGCCAGCTCGTTCGCCCAGGCACCGAACTACTTCCGCTCGGCGAGCGGCCGGGTGGTCACCCAGTGGCCGGACGGCGCCTCGGTCTACTGGTTGCTCACCCGGACCCTGCACGCCCGCTCCGCACGGTTCTTCCGCGCCCCCGGCGCGTCGGCCTCACCGGACAACCGGCACCTCTCCGTGCCGTGAGGGCCTGTCCCGGATCCTGGGAGGGCGACGTCCCGGCCGTGAGAAGAACCGAACGGCCCCCGCGGCCCATCGGGCCGTCACGATACGCACATGCGGCCCGGACGACGTTCCCCGCACGCTTGTCGGGGACACCGTCCGAACCCGCTGACCGGTTCCCCGTCCGGCTACGTCTGAACGCGTTCCGCTCCGCTGGACGGAAAGCGTTCAGGAGTGTGACTTAAAAATCGCTCGCCAACTCGACTTTCCGCTTGAGGCCGTTTCCCTGCCTGGCAGGCCAGATGCCGTCATGTTGTAGACGGCCGACAACAATTCCCGGAGACACGCCTATGTCACCGGCAAATGCGCGAACCGAACCCAGAGACTTCAAAGAGCGAAGCTTTGTAAGATGCTTCTTTGGAATCAGTAGGTCACAGGAAAACTGATCGGCCTCCTCTTTCTTATCTCGTGCTCCATGTGCAGGCGTTGTTGGGCGGACTGGTAGTCGGTCTCCAGACGGTTCCAGAGCTTCGCGGGCATGCCGGTGACCAGTTCCAGGCGTTGCGCGATCTCATGACTTAACGGCACAAGCCCTTGAACCAACCTATTAACATGCTTCGCGCTGAGGCCCAGTCTGGTGGCGAGTTCACGCTGGGTCATCCCGAGCTCGTCGAGATACTCACGGATGGTTTCCCCGGGTGGCACGGCGTGGTCGGGGGTGCCGGAAGGATGGAATTCAGGTGTCGACATCGGCTTCTACGCTCCTTTCGTTCTTCATAATCATCCGTGACAGTCGACGATCTCTATGGCCAGTTCGGCCTCCTTTTCCTCCAACTCCTGGCCTGTCTTCTCTTCGGAGATCATGAGCCGGAACACGAGGCGCCAGCCCTGATGGAGATCCATCGCGTGGCACCCCGGGTAGTCGCCGCGCAGCGGGTGACAGCGTCCCGGCAAGCGAAAGAGATCGTCCAGGGTGTCCGCGACGCGGAGGGTCTGCAGACGCTGCCTGAGCTTCCAAGCTCCTTCGGCGCCCGCTGGCAACCGTTCCGGGCCTCGACCCGCGAGGAGGTCGCCGTCAAGGTAGTCGGCCACTACGGCGGCGCGGTCCTCCAGGTTCGCGACGTGTAGGGGAAATTGTCCCAAGCATGTTCAACCAGGTCCATGAGAGTGCGGACTGCCGCACGGCCGGGTGGCTTTTGGCTGGTTTCGGCTGTGCTGCGTTCGTGGACGGGTCAGATCTCTCCGCTGCGGATGCCCGCCAGGAAGTCGTTCCAGGCTGTCGGGGAGAAGGTGAGCATCGGACCGGACGGGTCCTTGCTGTCGCGGACGGCGACGAGGCCCGGCAGGTTCATGGCTACCTCCACGCAGTTGTCGCTGCTTCCGCCGCTGTAGCTGCTTTTACGCCATGCGGCGCCGATCAGGTCAGAGGGGGGCATGGTCACTCCTTATCGCGGCAATGAACTCCGCAGACTCCTCGGGGGACAAGCACACACCAGCAAGACGCTTGAACGTAATTTTAAGATTCTCCACCTGATCTGTCGCCTCTACATAGATGTCTCCGCCTGGGCAGCCGGTGTAGCCCACCTCTGGATCTTCGGCATCGAACCCCAGCAGAGAGAAAGCGCCCTCCAGGCCACAGTGCGCACCGATCCGAAGCGGAAGAACCTGAACGGTGATATTGGGCCGGTCCGTGACCTGAAGAATGTCTCCGAGTTGGCGGGCCATGATGGCGGGTGAGCCGACAGGGCGACGCAGCGCGCATTCGTCCATGAGTACGTGCAGCGAGGGCGCCTTTGAGCTGAGAAGGCTGATTTTGCGTGCCATCCGAGCTGCCACATACCGCTTCAATTCTGCGACGGCCAGTCCCGGACGTGACGTGCGGATAAGTTCACGCGCGTAGTCCTCGTTCTGCAGGAGGCCCGGCACCAGCAGAGGTTCCCAGGTGCGGATGGTCGTGGCCTCGGATTCCAGGCCGACGTAGGCGCCGGCGAACACATCGCTGTAGGCGGTCCACCAGCCACGTCGACCGGCATCGCTGCCGAGTTGGATCAGCCCCGCCTTCGCCGATGAGTCCACGGCGTACAGGTCACAGAGGTCGGCGATGTCCTTGCTGCTGGGCATGGTTCGGGCGTTCTCGATGCGGCTCAGCTTGGCCGTGGACCAGCGGAGCGGAGTGGCCACCTCTTCCAGTGTGTGATTTGCTCTCTCGCGAAGTCTTCGCAGCTCACGGCCGAGGCGGCGGTGCCGGACGGTAGGACTCGCGGAAGCCATGCCGACCAGCATGCCTGATCACTGTCGTCGTGCGCCGAGCAAATTCATATGAGGCGCTTGTGATCATGCAAGTTGCACGCCACACTGTAAGGAGTTGATTGAATACCAAGAGTGACGGAAGGGTCGAGGTGTCCGGCCGACATCGTAACCGTCGTTGATCGCCACTGCGCTGATCAATCGGCGGGCGAAACGTCGTCGGGACGCGAGGGCTCTGCCTGCGGGTCGATGTACGTTCCTCTTCCGACCACGGTCCTGATCAGGCCGCGCCCGCGCAGTTCCCGCATCGCGCGCCGGACCGTCAGGTATGCCACCCCGTATTCGGAGGCGAGATCGCGCTCTGCCGGAAGCCGCTGACCTGGCCGTAGGTCACCGGCATCGATCAACGCCTGAATGTGATTGGCCAACCGGACATACACGTATTCCGGGCTGTCCTCTTCTGGATCGAACGGCGAGACGCTGCTCATGAATTCACCGTATGGCTATGGTGACCTGCTGAAATCCATGGGTAGCCATGCATTGCTATACATGGCTACACTCGATCGCGTAACCTCTGGCCCAGTACAAAAACGGGATCCGCAGGCGCTCGCAACGCCGCACGGATCCCTTGACCAGGAAGGCACTCCTGATCCATGAGTAACCCTAGTGCCCCGGCTCTCGACCGGACCACGGTGCACGACTGCGGCTGTTTCGCCGATGTGCCGCCGATGCCGATGGGGTGTGCCACCTGCGGGCACGCTCCCTACGCGCACGGTTGTCCAGGTCAGGCCGCCGACCACGAGTACGCCCAGCCTTCCGGTGACCTGCTGGACCTCCGGTTGCGGGCTCGTCGTACCGGGGATCGTTCCCTGCCCTGCTTCGAGCGGCCCGTTCCCGTGGCCCCGGCCAGGACGACCCCGTCGGTGCCCGCTCAGCGCTCTGCGGAACGGGTCCCGGCCCCGATACCCGTTCAACGCCGTTCCCGGCAGGCCCCGCCGGTCGTACCGGCATCGTTGCCAGGGCGGGCGCACTGCCGTCTGCGATCGGCACGCTCGTCAGGACCCGCTCTCACCAGATTGTCCCGGCTCGACCGCAGGCATCGCCTCGCGCCTCGCCCGAGGCGAACGACCACCTGCGTACCGCGCCGAGCCCTGCTCACCCTGTCTTCGTATCGGCCGCCCGGCCGGTACGGCGTACCCCTCCAGATCCTTCCCTGCTCCACAGAGCGGGCCCGTCCACCGCTACCAACGACCGGACGGGCCCTTGACCGGATCGAGGTCCAATCAATGAATGATGGTAAATCCACCACTCCCGAGCCGAGGCGGGAATCGACCATTCCCGGTTGGCGGCTCATCCTCAGTGACGCCGGACGGTTGTGGGCGAGCCGCGAGGAGCCCTTCTCCCCGGCCGCGTTCCACGCCGGAGCCGAGCGCACCGTCGACGCCGACAGCCTGGAGGCCCTGCGGGCCGAGACCGACCGGCAGGAGATCATCGCCCAGGAGGCCGACCCCGGCACGGAGACCCCGGTCGCGGAGAGCACTGTCGGGCAGGTGATCTCATGATCCGGCGACGGCCCGTCCGCTCTCGCGGACGCCACCGCGACGGCCAGGCCGCCCTGCCCGTACCCCACCACACCTGGGACCACGAGGCGCGTGCCGAGGCCGCGATGCTGGAGATCACCCGGCCCGGCTGGTCCGTCCTGTACGGCACGGGCAGCCGCCTCTTCCACGCCATCGCCACCTGGCCCACCCCCGAACCGCTGATCATCTGTGACCGTACGGTCGAAGGACTGAAGGCGCAGATGCGCGAGGCCGAGACGACCGTGCTGCATCGCTGGGCACTGACCTCCACCTCGGTCACCATCGGCCACTTCTGACGAACGGGCACGGCGGCCCCGTCCCTTCCCCGGTGCGGGGTCGCCGTGCCGGGGAAGACGTACCGCGTGCGGTGAAGCGCGGTGCGTGGCGGGGTGGGGTCGTGTCCGGTTCGGGCTACGCGTCGAAGCGGCGGCGGGAGTCCTCGATGTGGCCGAGATATCGGCTGGTCCAGTCGCACATGCCGTCAACCGTCTTGCGCAACGCCTGGCCCGACTCCATGAGCGTGTACTCGACCCGTGGCGGCACGGTGGGGTGCACCTCCCGCTCGACCAGGCCGTTGCGCTCCAGCATGCGCAGGTTCTGGGTGAGCATCTTGTGGCTGATGCCGTCGATCTCGTTCCGCAACTCGCCGAAGCGCAGGGTGCGGTCCCCCAGGGTCTCGATGATCAGGAGTGCCCACTTGTTGGCGATGTCCGAGAAGATCTCCCGCGCCAGGGAGTCCGCGCGGGTCAGGTCCGCGTCCTGGGCCGAGCCGCTGAACTGCTTGGTCACCATAAGGTTCCTCAGTCACTGAAAAGTGCGTTCTTCCATGTCAGTGGACACTCTCCTATGGTTCCCAAGTAACCACAAGAGACCGAGAGTGTTCGGGGTCGCCGGAAGCGGGCCCGAGGACTCTCCTGAGGAGGGAGCGGACAGCATGGCCATCACCCTGGTGAACCCCGCCGGACTGCCGGAGATCGATGTCTACCGGCAGGTGTCGATCGCGACCGGGACGAAGCTGGTCTTTGTCGCCGGACAGGTCGCCTGGGACGCCGGTGGGGTCACGGTCGGCGAAGACGACCTCGCGGCTCAGGTCGAGCGGTGTTACCTCAACATCGGCACGGCCCTGGCCGAGGTCGGCGCCTCCTTCGAGGACGTGGCGAAACTGACCGCCTATGTCGTCGACTGGACCCCCGACAAGATGCCGCTGTTCCTGGAGGGGGTCGCTCGGGCGGCCGCGAAGCTGGGGGTCACCCCGGTCGCTCCGGCCACGCTGCTGGGTGTCGCGGCGCTGGCCGTACCCGACCTTCTCGTCGAGGTCGAGGCCACCGCGATCATCGACTGAGTCCGGCGCGACAGGGTCCGGATCGCCGTGTCATCGCCCGCGGACCACATCCCCTCCCCGCTCGGCGGGCGATTCGGGTGGGGTGAGGGTCAGGTACGGCGTGCGGCCCATACGGTGCGTTCGGTACGTACCGAGAGGTCGTCGCGGCGCAGGATGCTGTCGGGACCGCTCGTGTCGAGCAGCCGGTCGAGTGCGGCGAGGTCTTCGGCGGAGAGCGTGTCCGCGACGGCGCCGCGGACGCGCCGAAGGGTGCTCAGCGCGTAACGGCCGATGGCTTCGTTGTGGGGGCCGTCGATGTTCACGATGACGGTGCGCTCGCCGTCGAGGGTGAACCCGGCGGCGGTGAGCATCGGTCCCCAGTCGGCGCCCCGATGAGGCATGTGTTCGGCGTGGAAGCGGTCGGTCGCGGCGTGGCAGCGGTCCTCCAGACCGGGCCGCTCTTCGGGGGCGTCTTCCGGAAGGAACCGGGGAAAGCCGGCCAACTCGACGACGGCGAACAGACCGCCGGACGGGAGCATGTCGTGGACGTTGCGCAGGGCATGGCCGGGGTCGGCCATGTGATGCATCGAGGCCGAGGCCCAGACCAGGTCCGGCGTACCGAGGTCGGGCCAGTCGGCGGCGTCGAGGTCGGCCTGCACGGTGCGTACGCGGTCGTCCATGTCCCGGGCGCAGGCCTTCTTGCGCAGGCGCTGCAGGTGTTCGGGTGAGGCGTCGACGGCGATGACGTGCGCTTCGGGGAAACGGTCGAGGAGGGCGAAGGTGCCCGTTCCCGTGCCGCAGCCCAGGTCCACGATGTGGCGCGGGCCGGTCTTCAGCGGCAACCACGCGGTGATGGACGCGATGTGCTCGGCGAGGACTTCCGCGTCCAGGTCGAGGATCTCCGCCTGGTCGGCGTCGTCCTGCCGGTGACGGTCGTCTTGCGTGTGGTGGTCGTGTCGGTGGTGGTCGTGCCGCGCACCGTGGGAGGCGTGCGAGTGTGCTTGGGTCATGCCGTCACCGTAAGGCGGATTTGCTGCAAAAGCATGATGGCTCCCGGAACGCGCAAGTTATCGATGCGAGACGGTGCCCCATGCGCAAGGCGTATCCGTACACGGAGGGTGCGCGTCGCCGTCATCGGCGGAGTTCGGGGGAGTCGCCGTCGTTGTCGCGCTGGTGTCCTCGGCGGGCGTCGCGGTCGAAGATGCCCAGAAGCTCGCACGGCCCGCCTTCGGCGCCGATGGCGTGCGGCAACATGGTCGGGAACTCGGCGGCCTGGTTGGTCTCAAGGCGGAAGCGCCGGTGGCCCAGCATGAGGATCGCGGTGCCGGAGAGGACGACGAGCCACTCCCGGCCGGGGTGGGCGCGCATGCGTGAGGGGTTGTCGGGCGGTGGCTCGGTCATGCGCTGACGTATGACGCTCATGTCGGGGTCACTCTTCACCGGCCAGCGCAGCCGGCCGTGGGCGCCGTCGACGATCGGGCTGATCACGACGTCGTCGGTCGCGTTCTCGACGAGCTGGTCGAGGGTGGTGTCCAGGGCGCGGGCGAGGGTGACGAGCTGGTCCAGGGCGAGGCGTCGCTGCCCGTTCTCGATGCGGCTCAGTGAGGACTGGCTGAGGTTGGCGCGGCCGGCCAGTTCTTCCAGGGACCAGCCCTGTGCGACGCGCAGGGCGCGGATGCGTTTGCGGACAAGGCTGTCCAGATCTCCGATTTCTTGCATCACGGGCAAAATAGTATGCCCATGATGCAAGGCAGGGTTAACGTCGTGCGCGGAAGACCGGCGCCGAGTTCGTCGAGAGCCGGGCAGGCAGCCACTTCATCTGTTTCGACAACGACTACCCCGCCGTCGCCGACCGGATCCGCGACTTCCTGACCTCGGAACCGCCACGTCACGGCTGAACCGGTCAACGCCGCCACGGCGGTCTCGCCGGCCCGTCACTGAGACCAACTGAGAAGCCGGGGCCGTCACTGAGACCAACTGAGAAGTGGTGTCCGGAGCACGTTTCTCAGTTGGCGCTCAATGGCGGTGTTCTCCCGCAGGGGGTCACGTCCTGCCGGGGGTGATCCCGTACCTCCGGAGCCGTTCGGCCTCGCCGACGCGGCCCAGCCGTCTCAGCAGGTCGATCGCCGCGCGCAGGGCGCCGGGCAGGCCCAGCTCGGCGGCGTGCAGGTGGGCGAGGACCGCTCTCTCCGGCCGGCCGGTCTCGCGCAGCAGGACGGCGATCCAGGTCAGCGCACCGGCGTCACCCGTCTCGACGCGGGCGTTCAGCCAGGTGAGCGCCTCCTCGGCCCGGCCCGACTCGTACATCAGGTCGACCGCGTGGTCCAGAGCGCGAGGGTCGCCGTCCTCGGCGCGGGTCCTGAGCCAGGCGATCGCCTCCTCGGAACGGTTCATCTGGTACAGCAGGGCGGTGAACCGGCCGAGGGCGTCGGTGTCGCCGTGCTCGGCGCGGAATCGCAGCCAGGTGATCGCCTCCTCGACTCGGCCCGCCTCCTGGAGCAGTTCGACCGCCTTCCACAGGGCGTCGGTGTCGCCGTGCTCGGCGCGGGTCCGCAGCCAGGTGATCGCCTCTTCGGTACGGCCACTCTCCTGGAGCAACTCGACCAGCCGCCAGACGGCGTCGGGGTTCCCCGCCTCGGCGGCGTTCCGGTACGCGGCCAGTGCCTCCTCGGTACGGCCCGTCTCCTCAAGGAGTTCGACCATTCCCCAGCCGTCGCCGGGGTGCCCGGTCTCGGTGGCGCGCCGGTACGCGGTCAGCGCCTCCTCCAGGCGGCCCTCCCGGTGCAGCAGGACGGCCATCGGCCAGTGTGAACCGTCGTTTCCCGCCTCGACGGCGCGCCGATAGGCGGCGATCGCCTCCTCGGTCCTGCCCACCTTCTCCAGCAGGCGGGAGAGCGGGTCGAGCGCGAAGCGGTCACCGGCCTGCGCGCGGGCGTTCAGCCAGGCGATCGCCTCCCCGGCCTGGTCGGACTCCCGCAGCAGGTCGACGGCCTCTTCGAGGGCGAGGCGGTCGCCGTGCTCGGCATGGGTCCGCAGCCAGGCGATCGCCTCCTCGATCCGTCCCGTCCGCCGCAGGAGGCCGATCGATCGCCGGTAGGAGTAGGTGTCGCCGTTCTCGGCGCGGGCGTTCAGCCAGGTGAGGGCCTCCTCGGTCCGGCCGTTCTCCTGGAGCAGATCGACCGTCCTGGAGATCGCGCGACGGTCGCCCGACTCCGCGCGGGCGTACAGCCAGGTGATCGCCTCCTCGATCCGTCCCGACTCCCGGAGCAGTTCGACCGCCTCCCAGAGGGCGTCGGTGTCGCCGTGCTCGGCGCGGGTCCGCAACCAGGTGATCGCCTCCTCGGTCCGTCCCATCTCCCGCAGCAGGGCGACGGCCTGCCTGAGGGCGTGGCCGTCACCGGTTCGCACGGCGCGGCGGCAGGCGACGAGCGCCTGCTGTCCGTGGCCCGTCCTGTACAGCAGGGACGCCAGCCACTCCGGGGCGTCGGCGTTCCCCAGCTTCGCGGCGTACCGGTAGGCGATGAGAGCCTCCTCGTAATATCCCGCCCTGTCGAGAAGGGCCGCCGTCCAGACGGGGAGGCCGACGTCGCCGAACCAGCCGTGGGCTCGCGGCCAGGCGATCGCCTCCCCGGTCCTTCCCTCGTCCACGAGCAGGGTGATCGCCTTCCTCGGGGCATCGGGGTCTCCCGCTTCCGCGGCGCGCAGGTAGGCGGTGATCGCCCTCTCACGGTGACCGGCCCCGTCGAGGACGGCGGCGCTCCGGCCGAGTGCCCACGCGTCGTCCTGCTCGCCGTGGAACCTCAGCCAGGTGAGCGCCTCCTCGGTGCGTCCCGTCTCTCCGAGCAGGGCGATCGCCTGTCGTGGGGCGTCGAGGTCCCCGGCCGCGGCGGCGGCACCGTACAGCAGGAGGGCGTGACGGTAGAGGCCGCGAGTCCGAGCCTGGGCCGCGAGGCGGGGCAGGTCCTCGGGGGCGGCGTGAAAGGCGAGCGCGTCCCACAGGGCTGCGGGGACGGGACGCGTACGGCGCTCGGCGCGACCGAGTTGTTCCAGGTGGTTCGCGAGCCGGTAGCGGCGGGAGGCGGACGGCTCGTCGTGGTGGGGGCCGACGCGGGTGAGGGGGCTGTGGACACCGCAGGCGTAGGCGAGGGCCCGTTCGAACCAGTCCCGGGGCAGGGCGCCGTACTCGTAGCCGGTCAGGCAGTCGAACGCGGCGGTCTTCAGGAGGGCGTGGGAGAGGGCGGGGCCCGCTCCCACCCGCCTGGCGTCCATCGCGGTCTCGATCACGGCTCTGGCCGGGGCGGGCGCGTTGCGGTAGCGCTCGACCATGCCGGGCACGCCCGTCAGGTACTGGGTGATCCGGCCGTCGCGGGCCCCGACGTACGCGCGCTCCAGACGCGGATCGCCGTGCGCCGCGCCGTGCACCGCCTCCAGGTGGGAGCCGGTGAAACGGTCGGGGACGTGGATGGCGGCGCCGGTCACCAGCGCCCGTGCCTGGGCACGGGGGTCGGCGCCAGCCGTGGTGGGGACCTCGGTGAGGGCGGCCCAGTATTCGGGCCACAGGGTGCCCAGGACCAGCACCGGGCCGCGCTCCGGGTCGTCCACCAGGGCACGCAGCCCGGCGGCGACGCGCTCGCCCAGGTCACCCTCCGGGGTGAGCAGGTAGGACTGCGACTCGTCGAGCCACACGACGGTCCGCGGCGGGAGGGAGGCCAGGGCCACGGCGATCGCCTCCGGATGGACGGGATCGGCCGGGTGCCACAGCCGCCACCCACCGGGCAGGAGCCGCACCGCCTCCAGGCAGGCCCGGGTCTTGCCGGTCGACGAGTCGCCGACCAGCATCGCCACCGCACTGCGCCCGGCCACCGCCCGTCGTACGACGGCGGCGAGGTGGTCGTCGTGGGGGCGCGGCACGTAGACGGGCAGGACGCCCATTCCCACGGCCTCCGCGCCCGCGTCGATCGCCCGGTGCACCCCCAGCGAGAACGGGTCGGCCGACGATCTTCGGTGACCCGGCGACCCGGCCGCCGAGGTCAGGCGGGCGCTCCTCCACAGCTCGCGGCCCCGATCGGCGGCGACGGCGGGGTCCCGCCCGGCCAGACGGGCCAGCACGGTGATGACGGCCGTCAGGCCGGCCTGGTCGGAGGGGATCTCCGCCGAGGCCAGTATCCGGCGGACGGTGTCGCGTTCGGGAGCACCCGGTCCGGGGAGTTCGTGGGAGATCTCCCCGGCGATGTCGTCGAGTGCGGGTGCCCCCGCTTCCATGTACAGCTCGTACAGCAGGTCTCTGAGATCACGCAGCGGTCCGGGAGGGACCTGTGAGCGGGTGATCGGGAGCGGTCGTCGTCGTCGTACCCGGCCGTTGTTTCCATCGCCGTTCATCATCTTTCACCGCCACTCATCGCAACTTCATCGCTCGTCATACAGGTTGAGAAAGGCGGCAGTCATCACTAATAAGGTGACAAATATACTTCTGTCGTAAGAAGTAGCTCGATTTCGTGATGTATGAATCCGCAGCGTGAGCGCGCATCGGCGGGGCCGTCGATCGGGAAAGGCTCCTTTCTGCTGCCCGAGCCGATAAAGAGTATTTGGTCGTTATTAATGCAAGATCAGGGGATATTTACGGTTTTGGTGTGCCGCTCCCGGTCTTTCCCCCGGTGAGCGCGGACGTCCGTCACCGGATTCCTCCCCCGGTGAGGGCAGACGTCCGTGACCGGATCCGTCCCCGATGAGGGCGGGCGTCCGCCGCCGGATCGGTCTCCGGCGAAAGGGACGTTCGTCGCCGGGTTGATCCTCGACGAGGGGGACGTCCGTCGGCGAGTCCGAATCCAGATGTTCTTCGGTGACCCCCGGTTCAGGCCAGGGCGAACGTTCCGCGGTGAGCCGAGCACCCGATCCAGCGGTGCTACCGGCGGTATCTGTCCAGCAGTTCGCTTCCGACGTCGACATAGCCGGAGAACAGCCCGATCACGTCCCTGAGCCGATCCTGCGCGGGACCGGGGCTCACCAGGGCCTCGCCGTCGCGCAGTGCGGCGATCAGGGTCCTGGCCCGCGAATGGCTCGCCTCCAGCAGCGACTCGATCCCTCCCGTGGCCTCGACCAGGAGCCTGCGGCTGCCGGGCTGCGGGATCACCTTCGCGAGCCCCCAGGAGTCCAGCTGCCGTACCGCGGTGCTCACCGCTCCCTTGCTCAGTTCGAGCTCGGCGGCGATCGCGTCGAGGGAGATCGCCTCCTCGGTCACCAGCAGCAGTCCGTAGACGCGGCCGGTCGCGTGCGGGAGGTTCCACGAGGCCAGCAGGTCACCCACCGAGGTGATGAACGCGCGACGCCTGGTCGCGCTCACCGCCGTGCCCGCCTCATGCCGAGATCCTACGCAAGAACGCCTCGATCGCCACGTTCACCGCACGAGGGTCGTCCTGGTTGGCGATATGGCCCGCGCCGGGGATGACGACCTCCTCGACGCCCTCGGCCCTGGCCCACCTGGGCATCGCCGAGGCGATGTTGCCGGTGCGGTCCCGTTCGCCGCGGATCAGGCACAGAGGTACGGGCGTGCGATAGCCGGGATCCGGGTCGAGGAGTTCGACGGTCGCCCGCCACACCTGGACGAACTCCTGCTTCGACAGCTGGGAGAACGCCCGCCGCGCGTCCGCCCGCGCCTCCTCCGTCACCGCCGAGGCGTCGGCCATCATGCCGGGAAGGCGTTTGGCGGAGATCATCGAGAGACTCGGCGCGGCCGCCTTCAGCAGCAGACGCTCATTCCAAGACAGCGGCGCGGTGTTCCACGTCGAACCGATGACGACCAGCGCTCGGGCGAGGCCCGGACGCCGCCGGACGACGGCCTGGCCGAGGTTGCCGCCGAGGGACTGTCCCACGAGCACGGGGCGGTCGAGCGCGAGGTGCTCGACGAGCGCGCACAGGTCCGCGATCGCCCGCTCGGCGGTGAACGGAGCCCCGGCCGGGCGAGAGCGGCCGTGGCCGCGCATGTCCCAGGTGATCACCCGGTATCCCCGGGCACGCAGGTATTCGCGCTGGGCGTCGAACATCGCATGATCGGCCCCCGCGCCGTGCGAGAACACCAGCGGCACACCGTCACCACCGCTGTCGGCATAGCGGAGAGCGCAACCGTGCAGTGAGAGCACCGAGGTTAGATTCACCATTTGCTAAATATAGTGAACATTCCTGGCGGGCGCGCACCGGCCCCTCGCACTCGCGAAGGTCACGGTGATGCCGGAGCACTCGCCGACGGCTCCAACTGGACCTGGGTCTCGGAGTCGGTGAAGCCCACCGAGCGGTACACGCGGATCGCGACGTAGGCCGGATCGGCCACCATGACGAGCGTGTGCGCGTTCAGGTGTTCCAGGGCGTGTCGGCCCGCCGTGTACACGAGGGTGCCGGAAAGGCCGCGGTTCCGATGGGCGGGGTGGGTGTCGACGGCCTGGTAACGCGCGAGGCCCGAACCGTCGGTGAACAGGCCGAGCCCGGAGACCATACGGTCGTCCACGAAGGCTCCGAACCACGCGCCGCATCCGCGTTCCTGCAGCCGGCGCATCGCCGCCAGGTTGCGCCGGGCGAACACCCGGTATCCCTCGACGTCGGTGCCCGGGTTGGTGGCCTCCTGCAGCGCCAGCGCGGCGGCCCAGTCCTCGTCGCCGTCCAGGACGCGGAAGTGAGCCTCACGGTTCGGTCGCGGCGGCGGGTGCACCGCACTGGCCGTCATCACGGTGCTTCGCTCGGCGTCGAGGTTCGCCGCGGCGAGTTCCTCCGGCTCGCCCGCGTCGCCGGTGACGCCGTCGACGCCGATGGCGACGTGGCCGGTGTCGGGAAACTCGCGGCGGAAGGTCTCCACCCACGAGAACACCGTTCCGGGGGCCGGCGGGGCGTCCAGCAGGATGAAGTTTCCCCAGTGATAGGTCGGATTGGCGGGCGTCCGGACGACCAGGTAACCCTCGCGCCGGTCGACAATGCTGCCCTGCAGCCTGAGCAACATCAGATCGCTCCGAAACCCCAACGACCGCACCGTCATGAGCAGAACATACTGGCACCCTCCCGACCTCACCAGGCTTCCGTCCGCCGCGAGGTCAGAGGTCTCCGGTCGCCTTCCCGCGCCTCTCGGCGGACCGGCTGCGCGCCCAGCGTGAGCCGCTCCAGCGAGACGTGATCGAGACCGCTCGAATCGGGGCCCGATTCGAGCGGCGCCGATCACGCGGAACCGGTGACGGAGACGAAGCCGGAACCGGGCCGGTAGTCGGGGGACTGGTGTCTGAAGTAGGTGTTGTAGACCTGGCAGTAGTGACCGCCGCGGGCCAGCAGCGTGGTGTGGTCGCCCTCCTCGACGATCCGGCCGTGATCCAGCACGATGATGCGGTCGACGTGCTCGATCGTGGAGAGCCGGTGGGCGATGACGATGGAGGTGCGCTCGGCCAGCACCCGGTCCAGGCCCTCCTGGATCTGGGCCTCGGTCAGTGGGTCGACGCTGGCGGTGGCCTCGTCCAGGACCACGATCGCCGGATCCTGGATGAGCAGGCGGGCCAGCGCGACGAGCTGGCGCTGGCCCATGGACAGGGCGCGGCCGTGCTCGCCCACATCGGTCCGCAGGCCGTCCGGCAGGGCGTCGATCCAGTCGCCCCCGCCGACCGCCGTGGCGGCGGCGAGCACCTCCTCGTCGCTCGCTTCCGGCCTCGGATAGCGGATGTTGTCGGCGACGGTGCCGCTGAACAGGAACGGAACCTGCGGCACCGCGCCGATCTGCCGCCGGTACTCGGCCAGGTCGAGCGTGCGGACGTCGCGATCGTCGATCGTCAACAGGCCGCCCTGGAACTCGTAGAACCGGGTGATGAGCTTGCTGAGCGTCGATTTGCCCGCCCCGGTGTGGCCGACCAGCGCGACGCTCTCGCCCGCCTCGATCGTGAGGTTGAAGTCCCGAAGGACGGTGCTCTCCGCTTCGTAGCCGAACCTGACGTCCCGGAACTCGATGCGGCCCGCGAGCCTGCCGACCGGCTGGGGGTCGATCTGCACCACCCGGGGTGGCGCGTCGATCAGGGCGAACACCCGCTCCGAGGCGGACAGGCCCTGCTGGAACTGCGACCAGAACGCGGCGATGGAGGTGAGCGGGAACCAGAAGAGCGCGACGCCCTGGAGGAAGAGGAACCAGTCGCCGCCGGACAGAGCGCCGCCGAGCACGGCGGTGCCGCCCAGCTGGACGAGCGCGACCGTGGCGAGCCCGGCGACGAAGAAGAGGACGGGGAAGATGCCGGAGAAGACGAAACCCTGTTTGAGGGTGACCTGGTAGCTCTGCCGGTTGATGGGGCGGAACTCGTCGTAGACCCGCTGCTCCTGGCGGAAGTTCTTGGCGACGGTGATCCCGCCCATGGTCTCCTGCAGGGTGGCGTTCACCCGGCTCAGCGAGCGTTGCGCCTGGCGGGTGCTGCTGCGGGCGACCCGCCGGAACAGCAGGGCGATGCCCATCACGATCGGCGCCACGAGAAGGGTCAGCAGGGCGAGCTCGACGCTGCGCAGGAAGAGCATGACCGTGACGAAGCCGACCATCAGCACCTGGCTGATCAGGTCCATCGTCAGAGTGGAGACGGTGGCGAAGTCGTCGGTGTCGGAGGTGACCCGACTGACGATCTTGCCTGACGGGGTCTCGTCGTAGAACGACAGGTCACGCTTGAGCACGGCGTCGAACGCGTCCTCGCGCAGACGCAGGACGACGTCGCCGGTGACCTTCGCGCTGTGCCACTGGCGGACGAAGTTGAACAGCCAGCCGAGCACGCCGGCGATCAGCAGGCCTGCGGTGAGCTGTGGGCCCACGTCGGCGATCGTGCCGTCCTCGATCCCGTCCACGCCCCAGCTGACCAGCAACGGCATCGCCGCCTGGCTCAGCGAGAACAGCACGATCATGACCGCGACCAGGATCATCGATCCGAGCTTCGGCCGGAAGTAGGACAGGATCCGGCGAAGGAGCTCACGATCGCTGTAGCTGCGGTCGTAGTCCTCGGCGTCGAGGCCGTCCATGAGGAAGCCCATCAGCCCTGCCCTCCCTGCTCGCCCGCGAGGACCACGGCCGGATCGATGGTGTCGCCGGTCACGTCGGCCTCGTCGTAGTGGGAGAAGATCCGCCGGTAGAGGCGGCTCCTGGAGAGCAGCTCGTCGTGCGTGCCGTAGTCGACCAGCTCGCCTCGGCGGAGCAGCAGGACCTTGTCCGCCCACCGGATCTGGGAGAGCCTGTGGGTGATCAGCAGGGTGGTGCGCCCGTCGAGAAGGCGGCCGATGGCCCGCTGGATCCGGTCTTCCGTGGCGGAGTCGATCGCACTGGTCGAGTCGTCGAGCACGAGGATCGCCGGATCCGTCAGCAGCGCCCGCGCGATGGCGAGGCGCTGGCGCTGGCCGCCGGAGAGGGTGATGCCGCGCTCACCGATGACGGTGTCGTAGCCGTCGTCGAGCTCGCCGATGAACTCGGCGGCCTGAGCCTCCTCGGCCGCCCGGACGACGGCGTCCCGCTCCACTCGCTGGCCCAGCCCGAAGGCGATGTTCTCGGCGACCGACCGGGAGAAGAGCACGATGTCCTGCTCGATGGTGGAGATCTGGGAGCGCAGCGAATCGAGGTCCCACTCGCGTACGTCCACGCCGTCGACCAGGATCCGGCCCGCGGTGACGTCGTAGATCCGGGGGACCAGCTTGGTCAGGGTGCTCTTGCCGGAGCCGGTCTCGCCGACGATCGCCACGGTCTCGCCCGGCTTCACGGTGAACGTCACGTCGCGCAGCACGGGATCGTCGTCCCCGTAGCCGAACGTCACGTTCTCGAAGACGATCGATCCGCTGATCGGCGCGGTGTGGCCGTCGTCGGGCTGCCGGAGCTCGGTCTCGGTGTTCATGATGCTCAGGATCCGGCGGGAGGACACGATGCCGATCTGGACCAGCGAGAAGGTGAAGATCGACATGTTGGTCGGGAAGCCCAGCATGGCCACCAGGCCCATGAAGGCGACCAGGTCGCCGATCGTGATGGCACCCGCCGTGTGCAGGAGGAGACCGTGCCAGAGTGAGCCGGCCATCGCGAAGGCGAAGAGCAGGGTCGGCAGGTAGCGGGCCTGGACCAGGCCGTTGTGGACGAAGGAGTCGCGGTAACGCCGCGCGCGTGTCTGGAACCGCCGCCGCTCCTGGCCCTCCTGCGCGGTCACCTTGATGACCTCGATGCCTCTGACCGCCTCGTTCAGCCCGGCGTTGAGATCGCCGAACTGCTCTCGCATGCGGGTGGCCACGGGGTTGAGCCGTCTCATGTAGTGCCGGAGCGCGAAGACGAAGGCGACCGCGAAGACGCCGGGCACCAGCAGCAGGCGAGGATCGATCGCGGCGATGAAGGCCAGGGGCACGAGGCCGCTGAGACCGGAGTCGACGATCAGGTCGACGCCAGGACTGATCATGGTGGAGAGCTGCCGGATGTCGTTGGCCGCCCGCGCCATCAGGTCGCCGACCCGCTGCCTGTTGTGGAAGGTCTGGCTCTTGCCGAGCAGGCTGACGTAGAGCTCGTCCCTCGCGTCCCGCTCCAGTCGCTTGGCGAGGACCTCGCTGGCCAGGCGCGCGACGACGTCGAAGAGGCCGCGGGCGAGCACGATCGCCAGCAGCCCCAGCGAGATCATGCCCAGCGCCCGCGCCCCGCCGCCGTCCTCGCTCAGGACGGCGTCGAAGGCCTCGCCGGTGAATCCGGGGACCATGGCGTTGAGCACGACCATGATCAGTGACGCGCCGAGGAATCCGACGAGTTGGAGCGGGTGGCGGCGAACATGGGACCAGAGCCAGCGCACCGGCCCCCGCCTGTCATGCGGGCGGCCGGAGACGGAGAACTCCGAACTACTGGTGGTCACAGCTCGCCCCCGAGCACGTTGAGGATGAAAGTCGAACTTGCTTTCTATCACCGGGCGCCGACACTTTCCCACGCATTTTCTCGCCCCCGCATGTCGCGGGTGGCGGCCCGCCGACCGGGTCCCGGCCGGGTCCCGGCCGGGTCCTCTGGGGCCAGGTCAGGCGGGGCCTGAAGGTGGGTCGCGGGTCTCGCCGGTTTCGCCGGGCTTGGTCAGGTTGGCCGACATCCGCGTCAGGACGTCGATCGTGGCCAGATACTCCTCGGCGCTGATTCCCTCGGTGAGGCGGGCGCGGTCGATGTCCACCCGCCGTCGCGACTCCTCGTGCGCCCGGATTCCGGCGGTGGTGAGGGAGAGCCGTTCCGCTCCTTCCAGCCAGCCCCGCTCGCGCAGATCGTCCACGAACGGGCGCAGGGAGGGGAGCCGGTCGTCGAGGAAGGGGGCGAGGGCGGTGTCGAGACCGGCGAGGGTGGGGGAGTCGACGGCGACGACGTTCAGCACCTGCCAGTGGCGGCGGGTCAGCCCCTGGTCGGCGAGGAGGTCGTCGAGAGAGCTCTCGACGAGGCCGTGGAGGTGCTTGATCCAGTAGCCGATGGGACGCCTCTGGCCGGTGATCCCGGAGGTGTTCACGGTGCCGCCTCTCCCTGCTTCTCGATCTTTCGTCGATACATGTTCTTTGGCAATAACATGTATTAATACATGTACCATCGAGGGATGGAAGACCCTCAGGTGGCCGCCGTCGAACGGGCGATGGTGGCGATCCGGCGCAGCCAGACCCGCCGAGCCCTCCAGCGCCTCGCGGGTGACGTCGAGCTCGACCCCGCGCTCTTCGGGGTGATCGACGCCGTGGAGGAGGAAACGGAGGCCGCGACGGTGACCTCCGTCGCGGGCCGGATGGGCGTCGACCAGCCCCGTGCCAGCCGCCTGGTGGCCAGGGCCGTCGAGGCGGGGCTGGTTCGCAGGGTGGCCGACCCGGCCGACGGCCGCCGCAGCACGTTGGAACTCACCGAACTGGGTGTCGGGCACGCCGAGCGGGTCCATCGCTTCCGCCGCGAGATCTTCGACGCGGCGATGCGTGACTGGTCCGAGCGGGAAAGGAAGGAGTTCGCCCGCCTGCTCACGGCCTTCGTCGCGGAACTGGGCCGACGCCACAGGGAAGGCTGACCGCGCTGACCGCGCTGACCGCGCGGGAAGGGGCCGAGTGTCTTCTCGAATGTCGGTTGCGGATCCGCGGTGTGCCGGTTTTTCTTCCCGTCGAATGTCGGTGATCGACTCGCGAACTGTCGGTTTTTGTTCTCGTCACATGTCGGTTGGGCCCCCACGCCATGCTGCGGGGAGAGGCGCACATCCACCTCACTTCACTGAGAAGGGGACCGATCCGCCGTCCCGAGGCAACCTGATCGACGGGATACGCATGGAGCAGGCATGCAGTCTGAGATCAGGAGTGTCGTGGAGAAACCGCCGCCGGAGGCTCACGCGGCGACCGCTCCGGGCGACGCCGTCGTCACCGATTTGTTCATGACCCACCGTCTCGGCCTCGTCCGCTTCGCCTTTCTGCTGGTGGGGGACCGGGAGACGGCCGAGGATGTCGTGCAGGACGCCTTCGCGGCGATTCACCGCCGGTGGAGCCGGTTGACCGACCACGACCAGATGCTCCCCTATCTGCGGACGGCGGTGCTCAACGGTTGCCGCATGGTCCACCGGCGCCGAGTGATCACTCGGCGTTTTGGTGGCGACCGGAAAGTGCCGTTCTGGTCCGCGGAGGCCGAGGTGTTGCTCGGGGAGACCCGGCGAGAGGTCTTCCTCGCCGTTCGAGCACTGCCGCGCCGTCAGCGTGAGGCGGTGGTGCTGCGCTACTACCTCGACCTGTCGAAGGGGGAGATCGCCGAGGTGATGGGGGTCAGCCGCGGAACGGTGAAGTCGT
This sequence comes from Streptosporangium sp. NPDC049078, assembly GCF_040648855.1. Lineage (NCBI taxonomy): Bacteria > Bacillati > Actinomycetota > Actinomycetes > Streptosporangiales > Streptosporangiaceae > Streptosporangium > Streptosporangium sp. NPDC049078. Next base: position 154,955 of record NZ_JBEZEL010000009.1, read on the forward strand.
CCACGTCCCGAGCCCTCAGGACGCTCGCCGCGAAACTGGAGGAGGACCGATGACCCCGCAGACCGAAGACCGGCTCCGTGACGCCTTCGCCGCCGGTGCCGAACTGGTGAGCACCGAGACTCTGCGACCCGCCGACCAGGTGGTACGACCGAGGGCCGCTCGTCGCCTTCGTGGCTCCCTCCGTATGGCTCCGCTGCTGGCCGCACTGGCGGTCGTGGTGGTGAGCGTCGCCGTCGGGGCCGGGTTGCGCGGTTCGGGGGCGGTACAACCCGTGACGGAAGGTCAGCCCGGCCCCGGCTTCCTCCTGGTCGCGGGGAACGACGGGTTGACGGTCCGCGACGCCCACAGCGGTAAGGTCACCGACCGGGTTGTGATGCCTCGATCCCCGGAAGGGAGCACCCGGGGTGTGCGCGGCGGATATCTGCTCGCCGGAACCGGAGAGGGCAGAACGTTCTACGTCGCCCAGAGTGTGCTGTCCCGTCAGACGGCGGTGGGCACCACGTGGTTCCACCGGATACGGATCGACGAGCGGGGAAAGGTCACGGAGTTGGCACGCGACGTGATCTCCCCGGTGACCGGTACGGCCGCGTCCTCTCTCGCTGTCACCGACGACGGCACCCGACTGGCCTACAGCGTCGACGGTGAGGTGTGCGGCAAGGACGCGACGCTGCGCTTCTGCCCCGGAGCACGGCTCACGGTCGTCGACCTGCCCACCGGGAAGACGCGTACCTGGACGACGAACGCCACCGGCGACCTTTGGAGCCTGTCGTGGGCGGCCGACCGCCGCACGCTGGGCTTCGTGACCATGTCGCAGGCCCGGGTCCTTGACACGGCCGCCGCCGGTGACACGCTCAAAGCCGGCCGGACGGTGGTTCAGGGGGTGGACGCCCCGGATGCCGCGACGATCAGCCCGGACGGTCACAGGATGCTGGTCGGCCGCAGGCACCTGTCCGACGGTCGGGGACCGCACCGCTACACGATCGAGGAGTACTCCGTCGTGGACGGCCGGAAGATCCGCACGCTGTTCGGCGCGGAACACGCCGGCAGGAGCATTCCCCGGTGGAAGATGTTCCAGTACGACGCCACCGGACGCCACCTGCTCTTCACGGGAAACTTCTACCCGCTGAGCAGGCTGGACGAGAACGGACAGGTGACCGTCCTCGTTCGTCAGGAGCCCCTGGACTCCCTCGGGGCCCCGCAGGAGATGTCGGCGGCCTGGTAGCGACGGTCCGTCCCAACCCATGATCGCGAACCGCGCGGACCCACCTGGAGAGGGCGGCTGAGAACCGGGTGACGGAGAAATTTCGTTGGTCGCGGCAAGGGGCGCCCCAGCGCCTCCCGGCGGGCTCCGGTGTACCGGGTCACCGCCGGGAGGCGCTGGGTCGATTCGTCAGCCGGAGGTCACTGCCAGCTGTCCAGGCGGCAGCCGTCGGTGGTCTTGCCGTTGTTGCAGTGGTTGAGCTGGAGGGCGTCGAGTTGGTAGGCGAAGGTCTGGCCGGCGGGGCTGACCACCGAGATCTGGACGCTGGCCGCTCCGGTCGGGGCGGTCGCCCTGTGCCGGTATTCCGTCCAGGTGGTGGTCAGCGCGGTGCTCGGACCGTCACTGCTGGAGATCAGGGTGTTGGACGAGTTGTACCACGACAGGCGCAGTTTCACGTTGCCGGAGGTGGCGGTGGTCATCTTGGCGAAGAACTTGTAGGTCTGGCCGGCGGTCACCGCGGGTTTGCGGGTGACCGATACGACGCCGTCGGCGTACGACTGCACGTTCATGGTGAGCGACCGGCGGCCGTCGTAGTGCTTGGCCGAGATCTGTGACGTCGGGCCGGGCGGGGTCACCTGGATCCAGCCGCCGCCCGAGACGCTGAACCCGGTCGGGGTGGCGTACGGCGCGTCGGCCTCGACGGTGCGTTCCTGCGCGGTCAGCAGGTCGTTGCTGTAGCCGATGTCGCAGCAGGTGGGGGTGGTGAAGTAGGGCCAGGCCGCGACGTTCACCTTGCGGGTGTCACCGGCCTCGTTGCCGGTGTAGAAGGTCGCCGTGGTCTCGCTCGGGTCGTAGTAGTTGTTGAAGTCATGGTCCAGCTGCCAGTCGTAGGTCTGGTTGGACATGATGTCGGGATAGCTGAGGTAGTCGATGGTCTCGGTGACCTTGGGATGGTCCACGTAGAAACTGTCCGCGCCGATGTGGATCAGTTCGTGCAGCATGGTGGCGCTGGACCAGTCGTCGGTGGTCGCCGCGCACGTCGTCGTGCACCAGCCGTTCGCGGTCCCGTTGAAGTCCTCGAACACCACGTACTTGCGGTTGGCGTTGTCGTATCCCGCCGCGCCGAGATCATCGGTGATCTTGTCCACCGAGGTCTCGCCGCCGATCACGCCGGCCTCGATCTTCTCCGGTATCACCAGCGCGCGGGCGTAACCGGAGTAGGTGCTGGTGTCGTAGCCGGTGCGGCAGCTCAGCTTCAGGTGCTGGTCGTAGTCGGTGGACTCGTCCAGCTCCAGGTCCATCCGGTCGACCAGCTTGGCGATCTGCTCGACGTGGGTCTCGTAGTTGTTCCCTCCGCCGTCGTGCCAGGCGTAGATCACCTGGATGGCCGGGGTGCTTCCGCTCGCGTCCTTGGGGTCGGACAGCGTTGTGGTGCAGCCACGCTTGGGCACGTTGGCGTCCACCGGCAGTGTGTACGGACCGGTGGGTTCGTTGATGTACGGCGGCGCGAATGCGGCCACCGGACTCGCCATTGTCAGAACGACGAGTCCCCCCGCGGCGATCGCCGACATGATGCGACGCAGTTTCAGCGACAAAGGTGCTCCTCCCGTTGAGAACCCATGATCGGGAGAGTAATCAGCGCCACTGGCGAAACAAATACCTCATTGCAAACATTTTCAGACTTATGAATAAACGTACAGTCTTGCCCTGGTATGGGATTGTCCGTAACCAAAAGTGCAATACCGATAACGGTTTCGGTTGATCATCTTTTTCTGACAAAAATCCCGAAAAAGCACCTTAAATGGATTTAATTACTCATGTCAAGAAAAGTAATGATTTGTGAATTTTGTACCATATGACGGAGTCGACGGACCGGCAACCGGCCGACATCGCGTCGACCCGGTCGCGTCCTTGCATCCATCTCACGATGTTCTCCGGTTCTGAATCAGGGGGTGGAGGGGCTTGCCCCGCAGGGACGTCACGAACGGGTCGCCCTGGTCGGCGTTCCACGACGCCGGGGAGATCCGGCTGATGTTCACCTCGCGGCCGAGGAGGTGTTCCGCCGCTCGTGCCGCGTCGTACAGTTCGTCCTCGTCCGGGGAGCCCACCACGAGGACGTCGATGTCACGCGGGGGCGGCCCGGCCTGGTTCGCGTGCCGGGCGGCCCAGGAGCCGTAGATGTACGCCTCGTCGATGTTCTGGATCGGCCGGAGGAGGCGCGGCAGGACGGCTGCCGGGCCGAAGGTCACCGCCAGCAGGTCGGTGAGCGGCCTGGCGACGATCGTGTCGGTGTCGGCGCGGATGAGGCGGAGGTTGCCGTACCGTCTCTCCCGGGTCAGCCCGGCGGCGGCGAAGCGGTCCATCTCGCGGCTTACGGTCGGCTGGGATACGCCTGTCCGTTTGGCGAGATCGGTCGTCGAGTACTCCTTCTCCGGGTGGAGGTACAGCCAGGCGAGCAGTTCGCCCACGGCGTTGGACCGGAACACGGGAAGCAGCAACGGCGGAATGTCCCTCATAGATGAATAGTACTATGCATCTATAGCATACTTGCTACTCTGGGTAGCCGTTTGATTTCAAATCACTCCTGTTTTTGGAAGTGGAGGACTGCCCCGTAGTGGCACCGATCGCGATGCCGTGTCGTACCAGCGGAATCCAGATGCCCATAGGCGAAACCGGCGGGTACCCTGCGCGAGGGCCTTTTGAAAGGAAATCGTCGTGGGGCACGTTGAGGTCGGGCATCTGACGTACGTTCTGCCGGATGGGCGGCCGTTGCTGGACGACGTGTCCTTCCGGGTCGGCGAGGGGGTCAAGGCGGCGCTCGTCGGACCCAACGGGGCGGGCAAGACGACGCTGATGCGGCTGATCGCGGGCGACCTGCAGCCGGTCGACGGGAGCGTCGCCAGCTCCGGTGGCCTGGGCATCATGCGGCAGTTCATCGGCAGCATCCGCGACGGCAGGTCCGTGCACGACCTGCTGGTCAGCGTCGCCCCGCAGCGGGTGCGGCAGGCGGCCGAGCAGCTTGAGGCCGCCGAGCTCGTGATGATGGAGCGCGAGGACGAGAAGGCGCAGATGCGCTACGCGCAGGCCATCACCGACTACACCGACGCGGGCGGCTACGACATCGAGGTGCTCTGGGACACCTGCACGATGGCCGCCCTCGGCATGCCGTACGACGACTGCAAGTATCGCGAGGTCAACACGCTGTCGGGCGGTGAGCAGAAGCGGCTGGTGCTGGAGGCGCTGCTGCGAGGACCCGACCAGACGCTGCTGCTCGACGAGCCGGACAACTACCTGGACGTGCCGGGCAAGCTCTGGTTGGAGCGGGCGCTGCGTGAGACGGCCAAGACGGTGTTGCTGGTCAGCCACGACAGGGAGCTCCTGGCCAACGCGGCCGACCGGATCATCACCGTCGAGTCCGGCAACATCTGGGTGCACGGCGGAGGGTTTCGCACGTACGCCCAGGCGCGCAGGGAGCGCAACGAGCGCCTCGACGAGCTGAAGAAGCGCTGGGACGAGGAGCACGCCAAGATCAAGCGCCTGGTCCTCATGTTGAAGCAGAAGGCCAAGTACATGGACACCATGGCCGCCGCGTACCACTCGGCCCAGACCAGGCTGCGCAGGTTCGAGGAGGCCGGGCCGCCGGAGGCGGCGCCCAAGGAGCAGTTCATCAGCATGCGGCTCAAGGGCGGCCGGACCGCGAAGCGGGCGGTGATCTGCGAGAAGCTGGAGCTCACCGGCCTGATGAAGCCGTTCGACCTGGAGATCTGGTACGGCGAGCGGGTCGCGGTGCTGGGTTCCAACGGCTCGGGCAAGTCACACTTCCTGCGTCTGATCGCCGGGGAGGAGGTCAGGCACACCGGTGTGGCCAGGCTCGGCGCACGGGTCGTCCCCGGCCATTTCGCCCAGACGCACGCACGCCCCGAGCTCATCGGCCGGACGCCCTGCGAGATCGTCATGACCGAGCACGCCCGGCTCAAGAACGAGGCGATGAAGGTGCTGTCCCGTTACGAGCTGGCCGGGACCATCGCCGAGCAGCGCTTCGAGACGCTCTCCGGCGGCCAGCAGGCGAGGCTGCAGATCCTGCTGCTCGAACTGTCGGGCACCACCCTGCTGCTGCTGGACGAGCCGACCGACAACCTCGATCTGGCCAGTGCCGAGGCTCTTCAGGAAGGGCTGGACGCCTTCGACGGGACCGTGGTCGCCGTCACCCACGACCGCTGGTTCGCCGATGACTTCGACCGGTACCTGGTCTTCGGCGCCGACGGAAAGGTCTACGAATCATCCGAACCGGTATGGGACGAGGCCAGAGTGGTCCGGCAGAGGTAAAGACTCCGGCCGTTTCCGGCGTGTCCAGGTGGGCCGGGGACCGCGGGCCGGTTATCACGGCTAGGTGACGCACAGCACCCGAATCGTCGGCGCCCTCGCCCTCCTCCTCATCGGATGCGCCGGATGCACCGAAGACGAGCAGACGAAGCAGGCCGCCGCGCTCCAACCGCTCGCGGTCAGGGAGCAGGCCTCCTCCATCGTCAAGGGTGACGATGGGTATGTGGTGAATTGGGCAGGAGTGCTGGCCAACACCAACCCGTGGCACTTCGGCGAGCACGTCGTGGCCACCGTGGTGGCCAAGAACTCCCAGGGCAAGGAGGTCGTCCGGCTCGAACAGCCGCTGGACGCCGTGCCCCCCGCGGGGACGCTCCCCTTCACCGGCCAGGCGGTGACCCAGGACAAACCGGCCACCGTGAGCATCACGTACCGTCCGGCGCACTGGCACCAGGCGGGCCGGATCGTCTCGGCGTTCCAGCCCTTCCCGATCCGCGAGGTGCTGACCGACCGCACCGCCGACGGCGACTACCTCGTCACCGGCTACGTCGGCACCCCGTACGTGATACCGGCCCGCAGCCTGGCCGTCACCGCGCTCCTGCGCGACAAGCGGGGCAAGTTGCTCGGCGGCGGGAGCACGTTCGTGGACAACGTCCAGGCGGGGCAGAAGCGCCGGTTCATCATGCAGATCAAGAGTGTCCAGAACACCCGCGACATCGCCTCCGCCGAGGTGAGCGCACGCACCTGGGGGTCGAGCAGCCGTCCCTTCGAGCAGCTCGCCCTCGGCGGTTCCCTGCCGCTGAACACGGTCAAGCCGAAGATGCCCCCGTTCGCCAAGGACCGGGGCAGGCAGGCGCCCCTCGCGGGTGCCGGCCACCCGTGAGTGATCGCCGAACGCCCTGACGGCCCGTGGTCGCTCGTCCGTGATCGGCCGGGTGTTCGGCACCGTCCGCCCGTGGTCGCGGGAGGTCCGGCACCGTCCGCCCGTGGTCGCGGGAGATTCGTCATCGTCCGCCCGTGGTCGCCGGACGTTCCGGCCGTCCGCCCGTGGTCGTCCGTCCTTGGCCGCGGGGCCGGACGCCCGCGGTCGGGAGACCTTCCACAGTGCTCCGATATGCACGCTCAATTCGGGCTATATGGCCATTCTCTGGTATTTATAATTGTCATTCACGTCAGATTCTTACTTGATTCGATGACATTTCAAAGACAATCGAAGTTGCCGTCCGCGAAGTGCTGCACTCGCGGTTACTCAGCGCTTACCTTCGATTACATGACTGACGGTGCCCTGGTCGCAGCGCTGTGCGCGAGGAGTCCCGGAGCCCTCGCCGATCTCTACGACTCATACGCGGAAAGCATCTACCGATACTGCCGTTCTATGCTCGCCACCTCCGGCGCCGCCGAGTCGGCGCTCCTCGACACCCTCATCGCCGCCGAGGCCCATGTTCACGCGCTCACCGACGCCCGTCGGCTGGAGGCGTGGCTGTACGCACTCGCTCGGGGGGAGTGCGTACGGCGTGATCCCGGCGAGGGGAACGGCCCGCAGGACCCCGCTCCGGCGGTCGCCGCCGGAGGCGACGCGGACCTGCGGGTGATGGCCTGGAACGCCACGCGGAGCCTGTCACCCGACGACCGGGAGATCCTCGACCTGAGCTGCCGCCACGGCTTCGGCCCCATCGACCTCGCCGCGGTGCTGGGCGTCACCCCCAAGGTCGCGGGCGCGCTGTACGAGTCGGCGAGGGAGCGCCTGCGCGACGTCGTCACCACGGAGGTCCTCGTCCGAAAGGGGCCCTACGACTGCGCGAGCCGGGCCCGCATGCTGACCGGCCTCGGCGGCGAGCTCACACCGGAGGCGCGTGAGCGGGTCATCCGCCACGTGAACCGCTGCGACACCTGCGCCCCGCACCGGGTCAGGCAGGTCTCCGCGGCGAAGGTCTACGACCTGCTCCCCCTCGTCGCGTTGCCGCCCACGCTGCGCGCGTGGGTGATGAGTCACTTCACCGCCCCCGAGCGGGTCCCCTACCGGCGCGACGTCGCCGATCGAGCCGGTCCTCTCGACGGTGCCGGGTTCCCCGTCGGCAGGGTTCGCGGGAGCCGTCGCAGGCCCTACGCGCTCGCCGGCGCGGCGGCCGCGGTCGCCGCGGTGACGGCGCTGGCCCTGGTTTTGGTCCAGGCGGGGATCGGGTCGCAGGGCACGGGTTCCGATGCCGCCTCGGACGCGTTCCCGGCGGTGGTGGAGCCTTCGGACTCCTGGAGAGCAGGAGAATCCGGGCGAGAGGGCGCGCCCGTGACGTCGGAACCCGTCGGGGAGGGGGCGGCCGTCGAGCGGATCGGTTCGCTCGGGGTGACGGAGCCGGTCAGTGCCACCGGACCCGACCTGCGGAGCGACCGGCGGCCGGGAGTGCCGGGCCCGGTCGGCCACCGGGGGGAGAGCCGGTCTCGGCAGCCGGGTGACGAACCTCCGGGCGAAGGGCCACCCGGTCCGGTCGGTGACGGGTCGTCCGGCGAAGGGCCTGCCGACGAAGGGGCATCCGATGACGGGGCGCCGGGTGATGGAGCGGCCGACCGTCCGGCCGCTCCCGCGGAGAACCCGGCCATGCCCTCTCCGCCCCCGTCGCCGGTGCCACCGGGTGCCCCCGGGATCGGCGCGCCGGACAGGCACCACCCATCCCGTGATCACCACGGACACTCCTCCCGCCGCTGCCGGACTCCTCATCGGCCGGCGACCCCGGCGCCCCCGTGGACGGCACCAGGCTCTCCTCGGGCGAATCCAAGGCCACCGGGCGACGTGACAGGCCCGAGGGGAGAGCACCGGCCTCCGCGCATGGCCCCGACACCTCGGCGGACCGACTTGAGGCCCCCGCGAGCCGACGCGAGACCTCCGCGAGCCGAGCCCGGACCTTCGCGAGCCACGTTCACCCACCCGCGACGTTCGCGTGCCAACCCCGACCACCTGACGTCCGGCCGAGGGGAGGCCCCTGACGATTTCCGGCCCGCGTCCACCGGTCCTGGACGGACCGGGGAGGGGGCGGGTCCGGAACGGATCTCGACCAGCGCGGATCGCGGGCAGACCCCTGTCGGCGAGGATAGTGTGGCGGGCGATGGCTACGGTGAGTAAGTGACATGTGTGTTCAGAGTGACGAACGGGAATGCTGAGGTAGGCCGCCTGGTACGCGGTGACGCGTCGTGTCGCGTCGCGCCGCGTCGCGCGGACAAGACCGCGACACGTGGCCGGACCGCGAAGAGGCGGTGACAAGGGGGACTCCGGGGGGAGACGCATGCATTCAGTCAGACGGCGCCGTCATGCCGCCGCGGTGGCGGGCCTCGCCTGTTGCCTGATCGCCGGGCCGGGGCTCCCCGCCGGCGCTGTTCCCGGTCGGCCGGGACCGGCCGACGACGCCGTACGGGGCGGCGTACCGGCTCCGTCGGCGGGTGAGGTCGCCGAAGCGCGGGCCGTCGCCCGCGAGCGCGGTGAGAGGCTCGGCGCGACCACGGTCCAGGTCGCCGAGGCGCAGGCCAGGCTGGAGGAGCTGGTCGCCGAGGCGGAGCGCCTCGTCGAGTCGTACAACGGGGAGCTGGTCAAGACGGCTCGCGCCAAGGAGCTCGCGGAGCAGGCGGCGGAGCGGGCGAGGACGGCGGGCCTGGAGGTCGGGGAGGCCCGTGAGGCGGTGGCCGCGATCACCGCTCAGAGCTACGGCGGCCTGGACATCACCCAGCCCATGATGGCGATGATGACCGACAGCGGCGGCCCCATGGACGACGGCTATCTGCGCCGGGCCAGCATCCTGGTCCACATGGGCGGAGGGCAGGCGGAGACGCTCAAGCAGCTGCGGGACGCCCAGGAGGTCTTCGCGATCCTGAAGGCGCAGGCGGACGACGCCTACACCGAGCGACAGGAGGCGCAGGCGAGGGCGGAGGAGGCGAAGCTCGCCGCCGAGGAGGCCGTCGCCGAGCAGGTCGAGGAGACCCGGCGGATCAAGGAGGAGCAGGCTCGGCTGGAGAAGCTGGCCGACGAGGCGCGCGACGCCGCCGACCTGCTCGCCAGGAGGCGCGAGGCGGCCCTGGAGCAGGCCAGGATCGCGAGGGAGAGCGCCGAGCGCGCTCGACAACAGGCCGCCGCGGTGCGCCGGGAGGCGGCGCGGATGGCGGTGGCCTCCGGAGAGACCGCTTCGCGCTGGGCGCTCAATGTGACGGCCGGTTCCGCCAGGGGCGACATCGCCGCCGACTGGGCGCTCACCCAGCTCGACAAGCCGTACGTGTGGGCGGCGGCCGGGCCGTCCGCCTACGACTGCTCGGGGCTGACCATGCGGGCCTGGGAGCGGGTGGGGGTCGCCCTGGACCACTGGACCGGCACCCAGTGGACCGCGGGCCCGCACGTGCGGCTCAGTGAGCTCCAGCGGGGTGATCTGCTCTTCTACGGGCAGATCACCGGCGATCCCGGAGACATCCACCATGTGGGGATCTACGTCGGCCGAGGGTTGATGGTGCACGCCCCGCAGACGGGGGACGTGGTGAGGGTCGCGCCGATGTGGCGTAGCGATCTTGTTGGCGCGACCCGTCCCACGTGACGACCGGCCAGAGGACGACCGGCTGAGCGGTGACCGGTCGGAAGGCGACCGGTCGGGGAGTGACTGTTCGGGGGGGCGAACCGTCGGGGAGTGTGAGTCGGTCGGAGGATGATCGGTCAGGGGGCGAACGGTTGGGGAGCGGGCTGAGGACCGGGTAATTATCCGGTCAAGGATCAGTGTTTTCCGTGGGTGTCGTCCTTGGCGCGCTTGATGGAGCGGACGATCTCCTCTTCCGCCTCCACCCTGCCGACCCAGTTGGCGCCCTCGACCGACTTGCCGGGCTCCAGGTCCTTGTAGACCTCGAAGAAGTGCTGGATCTCCAGGCGGTCGAACTCGGGAACGTGGTGGATGTCGCGAATGTGTTCCATCCGGGGGTCGGTGGCGGGGACGCACAGGACCTTGTCGTCGCCGCCCTTCTCGTCGGTCATCCGGAACATGCCGACCGCCCGGCACTTGATCAGGCAGCCGGGAAAGGTCGGCTCCTGGAGCAGCACCAGGGCGTCGAGAGGATCACCGTCCTCGCCGAGGGTGTCTTCGATGAAGCCGTAGTCGGCGGGATACTGCGTGGAGGTGAAGAGCATGCGGTCGAGCCTGATGCGGCCTGACTCGTGGTCCACCTCGTACTTGTTCCGTTGCCCCTTGGGAATCTCAACGAGAACGTCGAACTCCACCGCGTTTCCTCCACTCAACCCCCCGGGCACCCCCGGTTGGGCGTTAATGTCTCGTAGGCGTTTTATGCCTTTTGGATACGGATGATGAGAGGACGGCGACGGTAATGCGGCGTGAGCGGTGGGTGGCGTTGGTCACTCTCGTCCTGCTGCAGGTTTTCGTCGTCGCGGCCGGGGCGCACCTGCTCGCCAGCGGTGTGCTGGTCGCGGGTGAGCCTGAGACGGTCGTCGTGTCGGCCGAGCCGCCTCCCGTCCCGATCATCACCGCGGGTCCGGTGCTGGCTGCGGGGGGGAGCGGCCCTCTCCCCGCCAAGGGTACTTTGGCGGGGCGGCTGACCGAGGCGCTGGGTGACCCCGCACTGGGACGAAGTGTCGGCGCCGCGGTTCTCGACGCGGAGACGGGCGCCCTGCTCTTCGACAGCGGGGCCGCCACGGGCATCACCCCCGCCTCCACCACCAAGGTCGTCACCGCGGTCGCGTCGATGGCCTCACTGGGACCGGACGCCAGGCTGAGCACCCGCGTGGTGCGGGGGGCCTCGCCGGGCTCGATCATCCTCGTCGGGGGCGGCGACCCCACCCTGGCCAGTCCCAGAACGGCGGCGAGCCCGGTCTATCCCCGGCCCGCCTCGCTCACCGTCCTCGCCGCACGCACCGCCAGGGCGCTCAAGGAGGCCGGGGTGTCCAAGGTGACGGTCGCCTACGACGACTTCCTCTACACGGGGCCGCGCACCGCCGCCACGTGGAAGCCCGGCTACGTGCCCGAGGGGAGCGTCGCCCCCGTCACGGCGCTCATGGTCGACGAGGGCAGGGCCGCGCGGGGAAGTGACCGGCGGGTCTCCGACCCCTCCCGTACGGCGCACGGCGCGTTCGTGTCGCTGCTGTCGAAGTACGGGATCACGGTCTCCAAGTCCGCCAGGCGGTCCAAGGCCCCGGCGGGCGCGCAGGAGATCGCGAGGGTCGACTCCGCGCCGGTCTACGCCCTGGTCGAGCGGGCACTCACGCTCAGCGACAACGACCTGTCGGAGGCGCTGGCCAGGCATGTGGCGATCAAGGAGGGGGAGCCGGCCTCGTTCGACGGCGGCGCCGCGGCCGTCGGCAAGGTGCTGACCAGGCTCGGCGCGGCGAAGGGGGTGCTGGTGTTCGACGGCAGCGGGCTGTCGCCGAAGAACCGCATCGCCCCGGAGGCGCTCGCCCGGCTGGTGGCGGCGGCGGCCTCCCCGGCCAATCCCGGCCTGCACCCGATCATCAGCGGCATGCCGGTCGCCGGCTTCAGCGGCACCCTCGGGCACCGGTTCGACAAGCTCCACTCCGCCTACGGGCTGATCCGCGCCAAGACGGGCACCCTCGACGGGGTCAACACGCTGGCGGGCATGACCACCACGCGGAGCGGACGCATGGTGACCTTCGCCTTCATGGCGGACAAGGTCCCGCCCGGCTGGGGCAAGGCGGAGGCGGCCCTCGACAGGCTCGCCGCCGCGGTCGCCGCCGGTTGATCACGGGTTCCGGGTGCGCGACTCGGGGGGAGAGCACGTACGGTGGACGGTATGCAGGTGATCGACTGGGATCTTGCCGTAGCGACCGGAACGCGCCTGGTGCGCCCCGGGCCGCAAGTGAGCCGAGAGGAGGCCCGGCAGGCCGTCGCCGACTTACGGCGGCTCTCGCGCGAGGCCGAGGGGCATGTCCGCGAGTTCACCCGAATCGACACCGAGACCGCGCCGCAGACCGCGACCGTCGTCGACAGGCCGGGTTGGATCAAGGCCAACATCGACGGGTTCCGGGTGGTGCTGGAGCCGCTCACCGAGCGGATGGCGGCGAGGGGGAGCCAGGCGCCGGCGATCGTGGGCGCCGTGGGTTCACGCATCACCGGGGTCGAGGTGGGCGCGGTGCTGGCCTTCCTCGCCTCCCGCGTCCTGGGGCAGTACGAGCTGTTCCTGCCGCCCGACCCGACGGGCCAGGCGCCCACGGGGCGCCTCACGCTGGTCGCGCCCAACATCGTCCACGCCGAGCAGGAACTCAACGTCAACCCGCGTGACTTCCGCCTCTGGGTCTGCCTGCACGAGGAGACCCACCGGGTGCAGTTCACCGGCGTCCCCTGGCTGCGTGAGTACGTCAGGTCGCAGACGACCGACTTCCTGCTCGCCTCCGACATCGACCTGCCCGCGCTGCTCGAGCGGTTGCGTTCGGCCGCCGGCACGTTCACGGACGTCGTCAGGGGCGGTGAGGGCAACCTGATCGACGCGATCCAGACGCCCGAGCAGAAGGTGATCCTCGACCGGCTCACCGCGGTGATGACCCTGGTCGAGGGGCACGGCGACTACGTGATGGACGCGGTCGGCCCCTCGGTGGTGCCCTCGGTCGCCGACATCCGCGCCAAGTTCCACCACCGTCGCGAGGGCGGGTCCCGTCTCGACCGCACGGTCCGAAGGCTGCTCGGCCTCGACCTCAAGATGAAGCAGTACGCCGAGGGCTCCGCCTTCGTCCGCACGGTCGCGGGACAGGTGGGCATCGACGGCTTCAACAAGGTCTGGACCTCGCCGGAGACGCTCCCCACCCAGGACGAGATCTCCAATCCCGCGCGCTGGATCGCCAGGGTGAACGGCACTCCGGCCATTCCCGCCGGGGGTGCGGTCGGCTGACCGGCAGGGCGGACAATGGCGGGCATGGGTCCGCATCCCGCCGTCGCCGACGTCCGACGCGCCGTACGGCTCGCACTGGACGACCTGGAGCCCGGTGCTCTCGTACTGGCCGCGTGCAGCGGCGGCGCCGACTCCCTCGCCCTGGCCGCCGCGCTGGGCTTCGTCGCGCCCCGCGCGGGGCTCCGTGCCGGTCTGCTCAGCGTCGACCACGGCCTGCAGGAGGGCTCGGGCGAGCGTGCGGGCGACGTCGTGCGGCTCGCGCCAGGGCTGGGACTCGATCTCGCCGAGGCGCTGCCCGTCTCCGTCGGCACCTCGGGCGGACCCGAGGCGGCGGCGAGGCAGGCGAGGTACGCGGTCCTGTCCGAGGCCGCGGAACGCCTCGGGGCGGCGGCCGTGCTGCTCGGGCACACCAGGGACGACCAGGCGGAGACCGTACTGCTCGGGCTGGCCAGGGGGAGCGGCACCCGGTCGCTGGCCGGGATGCCCGCGCGGACCGGGATCTATCGGCGTCCGCTGCTGGAACTCGGCCGCGCGACCACCGTCGCGGCCTGCGCGGCGCTCGGCCTGTCCCCATGGGGAGACCCGCACAACCTCGACCCGCGCTACACCCGGGTCCGGGTCCGGGAGCGGTTGCTGCCCGCCCTGGAGGACGAGCTCGGCCCCGGTGTCGCCGAGGCGCTCGCCAGGACCGCGTCCCTGTGCCGCGACGACGCCGACGCGCTCGACGCCTGGGCCGGGGAGTCCTACGCCCGCGTCGCCGTGAAAGATTGCGCTCTTAGCGATATCGCGACGGTGACGGTGGCCGTACGGGACCTGGAGGATCTTCCCGTCGCGGTGCGGCGGAGGGTGTTGCGCAGGGCGGCGATCGACGCGGGAGCGCCACCGGGCACGCTCGCCGCCTCGCACGTCCTCCAGGTCGACCGTCTGATCACCGCGTGGCGGGGGCAGCGGTGCGTGGAGGTGCCCGGGGGGGTGAGGGTGGTTCGCCGGTATGACACCCTGATACTCGCCAGACAGCCAGCCAGCCCCGTTTCGTAAGGAAAATTCCAGGTGGACGCAGCTGACATGGGCCGGGACCTCTCGAAGGTCCTCATTCCCGAGGATGAGCTCCAGGCCAAGATCAAGGAGCTCGCGAGCCGGATAGACGAGGACTACGCGGGGCAGGACCTGCTGATCGTGGGCGTGCTCAAGGGCGCGGTCATGGTGATGGCGGACCTGGCCAGGGCCCTGCGCCTGCCCGTGCAGATGGACTGGATGGCCGTCTCGTCCTACGGGGCGGGCACCAGGTCGTCGGGTGTCGTGCGGGTGCTCAAGGACCTCGACACCGACATCGCGGGACGCCACGTGCTGGTCGTCGAGGACATCATCGACTCCGGTCTCACCCTGTCGTGGCTGGTCCACAACCTGAAGTCGCGCAACCCCGCCTCGGTGGAGATCTGCGCCGCGCTGCGCAAGCCCGACGCGATCAAGGTGCCGATCGACGTGAAGTACATCGGTTTCGACATTCCCAACGAGTTCGTGATCGGTTACGGCCTCGACTACGCCGAGCGCTATCGCAACCTTCCCTTCATCGGAACTCTCGCCCCTCACGTATACGGAGCGGGCTGAAAAGTACGCCCTGCGCGAAGTGTGTCATTCACAAACGCGACATTGCCCATAGCGGCGGGGAACACGGACCTACCTGACGTACGTTGGTAGGGCAAAGCCGGTCTGTCCGCGCGGTGACCCCGCGCGCCATGCCGGTGTACCTTCGGACAACCGAAGAGGTGGCCTCCCGCCGTCTCTGGGTAGTCAGTTGGAGCGGTTAGGGATACCGCGAGCCCCGGGTTCGCCCGGGGTTGCCAGGCTCTGGTCAGGAAGGGACGGGCCCGCCGGGGTTCCGCATCGGATGGATCTCAAGCGATTTACACGTGGGCCACTGCTGTGGATCCTGGGCATCGTCGTTCTGCTCCTTCTCGTCACCACGATGTGGGGCGGTGAGGGCGACTTCGAGAGGCGAGACACCTCACAGATCGTCAGCTGGATCGACGAGGGCAAGGTCTCCAACGCCAAGATCATCGACAAGGACCAGCGCATCGAGGTCACTCTGACCGACAAGAAGCGCTACTACTCCATGTGGGTGACCGGCCAGGGCATACAGCTCGCCGACAAGCTGCAGGCGGCGGAGTCGGCCAACAAGCTGCCCGGTGGATACAACGTCGAGGTGCCCAGGGAGAACTTCCTTCTCGGGCTCCTGGTGAGCTTCCTGCCGATCGTCATCATCGTGCTGATCTTCCTGTTCATCATGAACCAGATGCAGGGCGGCGGCTCGCGGGTGATGAACTTCGGCAAGTCGAAGGCGAAACTCATCACCAAGGACACCCCCAAGACCACCTTCGCCGACGTCGCGGGTGCCGACGAGGCGATCGAGGAGCTCCAGGAGATCAAGGAGTTCCTGCAGGCCCCGACGAAGTTCCAGGCGATCGGCGCCAAGATCCCCAAGGGCGTCCTGCTCTACGGCCCGCCCGGCACCGGTAAGACCCTGCTCGCCAGGGCCGTCGCCGGTGAGGCCGGGGTGCCGTTCTACTCCATCTCCGGTTCCGACTTCGTCGAGATGTTCGTCGGCGTCGGCGCCTCCCGGGTCCGCGACCTGTTCGAGCAGGCGAAGGCGAACGCTCCGGCGATCATCTTCATCGACGAGATCGACGCGGTGGGCCGCCACCGCGGTGCCGGTCTCGGCGGCGGCCACGACGAGCGCGAGCAGACGCTGAACCAGCTCCTCGTCGAGATGGACGGCTTCGACGTCAAGGGCGGCGTGATCCTGATCGCCGCGACGAACCGCCCCGACATCCTCGACCCGGCGCTGCTGCGCCCCGGTCGTTTCGACCGCCAGGTCACCGTCGACCGCCCCGACCTGGAGGGCCGCAAGGGCATCCTCAAGGTGCACGGCCGCGGCAAGCCCTTCGCCGAGGGCGTCGACCTCGACATCATCGCCCGCAGGACGCCCGGTTTCACCGGTGCCGACCTGGCCAACGTGATCAACGAGGCCGCGCTGCTCACCGCCCGGGCCGACCAGAAGCTGATCACGATGGAGCTGCTCGAGGAGTCCATCGACCGGGTGATGGCCGGTCCCGAGCGCAAGTCGCGCCTCATGTCGGACCAGGAAAAGAAGATCATCGCGTACCACGAGGGCGGACACGCCCTGGTCGCGCACGCGCTGCCCAACTCCGACCCGGTCCACAAGATCACGATTCTGTCCCGCGGACGCGCCCTCGGCTACACGATGACGCTGCCGATGGAGGACAAGTTCCTCGCGACCCGCTCGGAGATGCTGGACCAGCTCGCGATGCTCCTCGGTGGCCGTACGGCCGAAGAGCTCGTCTTCCACGAGCCCACCACCGGCGCCTCCAACGACATCGAGAAGGCCACCTCCATCGCCCGCCGCATGGTCACCGAGTACGGCATGAGCGAGCAGCTCGGCGCCCGTAAGTTCGGCAGCGGCAACGGCGAGGTCTTCCTCGGCCGCGAGATGGGTCACGAGCGCGACTACTCCGAGAAGATCGCCTCCACGATCGACGAGGAGGTCCGCCGCCTCATCGAGTCCGGCCACGACCAGGCCTGGGAGATCCTCGTCGAATACCGCGACGTGCTCGACAACCTGGTGCTTGAGCTGATGGAGAAGGAGACCCTCTCCCGCGACCAGGTCCTGCAGATCTTCGCCCCGGTCGTCGTCAGGGAGAAGAGGCCCTCCTACTCCGGTTACGGCAAGCGGCTGCCCTCCAACCGCCCGCCGATCCTCTCCCGCAAGGAGCAGTCGGGCAACGGCACGCTCCCCCCGGGCGAGCAGGCCGACGGCAACGGCGCCCTTCCGGCGGGGACGGGTCACCCCGACACCGCGCCCAAGGACGTGAACTGAGCGTGGCGGGTGCCAGGCCGCTCCAGGTCGACACGGTCCGGCTGGAAAACGCTGTTCGTGAGATCCTCATCGCCATCGGTGAGGATCCCGACCGTGACGGGCTCCAGGCGACCCCCGCCAGGGTCGCCCGCGCCTACGCCGAGCAGTTCGCCGGGCTGGGGCAGACCCCGGAAGACGTCCTGACCACGGTCTTCGACGTCGACCACGACGAGATGGTGCTCGTCCGCGACATCGAGGTCTACTCGACCTGCGAGCACCACCTCGTGCCGTTCCACGGCGTCGCCCACGTCGGCTACATCCCCAACGAGAAGGGCCAGGTCACCGGCCTGTCCAAGCTCGCCCGCCTCGTCGACGTGTACGCCAGGCGTCCCCAGGTGCAGGAGAGGATGACCTCCCAGATCGCCGACGCGCTCATGAACGTGCTGGAGCCGCGGGGGGTGATCGTGGTGATCGAGTGTGAGCACCTCTGCATGACCATGCGGGGTGTGCGCAAGCCCGGTGCCAAGACGATCACCTCGGCCGTGCGCGGAAGCTTCCGCGACAGTGACAAGACCCGCGCCGAGGCGATGGCCCTCATCATCCGCTGATCGCCTTCACGCGTGCATTCGAGACACACCCCGTCAGGACCGCCGATCGGCGGCCCCGGCGGGGTTTCCGCGTTGTGGAGGGTTGTGGCCGGAAGCCCTGATTCTCCGTCACGGCCGACCGGTGCCTGGTACGTTGCTCGCGTCGGACGCCGCCGGGCGTACGCCGCCCGCGTCCGCAGGAGCTGGAGGAGAACGCATGCCGGCCAGACGTCCCCGAGGGCCGTCCGCCCGGTGACGGGTGTGCGGATTCGTTATGGCACAAGCCGGACCCACGAGACGGGCGTATGGTGCGCAACGCCTAGGCTGGTCGCCATGACGACGTGGAGTGTGCCCGGGCTGCCGGACGCGGGCCGGTGCCTCGTTATGGGCGTGGTCAACGTCACTCCCGACTCCTTCTCCGACGGCGGCAGGTGGTTCGACCCGGTGGTGGCCGTGCGTCACGGCCTGGAGCTGGTCGAGCAGGGCGCCGACATCGTCGACGTGGGCGGCGAGTCCACCAGGCCCGGCGCCGCGCGGGTGCCCCTGGAGGAGGAGCTGGCCAGGGTCGAGCCGGTGATCAGGGAGCTGAGCCGCGAGGGCGTCACCGTGAGCGTCGACACCATGCGGGCCGAGGTCGCCCAGATGGCCGTGGAGGCAGGGGCGAAACTGGTCAACGACGTGAGCGGAGGGCTCGCCGACCCGGCGATGCCGAGGGTCGTGGCCGCCTCGGGCGTGCCGTACGTGGTGATGCACTGGCGGGGGCACAGTCACGCCATGGACCGCAGGGCCGTGTACGGCGACGTGGTGACCGAGGTGCGCGAGGAGCTCGCCAAGCGGGTCGCCTCCGTGCTGGCCGAAGGCGTGGCCGAGGAGCAGATCGTGCTCGATCCGGGGCTGGGCTTCTCCAAGAACCCCGAACACAACTGGGCTCTGATCGCGGGCATCGACAGGCTCGGAGAGCTGGGATACCCGCTGATCATCGGAGCCTCGCGGAAACGCTTCCTGGGTCGCCTCCTGGCCGACCGGGACGGCGCGCCGCGCCCTTTCAGTCGTAGTGACGACGCCACGCTCGCCGTGACCGCGCTCGCCGCGCAGGCGGGGGCCTGGTGTGTACGCGTGCACGACGTCCGCCCGAACGCGGACGCCGTCCGTGTGGCTGCCGCAGTTCAGGGAGCGAGATCATGAGCGTCGACACCACCGCCGTCGAAACGGTCAACCAGGCGTTCTACACCGCCATCGAGGACGCCGACCTCGACAGGATGACCGAGATCTGGGCCGAGGACATCGAGGGTGAGCAGGTGAGCTGCGTCCACCCCGGCTGGCCGATCGTGAACGGCCGGCAGGAGGTGCTGCGCTCGTGGGCGCTCATCATGGCCAACACGCCCTACATCCAGTTCGTGCTGACCGACGTGCGGGTCATGGTCCTGGGCGACGTCGCCATCCTCACCTGCGAGGAGAACATCCTCACCGCCGGCGACGAAGGTGACGCCAGCTTCGCGGCGGGCAAGGTGGTCGCGAGCAACACCTTCGTGCGGACGTCGGCGGGGTGGCGGCTCTGGCTGCACCACGGCTCGCCCGTGCTGCAGGGGGACGACGAGGACGAGGACGAGGAGGCCGCGTGATCGCCGCCGAGACCCCCTCGTCCCCCGAGACGCCCCTGCGGATCGACGACGCCGTCAGCGACCTGATCGGGGATCCGGCCGACGAGCCGGTCGGCGGCCCGGCCGAGGGTTCGCTTCGAGACCCGCTGGAAGGTCCGGCCCCCGGCGCGTACGGGGACGCGGCGCACGGCCTGCCGCCGGGCGCGGCCGACCGGATCAGCCTGAAGGGGCTGCGGGTGCGCGGCCGGCACGGCGTGCTGGCCGCGGAGCGGGAGCTCGGCCAGGAGTTCGTCGTCGACGTCACCCTCTTCCTCGACACGGCGCCGGCGGCGGCCGGGGACGATCTGACCAGGACCGTCCACTACGGCGAGCTCGCCGAGGACCTCGCGGAGGTCGTGCGGGGCGAGCC
The DNA here is from genome assembly GCF_040648855.1 of Streptosporangium sp. NPDC049078. NCBI lineage: Bacteria > Bacillati > Actinomycetota > Actinomycetes > Streptosporangiales > Streptosporangiaceae > Streptosporangium > Streptosporangium sp. NPDC049078. Next base: position 174,816 of record NZ_JBEZEL010000009.1, read on the forward strand.
GGTCGACCTGATCGAGACGCTCGCCCAGCGCCTCGCCGACGTCTGTCTCGCCCGCGAGCTCGTCCAGGTGGCGGAGGTGAGCGTGCACAAACCCGCCGCGCCGATCCCGCTGCCGTTCGACGACGTGATCGTGACGATCACCCGGGGCCGGGCATGAGGGTGGTCCTGGCGCTCGGCGGCAACCTGGGCGACCGGTTCGAGACCCTGAGGGGCGCGCTCGACGCCCTCTTCGAGAAGCCGGATCTCACGTTCGTCGCGGTGTCGCCGGTTTACGAGACCGACCCGGTCGGCGGTCCCGAGCAGGGCGCCTATCTCAACGCGGTGGTGATCGCCGAGAGCGCGCTGGAACCTCGGGCGCTCCTCGATCGTGCTCACAGTGTGGAGAACACCTTCGGCAGGGTCCGGGTGGAGCGCTGGGGAGCGCGCACGCTGGACATCGACCTGATCACCGTGGGGGACGTCGTGATGGACGATCCCGACCTCACGCTGCCGCACCCCAGAGCGCACGAGCGCGCGTTCGTGCTGGTCCCCTGGGTGCGGGCCGATCCCGGGGCGGTCCTGTCCGGGCGCCGGGTGGCCGACCTGCTCGCCGGTCTCGACCAGGGTTACGTACGGCCGCGTCCCGACCTGATCCTGCGGGGGCCCGCGTGAGGCCGACCCGCCCCGGCGTTCTCGTCGGGCTTCTCATCGTGTTCGCGATCCTCACCTGGGCGCTGCTCAGGCCGCTCTACTCGTCCCTGCCGACCGTGCCGTGGACGGCGATCCCGACGGTGCTGCTGCTCGCGATCGGCGAGTTCTACACCGGGTGGATGACGAAGGCCAGGATCGAGCGCAAGCCCGACACCGAGCCGGTCGAGCCCCTCGCCGTGGCCCGTCTGGCCGCCCTCGCCAAGGCCTCCGCGTTCGGTGGCGCGGTCTTCGGCGGGATCTTCGCCGGGTTCACCGTCCACACGGTGGAGATGCTGGAGCAGGAGGTCCCCCGCAGGGACTTCTTCATCACCGGCGGGTCGCTGCTGGCGTGCGTGCTGCTGGTCTGCGCGGCCCTGTACCTGGAGCACTGCTGCCGGGTTCCCAAGGACTCCGCGGGCGACGAGCGCTGAGACCCCGCGCTGAGACACCGCGCTAGCGGCGCCTCGCCGTCCACTGGCGTCCGAAGAGCATGATGACCGGAAGCGTGCAGATCAGCGCTCCGGCGATGGCGAGGGGACGCTCCAGCCACCAGAACAGGTCCAGCCGTACCCTCTCGCCGGGGCCGCTGCCCACCAGCCACCAGGTGAGCGCCACCCAGATCGCCATGCCGGTCGTGTGGAACAGGAACAGCGGGAGCGCGAACCGGTTCACCGTCTCGTTCACGCGCTGCCACCTGGGCCGTACGAGCAGGCGTTCCATGGACGGCCTCAACACCTCCACCAGGCCGATCTGGAAGATCAGCAGGGCCACGATGACGAAGGTGGGCGGCGCCATGTTGGACAGCTTGTCGCCGGGAACGCCCACCATCGACCCGGGGTAGATGCCCGAGTAGACCAGGCCGAAGAGGGCGAACAGCCCGGTCCACAGGATGGCGACGTCGAAGCGGCGGGGAAGCGCCACCACCCGGTCGTAGAAGAATCCGGCCTGGTGGGCGAGCCCCCAGACGATGATCATGTTGAGCCAGCCCACGGCCTCGTACCCGTAGCGCAGCCGCAGCACGTCGACGACGAGCGCCGCCCCCGCCAGCCAGATCAGGGCGAGCACGTCGTAGTGCCGGTGCAGCCAGAGCGAGATCGGCAGCAGGGCGATCAGCACGAGGTAGACGCCGATGAACCAGAGCGGGCTGATGACGAGCAGGACCACGCGGCCCATCCACTCGATCCCGAACGCCCACGTCACGATCACACCGAACACGATCCAGGTCCCGGCGAGCGCGAGCGCGGGGATCGCGAGACTCCGGATGCGCCGCCACACGAAGGTGCCGATGCCGACCCCGCGCTCGCAGGCCCGGTTCCACGACAGGAGGTGCACGTATCCGCCCACGTAGAAGAAGAGCGGCAGCACCTGCAGCAGCCACGTGAGGATCCACAGCCCCGAGGTGAAGCCCAGCGGGCTCGTCGGCGAGGGGCCGTCGGGCCCCCACTGCAGGATCGTGAACGCCCAGTGCCAGACGACCACGACGATCAGGCTGAGCGCGCGCAGCCAGTCGACGTACCGGTCCCGCCGCGGCCCGTCCGTGGCGGGAGGCACCTCGGCCGGTACGGAATCCGAGGTCGCGGTGCTTCCGGAGCGGCTCTCGGTGGTTTCCGAAGTCCCAGAGGTTCCTGGTGTCCCTGGCGTTCCGGATGGCCCGGAGGTTTTCGGCGTTCCGGGGGTTTCCCGGGATTTCGAGGCGGAGGGCGCGGGAGGAGCGGGAGGAGGTGTGGAGGGTACGGGGGTCGCCCTCTCCTGGTCTCCGCCGGATTCGATCATGCGGTTACAACCGTGCCTTACTTGTCGATGTCGCCGACGACGAAGAACATCGAGCCCAGAATGGCGACCATGTCCGAGACCAGGTGGCCGGGGAGCATCTCGCGCAGCACCTGGACGTTGTTGAAGGAGGCCGAGCGGAGCTTCATCCGCCACGGCGTCTTCTCCCCGCGCGAGACCAGGTAGTAGCCGTTGAGGCCCAGCGGGCTCTCCGTCCAGGCGTAGGTGTGGCCCTCGGGCACCTTCAGCACCTTGGGCAGGCGCTGGTTGACCGGCCCCGGGGGCAGGTCGACGAGCCGCTGCACGCAGACGTCGGCCAGGTCGAGGGAGACCTTCACCTGTTCGAGCAGCACCTCGAACCGGGCGTGGCAGTCTCCCGCCGACCGGGTGACGACCTTCACCGGCAACTCGCCGTAGGCGAGGTACGGCTCGTCCCTGCGCAGGTCGAGGTCGACGCCGGAGGCGCGGGCGATCGGGCCGCTCACGCCGTACTGCATGATCGTCTCGCGGTCGAGGACGCCCACCCCGCGCGTGCGGGCGAGGAAGATCTCGTTGCCGGCGATGAGGTTCTCGATGTCGGGCAGTCGCCGCCGCACGTCGGCCACGGCCTGGGCGACCCGGCCGGTCCACCCCGCGGGGATCTCCTCCTTGAGGCCGCCGACCCGGTTGAACATGTAGTGCATGCGCCCGCCGGAGATCTCCTCCATCACGGCCTGGAGGGTCTCGCGCTCCCGGAACGCGTAGAAGACCGGGGTGATCGCGCCGAGCTCCAGCGGGTAGGAGCCGAGGAACATCAGGTGGCTGAGCACCCGGTTGAGCTCGGCCATCAGCGTGCGCGTCCAGACCGCCCTCGCCGGCACCTCCATGCCGAGCATCCGCTCCACCGCGAGCACGACGCCCAGCTCGTTGGCGAACGCGGACAGCCAGTCGTGCCGGTTCGCCAGCACGATGATCTGCCGGTAGTCGCGCACCTCGAAGAGCTTCTCGGCGCCCCGGTGCATGTAGCCCACGATCGGCTCGGCGGAGCCGATCCGCTCCCCGTCCAGCGTGAGCCGCAGCCGCAGCACACCGTGCGTGGACGGGTGCTGCGGCCCGATGTTGAGGACCATGTCCTCGGTCGCGAGGTCCTTGCCGTCCGCCCCCCGTACGGCCTCGGCTCCAGCCCCCATCCCCACGCTCAGCTCACGGCGCGCGCCTTCAGTCATAGGGCCATGCTGTCACGTCAGCCGCGCGAGGCAAGATCCCGCAGGGCGCCGATCAGTCGGTCGACGTGCTCGGAGGTGGTCCCGATGCCGATGGAGGCGCGGACGGCGGAGGCGGTGACGTCGTCGCAGCCGCCGTCCTTGGCGCCCAGCAGGTGCCGTACGAAGGGGTGGGCGCAGAACTTGCCGTCGCGGACCCCGATGCCGTAGTCGCCGGACAGGGCCTCGGCGACCTCGCGGGCGGTGAAGCCGTCCACCACGAAGGAGACGATGCCGACGCGCGGGTGGTCCGGGCCCCACAGGGACAGCTCGTGGACGCCGGGGACACCTGCGAGGCCCGCCCTCAGGCGCCGGAGGAGGTGCTCCTCCTCGCGGACCAGCGGGGTCCAGCCGGTGGCGGACAGCGCGTCGCAGGCCGCGGCGAGCGCGATGGCGCCCAGCACGTTCGGGGTTCCGGCCTCGTGCCGCGCCTCGGGGTCGTCGTGCCACTCGGTGTCGTCGTCGTTCACGGCCTTCACCGCCCCGCCGCCCCGCAGGTACGGCTCGGCGTCGGCGAGCCAGTCGGAACGGCCGATCAGCGCGCCCGTGCCGAACGGCGCGTAGAGCTTGTGGCCGGAGAAGACCACGTAGTCCAGGTCGAGGGCCGTCAGGTTGAGGCGGCGGTGCGGGACGAGCTGCGCGGCGTCGACGAGGACGCGGGCACCGTGGCGGTGGGCGATGTGGGCGAGCGCCGCGATCGGCCACAGCTCCCCGGTGACGTTGGAGGCGGCGGTCACGACGAGCAGCTTGGGGCCGTCGATCGAGGCGAGGGCGTCGTCGACGGCGCGGACGGCCTCGCCGGGGAAGGCGGGGGCCGCGAGCCGCACGACCCGCTCCCAGGGCAGCAGCGAGGCGTGGTGCTCGGTGTCGAAGACCACGGTGGTGGTGCCCTCGGGCAGGCTGCGGGCCAGCAGGTTGGTCGCGTCCGTGGTGTTGCGGGTGAAGATCACCGAGTCGTCGGGGCGGGCGCCGACGAAGGCCCGCACCGTGTGCCTGGCCTGCTCATAGCGGGCCGTGGTCAGCTGGGACGCGTACCCGGCGCCGCGGTGGACGCTGGAGTAGGCCGGGAGCGCGGCGGCGACGGCGGCGCTCACCGGCTCCAGACAGGGGGCGCTCGCGGCGTAGTCGAGGTTGGCGTAGCGGACGAGCCTGCCGCCCCTGACCGGGACCTCCAGGTCCGAGCCGAGCACGGCCGGGATCGGCCGGTCACCGGACGCGCGGGTCTCGGGGACGGCGGGGGTGGCGGGGGTGCTGATCGTGAGGGTGGACACGCCATGGCTCCTTCGAGGTCATCGGACCCCAACCCATGGCACAGGTGCCTGGAGCCCGCGCTTGTCCGGCACACCTCGTGCCGGACCAGGTCCTCACCCGGGGCACCCCGCCGCGGACGCGAGGGTTGCCGGCCAGCGAGCCGGGGCTTGTCACTGGCACTCATGACCTACGGAGGCACTATAACCGACGTCCCGCAGTGGCCCGCAAGTCCGAAAGGTGAGCGTCCTGGTATCCGGGGCAGGAGCCGGCGCCTGGGAGCGTCCGGCGAATTGACGGCGAGTTGTGATGAAAGGAAGGAACTCGGGGCCTTTCCCGGTCGTCCTGGAGTCAGCCGAAGAAGGTCAAGCCGGCTGGATGATCGCGCGTTCGAGCGTTGGCCGAAGAAATCGGCCGAAGAAGGAGAAGGCCATGGATTGGGTGACCAACCCCGAGATATGGATAGGTTTTTTCACCCTTGTCGCCCTGGAGATCGTCCTTGGGATCGACAACATCATCTTCATCTCGATCCTGGTGGGCAAGCTCCCGCCCGCGCAGCGTGACAGGGCACGCAAGATCGGTATTTCCGTCGCCCTGCTCAGCCGTCTCCTCCTGTTGTTCGCGCTGTCGTGGGTGGTGAGGCTCACGACGCCGATGTTCGAGGTCTTCGGGCAGGGGATATCGGGGCGCGACCTGATCCTGATACTCGGAGGCCTGTTCCTGCTGGGCAAGAGCGTCCACGAGATGCACAGCAGCCTGGAGGGGGACTCCCACCACTCCGAGGGCAAGGTGGCGGCGTCCTTCACCTCGGTGATCATCCAGATCATGATCCTCGACGTCGTCTTCTCGCTCGACTCGGTGATCACCGCGGTCGGCATGGTCGACGAGCTGGGCGTCATGATCGCGGCCGTCATCGTCTCGGTCATCGTGATGCTGATCGCCTCCGGGCCGATCAGCCGCTTCGTGGACCGGCACCCGAGCATCAAGATGCTCGCCCTGTCCTTCCTGGTGCTGATCGGCGTCGTGCTCATCGCCGAGGGGTTCGAGCAGCACATCCCCAAGGGCTACATCTACTTCGCGATGGCGTTCTCGCTGCTGGTGGAGCTGCTGAACATCCGGATGCGCGGCAAGGCGGGCAGGCGCAAGCCGGTCGAGCTGCGTTCTCGCTACGGTGCCGAGGACCAGTCGGGTCGTACGGACTCGGTGGACGGCACGGACGGCACGGCCCCGAAGGACTCGGTGGACCTTGCGCACCGGGCCGATCCTGAGGCTCCGGTGACCGCGGTGGCCCAGGGGGTTCCGGCGAGCCGGACCGGTCCCGCGGACGGAGTGGATGAATCATCCGAAAAGGGAAATTCGGACAAGCGGCCCGACTCCTGACCAGGATTACGATGATTACGTGCGCTTTGATCCCTGGAATCCGGAATTCGTCGCCCATCCCTACGACGTCTACGACGAGCTGAGGCGGGAGCGGCCGGTCGGCTTCTTCGAGCCGACCGGCCAATGGCTGGTGGCGAGGCACGCCGACGTCAACGCGCTGCTGCGAGACCGCAGGCTCGGCCGGTCCTACCTGCACATGGCCTCGCACCAGGAGTTCGGCAGGCCGGACGACCCCGAGTTCCAGGACCCGTTCTGGCGGGTGATCAGGGCAGGGATGCTCGACGTCGAGCCGCCGGTGCACACCAGGCTCCGGCGGCTGGTCTCGAAGGCGTTCACCCCCCGCATGGTCCAGGCCCTCCGCCCCAAGATCGCCCGCATGGCCGAGGAGCTCGTGGACGTCTTCGTCGAGCGCGGCGGAGGCGACCTGATCGCCGAGGTCGCCGAGCCGCTTCCGGTCACCGTGATCGCCGAGATGCTCGGCATCCCCGAGTCCGACCGGCACCTGCTGCGCCTCTGGTCGGCCGACATCTGCGGCATGTACGAGCTCCAGCCGTCGGTCGAGGCCCAGCACACCGCCGTACGGGCGGCCGAGGAGTTCTCCGCCTATCTCGTCGAGCTGGCCCGCGCCCGAAGGGCCGACCCCGGCGACGACCTGATCAGCGCGCTCGCCCTGGTGGCCGACGAGGGCGACCGGCTCACCGAGGAGGAACTGGTCGGCACCTGCGTGCTGCTGCTCAACGCCGGACACGAGGCCACCGTGAACGTCACCGGCAACGGCTGGTGGTCGCTCTTCCGCAACCAGGCGGAACTCGACCGGCTCCGCGCCGACCACACCCTGCTGCCCACGGCGATCGAGGAGCTGATGCGCTGGGACACCCCGCTGCAGATGTTCGAACGCTGGGTGCTCGAGGACGTCTCGGTGGGCGGGATCGACATCCCGCGCGGCTCCGAGGTGGCGCTGCTGTTCGGCTCGGCCAACCGCGATCCCGAGGTCTTCGCCGACCCCGCCCGCCTGGACGTGAGCCGGGCCGACAACCCGCACATCTCCTTCGGCGCCGGCATCCACTTCTGCCTCGGGGCGCCGCTGGCCAGGGTGGAGCTGATCGAATCCTTCGGCGCCCTCCTGCGCAAGGCGCCGAAGATGGAACTCGTCACCGAACCCACCTGGGGTCCCGGCTACGTCATCCGGGGCCTCACCGCCCTCGATGTGCGGGTCTGAACCGGTCCGGAGCACACGGTGGCCGGCGACGACCCGGACCGCGACAACCCGGACCGCGACAACCCGGACCGCACCGTATCCCGCGACATCCCGCGGCCCGACGGCCCGGTCCGGGGCGCATCCCGTCGGTGTCGGCGAAGCGATCGGTCGTTCCGCCGGGGGCTCGCCACTCTCAGTGGCGGCTCTGAGAGAGCCAGCCGAAGCCGCCGAGGCCGCCGGGGGCGATGAGCTCGGCCTCCTCGGAGGCCCTTGTGAGGGCCCGCAGGTAGCCGCGCGGGTCGTTTCCCGCCTGCTCGACCGGCGGACGGCTCCCGGTGACGCCCAGGGCGCGCAACGCCTCGCGCTGCGTGGTCAGCGCCGTCGTGACGGCTCCGGCGCTCTCGCCGGAGGCCGCGCAGGCGTCGAGCGCCACGTGGGCGGTGATGTCGCACGACCCGTCGGGCACGGGCGCGACCGTCGCTCCGTCCCGGTATCCGGCGAGCGTGCCGTACGGCGGCCGGTCGTCCAGCGCGTGGGAGTAGTCGATCGCGATCGCCCGGCCGCGCGCCAGCCGTACGATCACCGAGGCCCACGCCCTGTCGCGGGGCCTGCCGATCTCGGCACGCTCGCCGGGGGCCCGCATCCGCCACCAGCGGGCCAGCCACGCGAGATCCGCCTCGGAGGGGCTGTCACCGAGCCGCTCCTCACCGTTCGTGATGTTGACCAGGACCAGCCGGGGGCCGTCGGCCGTCTGCTCCACGATGTCGACGGGGACGTTGTCGAGCCACTCGTTGGCGATCACCAGCCCGTGGATCCCGTCCGGCGCGGCCTTCGCCCAGACGATCTCCTCGGGCAGCGCCGAAGGCCGGGGCGCCAGGTCGACCGCGGTGACCCGCAGTCTCGACCGGAGCGCGGGCGGCGCCGCGGCGAGCACACCGGCCGCCAGCCTGCCCTCACCGGCGCCGATGTCGACCAGGTCGAGCACCTCGGGGCCGCCCAGAGCCTCGTCGATCGCGGCCAGCTCGCGCAGCACGGCCTCGGCGAAGACGGGGGAGGCGCCGACCGAGGTCCGGAAATGGCTGGAGGGACGCTCCCGGAGATAGAAGCCGCTCTCGCCGTAGAGGGCGTGCTCCATCGCGGCACGCCAGGTGAGCCACACGCTCTCAGACGCTACCCGCCGGGGCGAGGGAACGAGATCGACGCGCGCCGACGCTTCGAGTGAGTGCATGACCGCATTCTGTCATCGGTTTGCACGATCGTTGTCGACGCCACGTCGGCGCGTCGCCGTCCGAATCACCGTATGGGCCGGGTTTCCGGGCTCTTTCGTGGGTCACGTACGCTCCCGGTGTGCCCGATCCGGGCATACCGGGAGGAGACCTCGCCTCCGTTGCCGAACACGCGTCTTGACGCGGTCGCGACAGCACGGCCCGTTACTCTGGTCAATCGGGCACGGAACCCACATGGTCGAAGGACGGGACGTCATGGACGCAGTCGATCGCCCGGCACGGCTGGCCGTCGGAGTGGTTGGAGCGGGCAAGGTCGGTTCGGCGCTCGGCGCCGCGCTCGTCAGGGCGGGGCACCGGGTGGTCGCGACGAGCGGCGTCTCCGACGCCTCCAGGGAGCGGGCGGTCGAGCGGCTCGGGCTCGTCCCCGCGAGACCCGAGGACGTGGTGGCGGGCGCGGATCTCGTCCTGCTCACCGTCCCCGACGACGTACTGCCGGACCTGGTCTCCGGCCTGGTGGAGACCGGCGCCGACCTGCGCGGCAAGCTGGTGGCGCACACCAGCGGCGCGTACGGCCTCGCCGTGCTGAACCCGGCGATCAAGGCCGGGGCGCTGCCGCTCGCGCTGCACCCCGTGATGACCTTCACCGGCCGCGACGACGACCTGCGCCGCCTCACCGGGATCTCGTACGGGGTGACCGCTCCCGACGCGCTTCGCCCGGTGGCCGAGGCCCTTGTCATCGAGATGGAGGGCGAGCCGGTCTGGATCGCCGACGAGGACCGGCCGCTCTACCACGCGGCCCTGGCGGGGGCGGCCAACCACATGGTGACGCTCGTCGCGGAGTCCTCGGAACTGCTGGAGAGGATCGGCGTGGAGCAGCCGGGCAGGATGCTCGGCCCGCTGCTCGGCGCGGCCCTGGAGAACGTGCTGCGGCTCGGCATCGCGGGGCTGACCGGCCCGGTGGTGCGCGGCGACGCGGGGACCGTCCGCAGACACGTGGACGCGCTCATCCTCGCCGCCCCCGAGGCGGCGGACGCCTACGTGGCGCTGGCCAGACTCACCGCCGACCGGGCGCTGGCGGCCGGGTTGCTCAAGCCCGAGGCCGCCGAGCGCCTTCTGGACGCCCTCGGCGGCAACAAATGGACCTGAACCCCCGGGAGGTTCCAATGATCGTGGCGGACGACCGTGCGGGGCTGCTCAAGGCCCGCGAGACCCTGGGGATCGGCGCGGGCGCCCTTTCCGGGGGAAGCGCGCTGGCACTCGTACCGACGATGGGCGCGCTGCACGAGGGACACCGCTCGCTCATCCGGCTGGCCCGCGAGAGAGCCGCGCACGTGGCGGTGAGCATCTTCGTGAACCCGCTCCAGTTCGGGCCCACCGAGGACTACTCCCGCTATCCCCGTACGTTCGACGCCGACCTCGAAGCCTGCGCGGCCGAGGGGGTGGGCGTGGTGTTCGCCCCTTCGGCCGAGGACATGTACCTGCCGGACAGGCAGGTCGGCGTGTCCGCGGGCGAGATGGGCTCGGTCGTCGAGGGGGAGTTCAGGCCGGGCCACCTCGACGGCGTGCTGACCGTGGTGCTGAAGCTGTTCAACCTGGTCCAGCCGGACGTGGCGGTGTTCGGGCAGAAGGACGCCCAGCAGCTCGCGATGATCCGCAGGATGGTCGCCGACCTGAACCTGCCGGTCTCGATCCTCGGGGGGCCCACGGTCCGCGAGCCGGACGGTCTGGCGCTGTCCAGCCGCAACCGTTACCTGTCGCGGGACGACCGGGTGGCGGCCCTCGCCCTGTCCCGCGCCCTTGAGGCCGGGGCCGGGCAGGCTCTCGACCGCGGTGACGGCGCGACCCGCACCCTTGGGGTGGGAGCCGGGCGGCGCGCGCCCGCGGAGATCCGCCGGGCCGCCCTCGCCGTCCTGGAGGCCGAGCCGTCGCTCGCGGTCGACTACCTCGTCCTGGTCGACCCGGCGACCTTCGCGGAGGTCGGCGACGACCACACGGGTGAGGCGATCCTCGCGGTGGCCGCGAGGGTGGGGTCCACCAGGTTGATCGACAACGTCACGCTCGACATTCGCTGATCCGCGGCCGTTCGGCGGCGGGGCCCGTGAGTCGCGGAGGAGGGCTCCCGTTTCGACCTCCGTCGGGGTGTACGGTCCCGAGCTGCCATGATTTCGGCATTCGGGCGAAATGTCCCACCCCGGGGAACAGCCGATTCGCGGGGAGCGTTATCGTCACACTGACGAAATGAACGGCCTCTAACGAGCCCCGCGAGGAGGCGGCTATGAGCATCCCGGCCATTCCCCAGAGGTTGACCGCTCCCGCTCCGGGCTGGACGGTACGGGCGGACGTGGTCGTGGTGGGCTCCGGCATCGCCGGCCTCACCCTGGCACTGCGGTCCGCCGCCCTCGACCCCGGGGCGAAGGTCCTCGTCGTCACCAAGGACGTCCTGTCCTCGGGATCGACCCGCTGGGCACAGGGCGGCATCGCCGCCGTGCTCGACCCGCGGGACACCCCCGAGGAACATCTCTCCGACACGCTCGTCGCCGGAGTGGGCCTCTGCGACGAGGAGGCCGTCCGGACCCTGGTGACCGAGGGGCCCGACGCGCTGCGCGGCCTGATCGCGATGGGCGCCCGGTTCGACACCGACGCCTCGGGGGCACTCCAGCTCACCAGGGAGGGCGGCCACCGGCGCGACCGCATCGTGCACGCGGGAGGCGACGCCACCGGGGCCGAGGTGCAGAGGGCGCTCGTCCAGGCCGTGAGGGAGTCGGGGATCGAGGTGATCGAGCACGCGCTCGTCCTCGACCTCCTCAAGGACGCCGAGGGCCGCACCGCGGGGGTGACCCTGCACGTCATGGGCGAGGGTGAGCGCGACGGGGTGGGCGCGGTCACGGCTGGGGCCGTGGTGCTGGCCACGGGAGGCATGGGACAGGTCTACTCGGCCACCACCAACCCCCTCGTCTCCACCGGCGACGGAGTGGCGCTCGCGCTGCGCGCGGGCGCCGTCGTCAGGGACCTGGAGTTCGTCCAGTTCCACCCGACCGTCCTCTGGCTCGGCGAGCACTCCACCGGCCAGCAGCCGCTGATCTCCGAGGCGGTGAGGGGCGAGGGGGCCGTGCTGGTCGACGCGGACGGCACCCGGTTCATGCGCGACGTCCACGAGCTCGCGGACCTCGCCCCCCGCGACGTCGTGGCGAAGGCGATCATGCGGCGGATGCGCGCCACCGGCGCCGACCACGTCTATCTCGACGCCCGCCACTTCGGCGAGGAGAAGTGGCGCACCCGCTTCCCGACGATCCACGCGGTCTGCCTGGAACACGGCATCGACCCGGTCACCCAGCCGATCCCCGTCGCGCCCGCCGCCCACTACGCCAGCGGCGGTGTCCGCGCCGACCTGCGCGGCCGTACCAGCGTGCCCGGCCTGTACGCGTGCGGCGAGGTCGCGTGCACCGGCGTGCACGGCGCCAACCGGCTCGCCTCCAACTCCCTGCTGGAAGGTCTGGTCTTCGCCGGGCGCATCGCCGCCGACATCCACGAGGCGCGTACCGTCCTCGCCGGGAGCGCCGGGAGCGCCGGGAGCGCCGGGAGCGCCGGGAGCGCCGGGAGTGTGACGCGGCCGGTCGAAGACGAGCCGGCCGCGAGTGGGGCGGTCGTGGGCGAGCCGGCGACGGGTGGGCCGGTCGCCGATGACCGGCCCACCGGACTGATCGACCCCAGGGCCCGGAGCAGGATCCAGGGGCACATGAGCCGGGGAGCGAGCGTGCTGCGCGGCCAGGAGTCCCTGGGAGAGGTCGCCAGGGCCCTGCTGAACCTCAGGTGGACCCCGGTGGTGGTCGAGCCGTGCACCGAGTCCTGGGAGACCACCAACCTGCTGACGGTCGCCTCCGCGCTCGTGGCGGCCGCCCGCGAACGCGAGGAGACCCGGGGGTCACACTGGCGTGAGGACTTTCCCGAGCGGAACGACGACCGGTGGCTGGGCCACCTCGACATCACCCTGACAGCGGAGGGGCTGGCCATGACATACGCACCGCACGGGCGGCGCGCGAGCGCGCTGCCGCCCCAGGTGGAGAACGACCTCATCGAGGCGGGCCTGGACCCGAGGGCGGTGACCGCGGTCCTGGAGGCCGCCGCGGCCGAGGACCTGCAGGAGGGGGGCGACGTCACCAGTGTCGCCACCATCCCCGCCGACCAGACCGCCACCGCCGACGTGGTGGCCCGCGCCGACGGCGTGGTCGCGGGGCTGGCCGTGGCCGAGGGCGCGTTCTCCCACCTCAGCCAGGGCCGCCTGGTGACCGAGCGCAGGGTCAAGGACGGCGAGCGCGTCGCCGTCGGCGACGTGCTGATGACCGTCACCGGTCCCACCAGGGACCTGCTGACCGCCGAGCGCACCGCGCTCAACCTGCTCACCCACCTGTCCGGCATCGCGACCCTGACCGGCCACTGGGTCCGGGCCGTCGAGGGGACCGGGGCCAGGATCAGGGACAGCCGCAAGACGCTGCCGGGACTGCGGGCCCTGGAGAAGTACGCCGTCCGGTGCGGCGGCGGAACCAATCACCGCATGTCACTTTCGGACGCCGCGCTGATCAAGGACAATCACGTGGTGGCCTCGGGTGGGGTCGCCGAGGCGTTCCGGGCGGTCCGTGACGCCTTTCCCGGCCTGCCGATCGAGGTCGAGGTCGATCGGATCGACCAGATCGAGCCGGTGCTGGCCGAGGGAGCGGAGGAGATCCTGTTGGACAATTTCACCGTCGAGGAGCTGGCGCGGGCCGTACGGCTGGTGGACGGCAGGGCGCGGCTGGAGTCCAGCGGGGGACTGACCCTCCAGGTCGCTCGTGCCGTGGCGGAAACGGGTGTTGACTACCTTGCCGTGGGCGCGCTCACGCATTCGGCGCCGGCGCTGGACATCGCCTTGGACCTTCGGGGGAATTGATGCTGCTTGCCATCGACGTCGGCAACACTCACACCGTTCTCGGACTCTTCGAGGGTGAGGACGTCATCGAGCACTGGCGGATCGCCACGGACGCCCGGCGCACGGCTGACGAGATCGCCGTCGTGCTCCAGGGGCTGCTCGGGCAGTCGCCGCTGCTCAAGGGCGCCGACGTCAACGGCATCGTGATCTGCTCCACCGTACCCTCGGTGCTCAACGAGATGCGTGAGATGTGCCGCCGCTACTACGGCGACGTGAACGCGGTGATCGTCGAGCCGGGCGTCCGCACCGGGGTGCCGGTGCGGATGGACAACCCGAAGGAGGTCGGCAGCGACCGCATCGTCAACGCGCTGGCGGCGATCCAGCTGTACGGCGGGCCGTGCGTCATCGTCGACTTCGGCACCGCGACCTCCTTCGACGCCGTCTCCGCCAAGGGGGAGTACGTCGGCGCGGTGACCGCCCCCGGCATCGAGATCTCGGTGGACGCGCTCGCCACGGCGGGGGCGCAACTCCACAAGGTGGAGCTGATCCGTCCTCGCTCCGTGATCGCGAAGAACACCGTCGAGGCGCTTCAGGCCGGCATCATCTACGGCTTCGCCGGCCAGGTCGACGGGATCGTCGAGCGGATGGCGGCGGAACTCGCCGACGACCCCGACGACGTCACCGTGGTCGCCACCGGCGGCGCGGCGCCGCTCGTGGTGAGCGAGGCCCGCTCGATCGACATGCACGAGCCCTGGCTCACGCTGATCGGCCTGCGCCTGATCTACCACCGCAACACGCCCTGAGGACGCCGGGGCACCGGGAGAGTCCCTCCCGGTGCCGGACGGGGGGAACTCACGGGGTTCGCCGCATCGGTACCCTTTGGAACTGTGACCGATGACGTGACCACCCCCGCCGAGGATCTGCCCGAGCAGATGCGCGTACGCCGGGAGAAGCTCGACCGCCTCCGTTCCGAGGACGTCGACCCCTATCCGGTGAACTTCCCGCGCACCGCGACCAACGCCGAGATCCGCCAGAAATACGCCGATCTCTCCGCTGACACCGCGACGGGCGACAAAGTGGGTGTCACCGGCCGCGTGATGCTGTCCAGGACCGGAGGCAAGCTCTGCTTCGCCACCATCCGCGACGGCTCGGGCGATCTCCAGATCATGGTCTCCCTGGACAGGGTGGGCGAGGAGTCCCTCGCCGCGTGGAAGCGCGACGTCGACCTCGGTGACCACGTGGGCATCGAGGGCGAGGTCATCACCTCCCGCAGGGGCGAGCTGTCCATCCTCGCCGACCGCTGGGCGATCACGTCGAAGTGCCTGCGCCCGATGCCGGAGAAGCACGCCGGGCTCACCGACCCCGAGGCGCGGGTCCGTCAGCGCTACGTCGACCTCATCGTCAACGACGAGGCCAGGAAGATGGCCCACACCCGCAGCGCCGTGGTCCGGGCCGTCCGCGACTTCTGGCACGAGGAGGGCTACCTGGAGGTCGAGACGCCGATGCTCCAGCCGATCCACGGCGGAGCCACGGCCAGGCCCTTCAGGACCCACATCAACGCGTACGACATGGAGCTCTACCTCCGGATCGCGATCGAGCTCTACCTCAAGCGGCTGGTGGTCGGCGGCCTGGAGAAGGTCTTCGAGATCAACCGCAACTTCCGCAACGAGGGCGCCGACTCCACCCACAACCCCGAGTTCACGATGCTGGAGGCGTACGGCACGTATCTCGACTACAACGACATCGCCGACCTGACCCAGCGGATGATCCAGAAGGCCGTGATGGCGGCCCTCGGCCACTCCGTCGTCGTCCACCAGGGCCAGGAGGTCGATCTCGGGCTGGCGAAGTGGCCGCGGATCACCCTGTACGGATCGGTCTCCGAGGCGCTGGGCGAGGAGGTCACCACCGAGACGCCCCTGGAGCACGTCCGCAAGCTCGCGGACGCGCGGGAGATCCACTGGGACGCAAAGTGGGGTCAGGGCAAGCTGGTCCAGGAGATCTTCGAGGCCCTCGTCGAGCACACGCTCATCCAGCCCACGTTCGTCATGGACTATCCGCTGGAGACCTCCCCGCTGGCGCGCAACCACCGGGACAACCCCCTCCTCACCGAGAAGTGGGACCTGATCGGCTTCGGCACCGAGCTGGGCACCGGTTACTCGGAGCTGAACGACCCGGTCGAGCAGCGCCGCCGCCTCACCGAGCAGTCCCTGCTCGCCGCGGGCGGCGACGCGGAGGCCATGCAGCTTGACGAGGATTTCCTCACGGCCCTGGAATATGCGATGCCGCCCACCGGTGGCATGGGGCTTGGGATCGACCGTCTCATCATGGCCTTCACCGGCAAGAACATTCGCGAGACCATCCTGTTCCCGCTGGTCAAGCCGACCGCCTGAGCACGGCGAAGGGCGGCACGCAGGGATCTTGCGGTGGCGTCGGCCCCGGGCACCGCCCGGGGCCGGCGCCGTTTTCATGTGGTGGCGCGGTGAGACCGCCGTGAGTGCCGCGGGGCCGTCGACGAGACGGACGGGACGGGCGGGACGAGAGCGGAGGGCTGGAAACGGTCGTCGCGCCCATGGTCCCCCATAATGCCGGACGCCTTTCCGTGCGGATCAGAAATCCATTTCCAGCACGTCCAATATCGCTTTCGCGGCCTACCGCCATCGCGTGATACTTCGCGAATGCCGCGAAGTTGCTTCCTCAACCCCTATATTTCCGTCTTTTTCGCGGTGTGTCGTCAAGGTGGCGGATGGTGATGGTCGCCGAAGACTATCGGGAAGAGATCGGTTTTTGCCGGGAAATGCGGGCAGTCCGGATCTCCGGAGGGCCCGCTCCGGCGTGCCCGGCGGGGCGAGGGCTCCCGCGAAACCTTGTTCTGCCAGGACTTCGATCACCGCAGCCAGGGGTACCTGCCGGCTCGTGCTCGGGATGGGTCATGACATAGCCGCAAAGGCACTGACATATCATGAGTACTTCATGTAGCGCCTACTATGTCAATACTGGACGCGCGCTATGAAGAGCGGAACTTGACGACCTTTGAACAAGGCGTTTACCGTTCCTGGCGGACGGTATTCATTTCCGGCGTCTCGCACCCGGTTTCCAGAGTGGGGGGAGTGACTCTTGATGGCATATCCAGAAGTGGATTCACGCCATGGCGACAGCCCCCTGGGCATGAGCGATATCGGTCTCAGCGATGACGATCTCGTGCTGCTGGCTGAGCTCGCCAAGGGTGTCACGGTCGATCGGGTGGGGCGTCGCCTCGACATCAGCGGGCGGACCGTCAGGCGCAGGCTGAGAGGCATCTGCGACCGCATCGGTGTCGCCACGGCGATCGAGGCCGTCGCCTGGGCCGCACGCCGTCGTCTGATCTGACACGGCACCGCACGCGTGCCCGGCAGGTCGGGCCGGGCACGCGTGCGGGCAGGGCAGGGCAGGACAGGGCGGGGCACGCTCAGGCGGCGATGCGGACGCCTCCGACGAAGGGCCGGTTGTCGATCGTGGTGATGTGGACGACGTCACCCGTCCGGGGCGCGTGGACCATCAGGCCCGCGCCGATGTAGATCCCGACATGGTGCAGGTCGCTGTAGAAGAAGACCAGGTCTCCGGGGCGTAGCTCTTTCCTGGAGACGTGGGTGCCGGCGGTCCACTGGTCGCCGGTGTAGTGCGGCAGGCTGATGCCGACCTTCTGGTAGGCCCACATGACCAGCCCGGAGCAGTCGAAGGAGTTGGGACCCTCGGCGCCCCAGACGTACGGCTTGAGCTGCTGGGTGAGCGCCCAGCGGGTCGCCTCCGCGGCCTTGCCGCTGCCCACGATGGGCACGTTGGTCTTCACCCGGGCGCCCCTGTTGCCGACGGCCCTGGCACGCACCTCGCTGAACAGGTCGCTCTCGACCCGCGCGACCAGACGCTCGATCTTGGTCCGGTTGCCGTCGATCTCCGCCAGGAGCTTCTTGACCTCCGCCGTCCTCGCCTTGGCGCCGGCCTTCGCCCGCTCGGCGGCCTCGATCGCCCGGGCGACCTGGGCGACCTCCTCGCTCTGCTGCTGCTGGAGCGCGTAGTTGGTGGTGGCCTGATCGAGGAAGGTGTCGGGGTCCGTCGCCTGTGTGAAGGCGAGTCCGGAGTTCAGGCCGCCCGACATGTAGGTGCTCTGCGCCAGGAGGGTGGCCTTGGTACGACGGGAGGCCAGCTCCGACTCGCTCGACGCGAGGATCTTCTCGGCGCTCTCCGCGGCCCGCTGGGCCTGCCTGAGCTTGACCCGCTCGCCGTTGTACCGCTCGGCGAGGACGCCGATCTCCTCGTGCAGTTTCTCGGCCTGCTTGGCCAGCTGCTGGAGGCTGGGTTCGGGGTCGGCGGTGGCCGCGACCGTCGGTGTGCCGAGAGTGAGGGTGGCGAATGCCAGGCCGATCACCGCCATGCGGCGGCGCAGCCCGCGCGGCGCGCGTTCTCGACGGCGGGCGTCGTCGCCCGCGTTCTTTCCTCCGCGGTCGCGCTCGCGCTTCACCAACGGGCTCCTCTCCTCGGCCGCCTACCGGGTTAGCTGACGGGTTCGGGCCGGAGGCAGCCCTACCGAGTGCGCCGTTGGCACTCGGATTCACCCCCAAGGACGTGGTGGGTCCCCGGTTCCCCGTGGTGAGGGATTCGGCGGGTCAGGCTTTTACGTCTCTGACATCGAGCACGGAGATTAGTGCACCCGTGGTTCCTGCTCAACCAGAACTGCGAATTCAGTGGAGGTTCCGCAACTGAAGTGTCACGGAAAGATCACATGTCAATATGATCAACATGGCCATTACGCTGCCTTTACCTCCCCGGCGGGGGGTGTGGGGAAGGTCTTCCCAGGTCCGGGACCGTACCAAAGGTGAGTTGTGGCACACGTGAGATGCCGCGCGCCCAGTGTGGTAAAGCGATTACCGGCGGTCATGTGAGGGGGGTGTGCCGCGAGTTAAGGAGGAGCCGTAATTGAAGACCGGTGAGGACGTACGCTGAACGGTCATGGAGCAGCTTGCTGAGCATTCTCCCGTGCCGGTCGTGCGCACCCCGGGCGGCGGGGAGCGACGCGCGGGACCCGAGGGGGCGGAGCCTGACCCGCCCCTGCCCGAGGCGGCCGAGGTCGCGGAGATCGCCAAGGCCGCCGAGGTCGCCGAGGTCTCGGTCCGTCGTGCCCGGACCCCGGACGTCCGCGCGATCAGGCGGCTCGTCGACACCTACGGCGGCGTCGGCCCCCGCCTGCTGGAGAAGGCCACCGTCACCCTGTACGAGGACGTTCAGGAGTTCTGGGTCGCCACCGACGCCGAGGGGGCGGTCATCGGCTGCGGGGCTCTCCACGTCCTCTGGGAGGATCTGGCCGAGATCCGCACCGTGGCCGTCGATCCGACCCGTCGCGGGATGGGAATCGGCCACCGGATCGTCTCCGCCCTCATTCGCACGGCCGCGGAGCTGGGCCTGCGCCGGGTCTTCTGTCTCACCTTCGAGGTCGACTTCTTCGCCAGGCACGGTTTCCGCGAGATCCAGGGCACGCCCGTCGCCCCCGCGGTCTACGCGGAGCTTCTCGCCTCCTACGACGAGGGCGTGGCGGAGTTTCTCGATCTGGAGCACGTCAAGCCCAACACCTTGGGAAACACCCGGATGTTGCTCCACCTGACACGTGAGCCCGACTGTGATGACTTTAGAGCTGACTGATCGGAAAGGTGACTGTCGATACCTATGTCGATACCTTGTGCAGCAGCAAGCATGTGCGTCTGACATTTGCCACATGCGCAGTCTAAGTGAGGTGACGCGGTGAGCACCGGACAGCCGCCGTATCCACAGGATGATCCCGACCGCGATCGCACACCGTCGGGACACCCGGATTACGGACAGCACAACGCGGGTCGAGCCGCTGGCGAACTCGATCCCGACGTAACGGTCATGGGATATCGGTCGGAGGCCTCACAGCCGAACACCGGCCCAGGACAGAGCCAGCCCGGCTACGGCCAGGGTTACGGGCAGCAGGGCTATGGCCAGCAGCCCGGTTACGGCCAGCAGGGTTACGGCCAGCAGCCCGACTACGGGCAGCAGTCCCAGCAGCAGGGCTACGGCCAGCAGGGCGGGACGGGGTCGTACGGGCAGCAGCAGCCCGGCTACGGGCAGCAGTCCCAGCAGCAGGGTTACGGCCAGCAGCCCGGCTACGGCCAGCAGGGCGGGACCGGCGGGTACGGCCAGCAGGGCGGGACGGGGTCGTACGGGCAGCAGCAGCCCGGTTACGGCCAGCAGGCGTCCCACGAGCAGTCGGGCTACGGCCAGCAGTCCCAGCCCGGTTACGGCCAGCAGGCTTACGGCCAGCAGCCGGGCTACGGCCAGCAGGGGGCCCCGCAGCCCGGCTACGGGCAGCAGCCGGACTACGGGCAGCAGTACGGCCAGCAGGGTTACGGTCAGCAGCCCGACTACGGGCAGCAGGGCTACGGCCAGCAGCCCGGGTACGGGCAGCAGGGCTACGGTCAGCCGTACGGCGGTCCTCCCGGGGCGCCCGCCCCGCTCGCGGAGTGGTGGCAGCGGCTGCTGGCGAGGCTGGTCGACGGGATCATCCTGGCGATCCCGGGGGTCATCATCAGCCTGGTGCTGACCGCGATGCTGGTGACCGCCCCCACCTTCGACGGCACGTCGATCACGGAGGGGAGCGGGACCTTCCTCGCCGGGCTCCTCATCGCGTTGGTCAGCGCGTCGATCTACATGGCCTACGAGTTCCTCATGCTCAGCAGGGGCGGCCAGACGGTCGGCAAGATGGTCATGGGCATCAAGGTCGTGCCGGTCGGCAGTGCCCTGCCGCCCGGTGGGCTCGGCTCCGACATGGCGGTCAAGCGCGCCGGGGTGTTCTTCGGCCCGCAGTTCCTGAGCTGGATCCCCTTTGTCGGCTTCCTCTTCAACATCTTCAGCCTCGTGAACGTCCTGTGGCTGCTGTGGGACAAGCCGCTGCAGCAGGCCCTGCACGACAAGGTGGCGGGGACGGTCGTCGTCAAGATCAAGTAGTCCCCTGAATAACGGGGCCGGCGGTTCAACCGCCGGCCCCGTTTTCGTGCGCGGGTGAGAAAACGGGGGCCCTTAGGGGCCCGTAAGGGTCTCGGGGGCCGGGGCGTGGAAGCCTCAAAACCATTTGCCGCGCCCTGAGCAACGCGGGGGAAGTTATGACCGAGTCTCGACCCGCTCGCCGGAATATTCGCGTACGTTGCCCACAACGGGCTCACGTCCGCCCTGGGCGCCCTATGAGGGGTCAATGCCGGATCCGTCCCCGTCGGGGGTTCGTGCACTACTCGCCGAATGGTCGGCGCCGCGCGCCTCCGGCATCCTCGGTGACCTCGCGTCGGATTCTCTTCTTCGCCTTCCGCCGTGTGTTCGGGGCGGCCGGTGAAGACCTTCTTACGGATCCGGATCGGGGCGCCCGGTGTTGGCGAGGTTGTCTGAGGAGTGCATCGCGTTTGGTGGTTATACGGTCTACGACTATGTACTCCGTGCCGGAGTGGGTCGTACTCTTGGCAAGAAAGTGTTGAAGATCCGTCTTGTTCCATACACTTGTGTCACATCGGTTCACACCGAGGTGATGAAGCGAGCAGCTCCCCGTCCGGGCGTTCTGTCGACGGAGGGCATTCTCGCGATGAAGTCGTCGGCGGCGATCTCAGGCTCCATGGCAAGGTGTTGTTCATCCCGGCGGACAGCCCCCTTCAGCAGGGACTTCGTCGCCGGGAGGTCGGTGGCGCGGCGGCGCGGAAGCCGTGCGGCATTGGTATTACGGCGACGATGATGATCACCTGATCGTCCACCTGGTTTTTCCTCGTGCCTTTACGACCACAACCGGTAAGAGAGCTGGAGAGAAGCATTAGGCTGGAGGAAGACGGCATGGTCGCCCCTGCGCGCGTGTCGCCGGTCGGTGGCGCTATGGTCATCTATGGGCGGTTCCAGCGATCGGGTGCGCTCGCGAGGCCCGGAGAGCCGCCGCCACATTTTCATGGTCCCCAGAAAGCCACCCACGGTGCGGAGCGAGGGCGAATGTACGACGTATTGTCCGCGTTGATACCCCCGGCGGTCGTCGGCGGGGCCTTCATCTTCGGAGTCGTCAAGCTACTTCGGAGTGAAGCCGCCGGCCGACGTCCGGCAAAACGGCCCGACCCCGAGTCGCAGAAGAGCTGATCCACCGGAGGCTCGACCGGTGAGTCTCGGTTGCCTGTGAGAATCGCCGAGCTCCTGGAATTGCCGCTCTTCGATCGCGGGTATATGTTTAGCTTGCGAATGAAACAATACTCCGCGAAAGGATTGTGTAGATGGCCAAGCAGATCCAGGAGATTCTCATCGACGACCTCGATGGGGGCGAGGCCAATGAGACTGTCGCCTTCGCGATTGACGGCACCAGCTATGAGATTGACCTGAGTGACGTTAACGCGAAGAAGCTCCGCGACTCCCTGTCGCCTTTCGTGCAGAGCGCCCGCCGTTCCGGCGCCCTGGCTCCCCGCCGCCGCCGCGCAGGCGGAGCGCGGGCACTCACGCGAGAGAAGAGCGCCGACATCCGGGCGTGGGCGAAGTCTCACGGACTCAATGTCAGCGAGCGCGGTCGGATCGCCTCGAAGATCGTCGAGCAGTACGAGCAGGCTCACTAGATCGGCTCAGTAGATCGAGTGAATCATGCGGTTATGGCGGTCACGGTGGGGTCCGGTGGCGGCCATGACCGCATGATGCGTTTTACTGGAAGACAAACGTCGTTCGCTTGCGGCGTAGCGGGAACATCGCACCCCCCATAAGTAGTTGGATGGAGGGTGAACGCCCTGCGCTCGGGGAACGTCTTCTGCATAGAGCGGTCGCCGGGTCGGGGCTACCATGCGGGATGACAGGGCTCGGATATCCCGGACCTGCCTGACCGCTCTGTGAGGAGCGACGAGATGTTCGAGAGGTTCACCGACCGCGCACGGCGGGTTGTCGTCCTGGCCCAAGAAGAGGCCCGGATGCTCAACCACAACTACATCGGTACGGAGCACATTCTTCTTGGCTTGATCCATGAAGGTGAAGGCGTTGCCGCCAAGGCTCTGGAGAGCCTCGGCATCAGTCTTGAAGGTGTGCGTCAGCAGGTCGAGGAGATCATCGGCCAGGGTCAGTCTGCGCCGTCGGGGCACATTCCGTTCACCCCGCGTGCCAAGAAGGTCCTTGAGCTGTCGCTCCGCGAAGCCCTGCAGCTGGGACACAACTACATCGGCACCGAGCACATCCTGCTCGGCCTCATCCGTGAGGGCGAGGGCGTCGCCGCCCAGGTGCTGGTGAAGCTGGGGGCCGATCTCAACCGGGTCCGGCAGCAGGTCATCCAGCTGCTCCACGGCTACCAGGGCAAGGAGCCGGCCGCCGCGGGCGGTCCGACCGAGGCCGCACCGTCGACCTCCCTTGTGCTGGACCAGTTCGGCCGCAACCTGACGCAGGCCGCCCGTGAGGGCAAGCTCGACCCGGTCATCGGCCGGGAGAAGGAGATCGAGCGGGTCATGCAGGTCCTGTCCCGCAGGACCAAGAACAACCCGGTCCTGGTGGGAGAGCCCGGCGTCGGCAAGACCGCCGTCGTGGAGGGCCTGTCCCAGAAGATCGTCAAGGGCGAGGTGCCGGAGACGCTCAAGGACAAGCAGCTCTACACCCTCGACCTGGGCGCCCTCGTGGCCGGTTCCCGTTACCGCGGTGACTTCGAGGAGCGGCTGAAGAAGGTCCTCAAGGAGATCCGCACCCGAGGCGACATCATCCTGTTCATCGACGAGCTCCACACGCTCGTCGGCGCGGGTGCCGCCGAGGGCGCGATCGACGCCGCCAGCATCCTGAAGCCGATGCTGGCCCGAGGCGAGCTGCAGACCATCGGGGCCACCACCCTCGACGAATACCGCAAGCACCTGGAGAAGGACGCGGCGCTGGAGCGACGCTTCCAGCCGATCCAGGTGGCCGAGCCCAGCCTCAGCCACACGATCGAGATCCTCAAGGGCCTGCGCGACCGTTACGAGGCACACCACCGCGTCTCCATCACGGACGGCGCCCTGGTGGCCGCCGCGCAGCTGGCCGATCGCTACATCAGCGACCGGTTCCTGCCGGACAAGGCGATCGACCTCATCGACGAGGCCGGCTCGCGCATGCGCATCCGCCGCATGACCGCGCCGCCGGACCTCCGCGAGTACGACGAGAAGATCGCCAACGTGCGGCGCGACAAGGAGTCCGCGATCGACGCGCAGGACTTCGAGAAGGCCGCCGCGCTGCGTGACCAGGAGAAGCAGCTCCAGCTCAAGCGCGAGCGCCGTGAGAAGGAGTGGAAGGCCGGCGACATGGACGTCGTCGCCGAGGTCACCGAGGAGCTCATCGCGGAGGTCCTGGCGACCGCCACCGGCATCCCGGTCTTCAAGCTCACCGAGGAGGAGTCCCAGCGACTGCTCCGCATGGAGGACGAGCTCCACAAGCGGATCATCGGCCAGGACGACGCCATCAAGGGTCTGTCCCGCTCGATCCGCCGTACGCGCGCCGGTCTGAAGGACCCGCGCCGTCCGGGTGGCTCGTTCATCTTCGCCGGTCCGTCCGGTGTCGGTAAGACCGAGCTGTCCAAGGCGCTGGCCGAGTTCCTGTTCGGGGACGAGGACGCGCTGATCATGCTGGACATGTCGGAGTTCATGGAGAAGCACACCGTCTCCCGTCTCTTCGGCTCGCCTCCCGGCTATGTCGGATACGAGGAGGGCGGTCAGCTGACGGAGAAGGTGCGGCGCAAGCCGTTCTCGGTCGTCCTGTTCGACGAGATCGAGAAGGCCCACCCCGACATCTTCAACTCGCTGCTGCAGATCCTGGAGGACGGTCGCCTGACCGACGCCCAGGGCCGGGTGGTCGACTTCAAGAACACCGTCATCATCATGACGACGAACCTCGGCACCCGAGACATCTCCAAGGGGCAGGGCGTCGGCTTCGCGAAGAACAACGACGCCGAGTCCAACTACGACCGGATGAAGTCGAAGGTCCAGGAGGAGCTCAAGCAGCACTTCCGGCCGGAGTTCCTCAACCGTGTCGACGACATCGTGGTCTTCCACCAGCTCACGCCGAAGGAGATCATCCGCATCGTCGACCTGATGCTGGCCCAGGTGAGCCTGCGTCTGAAGGACCGCGACATGGGGATGGAGCTCACGCAGGAGGCCAAGCAGCTGCTGGCCGACCGTGGCTACGACCCCGTGATGGGCGCCCGTCCGCTCCGCCGTACGATCCAGCGCGAGCTGGAGGACATCCTGTCCGAGAAGATCCTGTACGGGGAGCTCCGTCCCGGCCAGATCGTGAAGATCGGGATCGAGGGCGAGGGGGAGAACGCGAAGTTCACCTTCATCGGTGAGAACGCGCCGTCTCCCCAGGTCCCCGACTCGGCCGCGGCCATCGTGTAGCCGATCCAGGACCGGGGCAGGCCGGACATGGCCTGATTCAGGCCAAATGAGCAGACCCCGCCGTGAGGAGACTCACGGCGGGGTCTGCTCATTTGTTATCTAAGACGGTGTTTCGCCACGACAGGTAGTACTACACTCTGTAGAGTGAGTTCGGTGGCTCTCACCCGGATGATCTGAAAGCAGTACAGGCTGCGGTGAGAGCGGTATCGAGGTAAGCCCGGCGACGTACCGAGGAATCAGCTCCGAGAGTGACGCGGAGATCGGTGCCCGCGCGGGATGCTTCAGACGACCGGGCCGGACTCCCGGCCGGGAGGGCTCCGGCTCGCGCCGCCGTCGACGAGCGGCGCGGGGGTCATCGAGGACGCTTACACGGAAGCACGCTTTGGAGGCACGCATGCGTTTACGGCACGAGGACGGGACGCTCGTTCACCTGGCCTACAACGCGGGCGTGCACCCCGCCGAGGATCTGGAGAACCTCATCGCGCACCTCACCCGGTACGCGGTGCCGGTGCGCAAGCGCCTCGGGGTGGAGCGCATGGGGGTCGGCCTCTGGCTCTCCCCGAGCGTCGCCGACCATCTCACCTCCGACAGGATCGAGCTGGTGCGCCTGCGCCGATCCCTTGAGGAGCGCGGCCTGGAGGTCGTCAGCCTCAACGGCACCGGCGGCAGGAACCAGGAGGTCCCCGGCCCCGACTGGGCCAAGCCCGAGCGTTACCGCTACACGATGGCGCTGGCCAGGATCCTCGCCTTCCTGCTCCCGCAGGACGTCCGCTTCGGGAGCATCTCCACCATCCCCATCGGCTGGCGCCGCGACTGGCCCGCCGACCTGCACTCGATCGCCTCGCGACGGATGGAGCGCCTCGCCCGCGAGCTGCGCGGTCTGTACAGCGTCACCGGCAAGACGATCAGGGTCGGTTTCGAGCCGTGGCCCGGATGCGTGCTGGAGACCACCAAGCAGGCCCTCGACCGGGTCGGCGGCATCGACTCCGAGCACCTGGGCATCTGCCTGGACGCCTGCTATCTCGCGGGCGGCTCTGAGGAGCCGGGAGCCGCCCTGCGCGGCCTGGCGGACACCGGAGCCCCCGTGGTGAAGCTCGGCCACGTACACAACCACATGGCCGCCGCGTGCCAGGAGCTTCCCAGCACCCGCCCGGTCCTGGAGGACACCCTCACCGCGATGCTCTCCGGCGCGGTGAACGGCACCGCCCACATCGAGGTGGAGACCCACGATCTGGCCGTGCCCCTGCGGGGCAAGGGCCCCGGCGCCCTGGTCAACGTGATCGCCGAGGAGCTCGACTGGGCCCGCACCAGCCTCACCGCCCTCGGTCTGCGCCTCGCCGCCTGACCTTCCCGGCCCGACACCCCGTCGTGTCGAGCCTCGCTCGACGCACTGTCGTGTCGATGTCGAGGGCGGACTCTCACCGCCCTCGGCGCCGGACGGCTCCGAGAGAGGTGTCCTGATCTCTCCGTGTCACGGCGCCCATCACCGGGAAGTGTCACGGCGCCCATCACCGGGAAATCGTCGAAGCCCTCGGCTCCAGGAAGAGCCGAGGGCTTTCGCGGCGTCGGGACGGCACACCTCAGACGTACGAGAACTCCGGATGCGGGTGCATCAGGAAATCGTGGTGGGAGATGTTCCAGGCGTAGGCGCCGGCCATCAGGAACTGCACCAGATCGCCGGTCGCCAAAGCCGCCGGGACCCGGCGCGCGAGGGTGTCCTTGGGAGTGCAGAGCTGGCCGACGATCGTGACCGGATCGCCCTCCTCGGCGATGACCATCGGCTGGTCGTGGCCCTTGGTCGCGGGCGTGCGGATGTGGTGGGTCCCACCCGCCACGATGGCGAACAACTCGCCGTGGACCCGCTTGACGTCCAGCACACGGGTCACGTACCGCCCGCAGTAGACCGACACGGACCGGCCGGGCTCGACGCGCAGCGTCTCACCGG
Organism: Streptosporangium sp. NPDC049078; assembly: GCF_040648855.1. NCBI lineage: Bacteria > Bacillati > Actinomycetota > Actinomycetes > Streptosporangiales > Streptosporangiaceae > Streptosporangium > Streptosporangium sp. NPDC049078. Next base: position 201,783 of record NZ_JBEZEL010000009.1, read on the forward strand.
GGCGGCGCAGCCCCGCCAAACCCTTGCCGTAGGTCTCCCAGTCGAAGACGGCGCCGGGGTCGGCGTAGTCGACGGCCATGCCGCCACCGAGGTTGATCTCGGTCAGGCCAAGACCGCGGGCGTAGCCGAGCACGCCGTCGGCGACCTCCAGCATGCGCGGGGCGTCCAGGCCGCTGGCCAGGTGGGCGTGGACGCCGCGCAGGCGCACCGCGTCCTGGCGCTCCAGAAGCGCGAGGCACTCCTCGACGCCGGCCGGGTCCATGCCGAAGGGGGTCGCGCCGCCGCCCATCGCCAGGGCCACGTCCCCCAGCGAGAGGGCGAGGTTGGCGCGGAGCAGCACGTCGGCCTCCCGCCCGGTGGCGATCAGGCGGCGCAACTCGTTCGGGCTTTCCACGTGCAGCCGTTCGACGCCGTGATCGAGGGCGAGCCGGAGCTCGTCGTCGGTCTTGCCGGGGCCGCCGAACGCGATCCTGGCCGAGGGGAGCACACCCCGCACATGCTCCAGCTCGCCACCGGAGGCGACCTCGACCCCGTCCACGTGCCGGGCCAGCACCCGCAGCAACTCCGGGTCCGGGTTGGCCTTCGCCGCGTAGTACAGCTCGACTCCCGGAAGCGCCGCCCGCACCGCCGCCGCGTGCGCGTCCAGGGCGGCCAGGTCGTACACATAGGCGGGTAGCCTTCCGGCCGCCGCCAGCTCACGGGCTCTTACGGTGAGAGCGTCCACAAAAAATCTCCGATAGATGTGGGATGCCGAGGATCAGGTGAGAGAAAACGTGGATTCGACGTACCGCACCGGTTGGTGACTCAGCCGGGGAGGCGGTAGGTGCCGTCGTCGAGGACCTCGGCCAGGCCGTCCGCGATCAGACCGTCGAGGGCGCGTTCGCGCTGCGGGGCGTCGTCCCAGACCACGTCGAGGGCGTCCTTGGGTACGGCGCCGTGGGCCTGGCGCAGCACCGCGAGGAGGCGGCCACGGCACTGGCGGTCCGTTCCCGCGTACGTCTGGCCCTTGCGCGCCGGGCCGTCGTGGGCAGGTTTGCCCGCGAGGCGCCAGGCGCACAGGTCGCTGATCGGGCAGTCGGCGCAGCGGGCGGCGCGAGCGGTGCAGACCAGGGCGCCCAGTTCCATCACGGCGACCGCCCAGACGGGTGCGCGGTCGGCGTCGGGGAGCAGGGAGGCGGCGAGCCTGCGTTCCGGGGGCGTGGTGGCCTTGGGCGGATACTCCTGCCCGCTGACGGCCCGCGCCAGGACCCGCCGCACGTTGGTGTCGAGAACCGCGTGGCGGCCCTTGAAGGCGAAACTGGCGACCGCGGCGGCGGTGTACTCGCCGACGCCGGGAAGCGCGAGCAGGGCGTCGTGGCCGGTGGGGACCTCTCCGCCGTGCCGTTCGGTGATCGCGCGGGCGCACGCGTGCAGGTTCAGTGCCCGGCGGGGGTAGCCGAGGCGGCCCCAGTGGCGTACCGCCTCGCCGGGGGACTCGCGGGCGAGGGAGGCGGGCGTGGGCCAGCGCTCCATCCATTCGGTCCAGACGGGAAGCACCCTGACCACCGGGGTCTGCTGCAGCATGATCTCGCTGACCAGGATCGACCAGGGGGAGGCGCCAGGCGTACGCCAGGGAAGGTCGCGGGCGTTGCCGGCGTACCAGTCGAGGACGGGTTCGAGTAAGCGGTTCGGCTCGGGCACCTTTCGACGATAGTGCGGGCACGGACAGGCGCAGCCAGGCACGGGCAGGCACGGGCAGGCACGGACGCCTCGGCCCGGCTTCGTCTGTCTGCACCTGTCTGCACTTGGCGGTTTCTGTCCGCGCCTGGCTGTGCCCGCTCCGTGCCCGCTCCGTGCCCGCTCCGTGCCTGTTCCGTGCCTGTTCCGTGCCTGTCCGCGCCTGTCCGTGCCCGCCCCGACCATTGACCTGCGGCCGAAACAGGCCGGAAGCGGCGGGTCGTCTCCTGTGGTCCGCCAGGACTAACCATACTGAGCGTATGGATCCCGACACGTTCCGTGGTGACGTCGGAGCCGACGTCTACTGGCGGCGCCGGATAGCCGCGCTTGTCGGTGTGCTCGTGGTGGTCGCCGTCGTGGCGTGGGCCTGCTCGTCGACGGGCGGGCCGGATGACGTCAGGGAGAGGAGCACCTCGGCCGCCGGACAGCAGACACCTGACCCGCTGACGGCCGTCCTGCCGACCATGACGGTCATCCCCTCGACGTCCGCGAGCCCGACGCCCACGCCGAAGGCGGCCGCGCGGCCCAGACGGCCGGGCGAGGCCTGCGTCTCCCCGCAGCTCGTGCTGAGCATGGAGGGCAAGGGGACGATCTACCCGGCGGGAGTCCAGCCGCGCTTCGTCCTCACCCTCGTCAACGTCGGCAAGGTGATGTGCACCACCGACGTCGGGCCGCGCGCGATGGAGATGCGCATCACCTCCGGCAACGACCGCGTGTGGTCGTCCTCCGACTGCGTCGGCGGCGACGCCGTCAAGATCCGCGAACTCGACCGGGGCATCCCGTACGTCAGGGAGCTGGTGTGGGACCGCCGCCGCTCCGGTGGCGACTGCACCGCCGACCGCGCCGCCGCCCTGCCGGGCACCTACGTCGCGGTGGTTCACGCTCCCGGCCTGAAGAGCCGCAAGGCGGTCTTCCACCTCAGGTAGTCGCCTGGCGAGGACCGGGGTCTCAGACGTAGCGTTCCAGGATGGACGACTCCGCGAGCCGGGAGAGGCCCTCCCGGATGTGGCGGGCCCTCGCCTCGCCCACCCCGCCCACCTCCTGGAGCTCGCCGATGCTGGCCGCGAGGAGCTTCTGCAGGCTGGCGAAGTGGTCGACGAGGCGATCGACCACCGTGTTCGGCAGACGCGGGACCTTGGCCAGCAGGCGGTAGCCCCGCGGACTCACCGGGGTCTCCAGGGCGTCGTTGCCCGAGTGGCCGAGGATCTGGGCGACGACCGAGAGGTCGAGAAGCTCGGCGGAGGAGAGCTGGTCGAGCTCGTGCAACGCCTCGGCGAACTTGCGCGGGCGGCGGCCGGCCGCGGGCAGGTAGTCGCGCACGATCAGCTCACGGTCGCTCTCCGTGCCGGCGACGAGCTCGTCCAGCTGCAGGGAGAGCAGCCGGCCGTCGGTGCCGAGCTCGACCACGTATCCCGCGATCTCCTCGGAGATGCGCCTGACCATCTCCAGCCGCTGGGCGACCACCGCGATGTCGCGGACCGTCACCAGGTCCTCGATCTCCAGCGCGGAGAGCGTGCCGGAGACCTCGTCCAGGCGGAGCTTGTAGCGCTCCAGCGTGGCGAGGGCCTGGTTGGACTTGGACAGGATGACCGCCGACTCCTCCACCACGTAGCGGATGCCGTCGAGGTAAAGAGCGATGATCCGCATGGACTTGCTGAGCGAGATGACCGGCAGTGACGTCTGCAGGGCCACGCGCTGGGCGGTGCGGTGCCGGGTGCCGGACTCGTCGGTGGGAATGGACGGATCGGGCATCAGGTGCACGGCCGCGCGTACGATCCTGAGATCGCCGGAGTTGAGGACGATCGCGCCGTCCATCTTGGCCAGCTCGCGCAGCCGCGTCGCGGAGAACTCGACGTCCAGCTCGAAGCCGCCGCTGCATATCTCCTCGACCGTGCCGTCGTATCCCAGCACGATCAGGCCACCCGTGTGCCCGCGGAGAATGCGCTCCAGTCCGTCGCGCAACGCGGTGCCGGGTGCGACCGCGGCCAGGACGGCTCTGCGACGTTCGTCGAGTCCTTTGTAGTTTGCTGGCACATGACCCCCGTGGTCTGCGTATAGCGCTCAAGCTTACCGGCGGAGGATCCGCGCGGTCCGGAATCGGTGGATGCCACGCGCCGTGCGGAGCCCGTGACGCGCCGCACCGGCGTGGGCGCCGGGAAGCCGCCGAACGCGCCCCGCGTGGACCTCGTGACGGCGAGCGTCCGGGAGCCGTCGCGAGTGCCCCGCGTGGATCTCGTGGCGGCGGGTGTCGCGGGGTCGCCGGCCGCGTTCCTTGCGGTGCCGGTGACCGGTCGCACCGTCGCGGGGCCGCCGGCCGTGCCGCGCCTGGAGCCCGTGGCGCGTCTCAGGTGACATGGGTGAGGGCGTCCCAGACGTTCTCCGCCTCGACGACGTCGAAGCCGGGCGCGAAGGGCGCTCCGCGTCCGGCCATGCGGACCAGGGAGTGGTCGCCGTTGCGCTTCTTGCCCGTGTCGAGGGAGCCGGTGGGGACGAGCGCGCGGGTGAAGCCCAGCCGGGCGGCCTCCGACAGGCGGCGCCGCACGTCGCGCACCGGGCGCAACTCTCCCGCCAGGCCCACCTCACCGAGCACCACCAGGCCGGAGGGGAGCGCCTTGTCGCCCGCCGCGCTGGCGACCGCGAGCATCACCGACAGGTCCACGGCGGGATCGCTGAGCTTGATCCCTCCGACGGTGGCGGTGAAGACGTCGCATCCGCCCAGCTTGGCGTTGAGCCGCCGCTCCAGCACGGCGAGGACCATCGTGACCCGGTAGGTGTCGAGCCCGGAGGAGGATCGGCGCGGCTGCTGGGCCTCGGTCCTCGCGACCAGGGCCTGCACCTCGGCGGGCAGTGGCCGGGTGCCCTCCAGGGTGACCGTGACGCACGTGCCGGGCACCGGGTCGGTGCGGTGGGAGACGAACAGGCCGCTGGCGTCGGTGATGCCCTCGATGCCGCTCTCGTGGAGGTCGAAGCAGCCGACCTCGTCGACCGGGCCGTACCGGTTCTTGATCGCACGGACGAGGCGGAGCCGGGAGTGCCGGTCGCCCTCGAAGTGGAGCACGACGTCGACCAGGTGCTCCAGGGTGCGGGGGCCGGCGATCGAGCCCTCCTTGGTGACGTGGCCGACCAGCACGGTGGCCATGCCGCGCTCCTTGGCGAGCCGCACCAGGTTTCCCGCGACCTCCCTGACCTGGGTCACCCCGCCGGGCACGCCCGTCGCCTGGGTGGAGCCGATCGTCTGCACCGAGTCGACGATGAGCAGGTCGGGCTGGACCTTCTCGACATGTGACACCAGCGCGCCCAGGTCGGTCTCGGCGGCGAGGTAGAGGCGGTCCTGGATCGCGCCGATCCGGTCGGCCCTGATCCGCACCTGGGCGGCCGACTCCTCACCCGTGATGTAGAGGACCGTCTGCTGTCGGGCGATCTTGGCCGCCGCCTCCAGCAGGAGGGTCGACTTGCCGATGCCGGGCTCGCCGGCCAGCAGCACGACGGCTCCGGGAACCAGACCGCCGCCGAGGACCCGGTCGAGCTCGGGCACACCGGTGCCGCGCGCGTGCGCCACCTCGGCCTTGACCTGGCCGATCGGCACCGCCGGTGCCGAGACCGCCCCGGCGGAGGCCACGCGTGCCCCCGCGGGAGCCGTCTCCTCCTCGACCGTGCCCCAGGCCTGACACTCGCCGCAGCGCCCCACCCACTTGGCCGTCTGCCACCCGCACTCGGCACAGCGGTAGCCACCAGCCTTCTTCGCCATGGCCGCACGTTACCGGCAGAGCCCGACAACTTTCACCCGGTACGGCATGCCGTACCGGGTGAAAGTCGCGGGGAGGTACGGAGCGCGCTTTCCTCAGATGTGGCCTTCGAGCTCGGCGAGGAGCAGGCGCTTGGGCTTGGCGCCCTTGATCTGCTGCACGACCTCGCCGCCCTTGTAGAGGTTGAGCGTCGGCAGGCCGAGGACGCCGTACCTCGCGGTGATCTCGGGGTAGTCGTCGGCGTTGAGCTTCGCGATCGTGACGCGGTCGCCGAGCTCGGCCTCGATCTCCGTGAGAATCGGCGCGATCATCTTGCACGGCCCGCACCACTCGGCCCAGAAGTCGACCAGGACGGGCTTGTCGCTCCGCAGCACCTGCTCGTCGAAGTTCTCCGCGGTCAATGTGATCATGATTTTCCCACTTTCCTCAGTACGCATCCTGGGCAGGCGGTGGTCAGCTGCGCCGCCACCTCCGCCCTCCGGGTGAGAAGCGTGCGGATCTCGTCGTCGATCTCCGCCAGTTTGCGCTGGTAGACGGCGACGGAGTCCGGGCACGACCCCCCTGACTCGTGACCGGCCCGCAGGCAGGCGACGAACGGGCGGGCGTCGTCCAGGGTGAAGCCGACGGCGAGCAGCGAGCGGATCTCGGAGACGAGCTTGAGATCCTCCTCCCCGTACTCCCGGTAGCCGTTGGCCGAGCGCCGGGCCGTGATCAGTCCCTGCTGCTCGTAGTAGCGCAGTGCCCGGGTGCTGACACCCGCCCGCCGCGCCAGCTCACCGATCCGCATCCGGCCCTCCCCACGGCACGACGATAGACCTTGACATCAACGTCAAGGTCAAGGCCCCGTCCCGTTGTTCCCGGTCGGCCCCGCGGAGGTCGTCGCCGTTTCAGAACCGCTTCCAGCGCAGCAGGTTGGGGTAGGCGATCTCCAGGCCGGGGGTCTCGGCGATGGCCAGGTCGGCGACCGCGGGGGTGAACTCGATGCGGAGCACGGCCTCCAGGTCGGCGCGGCGCTCGAAGGACATGCGCAGATCGAGCTTGTCCGTCTGCCAGCCCTGGCGGCTCCAGAAGTTCTCGACGGACCTGGCGGAGTAGGCGGGGATGGACTGGCCGAACCAGCGGCCGAAGGCGCCGCGGGTGGTGTCGATGTCGATCACGAAGGCCGCGCCGCCGCGCCGCATCACCCGGGAGAGTTCGGCCAGGCCCGGCTCGCACCCGGGGCCGAAGAAGTACGCCCAGCGGGCGACGGCCACGTCCACGGAGGCGCTGGGCAGCGGGATCGCCTGGGCGGTGGCGGCGTGGATCTCGACGTTCCGCAGGGCGCGGCAGCGGCGCCTGGCCAGCAGGACGAGGTCCTCGTGCGGCTCCACGCCGATCACCCGGGTGGCGGTCGAGGCGAGGGCGGGCAGGTGGTAGCCGGTACCGCAGCCGATGTCGAGGACCGTCGCCCCGGTCCACGACCGGATCGCCGACATCGCCGCCTCGGCGTGTCCCTCGGGATCCACCGCCCGGTTTTCCAACTCGTAGGTCTGGGGGGTGTTCCAGATGTTGGGGCTGGGGATGGAGCCCCTCAAGAACCTCGGCATGCCCTCACCGTAATGGTGTGATCCAGGCCGTGTCGGTGGTGGCGGACAGCACTGCTCTCCGGACCCGCTTAGGCTGGCAAATGTGAGCGACGTGAGCGATCGGGCCGGTCGGCCCGGCGGTGTTCGCGAGTGTGCGCTCCGAGCCGGAGACGAGGAAGCGGTATGAGCGTCCGTGTATCCAGCGCGAAGATCGCGCTGTCCACCGCGTCGGTGTATCCCGAACGTACGCCCGACGCCTTCGAACTGGCCGCGCGCCTGGGGTACGACGGTGTGGAGATCATGGTGGGCGCCGACCCCGTGAGCCAGGACGTCGACGTCCTGGAGCGGCTGTCGGACCACTACCACCTGCCGATCCTGGCCATTCACGCGCCGTGCCTGCTGGTCACGCAGCGTGTGTGGGGCAAGGACCCGTGGGCCAAGCTCCAGCGCGCGCAGCGTGCCGCCGAGCGGGTCGGTGCCAGGACGGTCGTGGTGCATCCGCCGTTCCGCTGGCAGCGCGACTACGCGCGCGACTTCGAGATCGGCCTGGCCAGGATGCGTGAGGAGACCGACGTGGTCTTCGCGGTGGAGAACATGTTCCCGCTGAGGGCGAGGGGCAACGAGGTCGTCCCCTACTCTCCCGACTGGAACCCGGTCGACTACGACTTCCCGCAGGTGACGTTGGATCTGTCGCACACGGCGGTCTCCGGGTCCGACGCCCTGGAGATGTTCACCAAGCTCGGCGACCGGCTCGCCCACCTGCACCTGGCCGACGGCGTCGGGGTGCCGAACAAGGACGAGCACCTGGTTCCCGGGCGGGGCAACCAGCCGTGCGCGCCGATCCTGGAGCGGATGGCGGGCAACGGATATTCGGGGCTGGTCGTGCTGGAGATCAATACGCGCAAGGCGGCCAGCCGTTCCGAGCGGATCGACGACCTCGCGGAGGCGCTCGCGTTCGCCCGGCTGCACCTCGCGGCCTCCACCCCCGCGTGAGTGGGCCTGTCATGAGCACCACGGGCAGGCACTCCAACGGCTCCTCGGACGGGTCCGTGGACGCGCCCGCGAACGGTCCCTCCGGGAGGTCAACGGCCACGCCCGCGAACGGGTCCGCGGACGGACCCGCGAACGGGTCCGCGGACGGACCTGCGGAGAGGTCCGCGGCCGGGCCGGCGGAGGGGAGAAGGCGTCCGGGGCGCAGGCCGGGCTCGGCCGACACGCGAGGGCAGATCCTCGCGGCGGCGCGCGAGACCTTCGCGGAGAAGGGGTTCGACAAGGCGACCATCCGGGGCATCGCCCGGCGGGCGGAGGTGGACCCGGCGCTGGTCCACCACTACTTCTCCGGCAAGGAGAAGATGTTCGTCGAGGCGATGGAGTTGCCGATCAACCCCGAGAACGTCCTCGCGGCGATCACGGCGGGGCCCCGCGAGGAGGTCGGCGAGCGGCTGGTCAGGCTCATCCTGACGATCACCTCGGAGGCCGGGGCGCGCCAACCGGTGCTGGCGCTGGCCCGCACCGCGATGACGAACGAGCGGATGGTCGTCATGATCCGCGAGTTCGTGACCCGCGCGCTGCTCAACCGGGTCGCGGAGAGCCTGGACATCCCGCTGATCCGGATGGAGGCGGCCTTCGCGCAGATGTTCGGCGTGGTCCTGATGCGCTACGTCCTCCAACTGGAGCCGCTCGCCTCGGTGGATCTTGAAGAGCTGGTGAAATTGCTCACACCCACGATCCAGGGTTATCTCGACCCACCGCGGTAGGCTTCCCCGCCCTCCGGGGGCGCCCATAGAGGTCTTCCCGCCATATACCGCCGTATCTCACACGTTCCCGCCATTCGGGCCGAGGTGCCGGCACGCCTCGCCGAGTCCCCGTCCCGCCGACGTCCAGGTCGCGCCCGCCGAGCCCCGTGAAGCTCGAAGGTCACTTCGATGCCGTTCGGAGGCATGCAGAGCATTGTTCTGGGAACGGTGTTGACCGTAGGGTGACGACGGTCACCGGGGGGTCTCCCGGCGAAGAGAAGTTACTCGCCGGTAGTATCTGTGGGGACCCTCTGTCATCGTGGATGACCGGCGGTCGTACGCTGGCAGCCAACGCCGTCTGTGGGAGGACCAGTGCTCTGGGTAGCGATCATCGGGCTGGTCATGACAGCCGTCGCGCTCGCGCTCGCCGCGCGCCGCGTGTTGTTCCTGTACAACCTCGCCACCGTAGGGCCTCCCGCGCCCGAGCGCGTCGAGTACGCCAGGGCCAACCTGGGTGAGGAGATCAAGGCCCAGCTGGTCGAGGTGTTCGGGCAGCGGAAGCTGCTGAAGTGGACGGCCTCCGGTGTCGCGCACTTCTTCGTCATGTGGGCGTTCCTCATCCTGGCGACCGTCTATCTGGAGGCGTACGGCGCGCTGATCCAGGGGGCCGTCACCGGCACCCCCGACTTCCACATCCCGCTCATCGGGACGTGGCCGATCCTGGGCTTCCTGCAGGACTTCATCGCGGTCGCGGCCCTGCTCGGACTCATCGCCTTCGCGGTCATCAGGATCAAGAACTCGCCGAAGAAGCTGGGCCGCAGGTCCCGGTTCTTCGGCTCGCACCTCGGCGGTGCCTGGCTCGTCCTCTTCATGATCTTCAACGTGATCTGGACGATGCTCCTCTTCCGCGGCGCGGCGGCGAACACCGGCAACCTGCCGTACGCCTCGGGAGCGTTCGCCTCCGAGGCGACCGCCGCCCTGCTGCGCCCGCTGGGCCCCTCGGCCAACGAGACGCTCGAACACGTCGGGCTGCTCCTGCACATCGGCGTGATGCTGGTCTTCCTCGTGATCGTGGTGAACTCCAAGCACCTGCACATCTTCACCGCGCCGCTGAACGTGGCGTTCTCCCGGCGTCCCGACGGCAACGGCCCCGCCCAGCCGATGCGGATCGACGGCAAGCTCGTCGACTTCGAGGACGAGGAGCTCGACGGCGACCGGCTCGGCCGCGGCAAGATCGAGGACACCACCTGGAAGGGCTTCCTCGACTTCTACACCTGCACCGAGTGCGGACGCTGCCAGGACCAGTGCCCCGCCTGGAACACCGACAAGCCGCTCTCGCCGAAGATGCTCATCCTTGAGCAGCGCGACCACGCCTTCAAGGTCGCCCCGTACCTGACGGCCACCGGGGAGCAGCGCGCGGGCCTGCACGAGGACGTGCTGGCCCTGCTGGACAAGCCGCTGGTGGGCGAGGAAGGCGTGATCCACCCCGACGTGCTGTGGTCCTGCACCAACTGCGGCGCCTGCGTCGAGCAGTGCCCGGTCGACATCGAGCACATCGACCACATCCTCGACATGCGCCGCTACCAGGCGATGGTGGAGTCCAACTTCCCCTCCGAGGCCGGCGTCATGGTCAAGAACCTGGAGAACAAGGGCAACCCGTGGGGGATGTCCGAGATGAAGCGGGCCGACTGGGTCGAGGAGCTGGCGAGCCGCGAGGTCGACCCCATCGAGATCACGCTCGTCGACGAGAAGATGCCTGAGGACACCGAGTACCTGTTCTGGGTGGGGTGCGCCGGAGCGCTGGAGGACCGGGCGAAGAAGACCACCAAGGCGGTCGCGGAGCTGCTGCACGTCGCCGGGGTGAAGTTCGCGGTGCTCGGCCCGATGGAGGCGTGCACCGGCGACCCGGCGCGCCGCCTGGGCATGGAGTATCTCTTCGACATGCTGGCCAAGCAGAACATCGAGACGCTGAACGAGGCGGGGGTCAAGAAGATCGTCGCGACCTGCCCGCACTGCTTCAACACCCTCGCCAACGAGTATCCCCAGCTCGGCGGCACCTACGAGGTGGTGCACCACACCCAGCTGCTCGCCAAGCTCGTGGACGAGGGCAGGCTGGTCCCGATCACGCCGATCGAGGAGAAGATCACCTACCACGACCCGTGCTTCCTGGGCCGCCACAACAAGGTCTACTCCCAGCCCCGCGACATCATGGCCAAGGTGCCCGGTGTGAAGACCCAGGAGATGCACCGCCACAAGGACCGCGGCTTCTGCTGCGGCGCCGGCGGCGCGCGGATGTGGATGGAGGAGCGGCTCGGCAAGCGCATCAACACCGAGCGGGTGGACGAGGCGCTCACCACCGAGCCGGACACCATCTCCACGGCGTGCCCGTTCTGTCTGGTCATGCTCGGCGACTCGATCAACGAGAAGAAGAACGCGGGCGAGGCCAAGGAGACGCTGGAGGTCGTCGACGTCTCCCAGCTGCTGATCAAGTCGATCAAAGGCCGACCGGTAGAGGCGCCCTGACAGCGGGTGTGTCATCCGTCAGAGGGGACATTTTCCCGATGTTCCCTCTGACATAGGGTCAAGTCAACGTGAAAAGGACGTAAGGTCCGAAAACCTTTCTCCACATAACGGGAAAATCACGGTAACCTCAACGTCGCGTAGCTCATTCAACGGGGAGGGGGCTTGACGATGCCAGCCGTCGTCAGCGATGCCGAGGTTACCCTGGCCGATGTTCTCTCACTTCGGCTGGCCGTCGACGAACCCTTGGCCGACGGCACCGAACTGGTCCTGCGTAACCGGGCCACCTCGGTCGAGAGCCGGGTGCCGCTGGGCACTCCGGACGCACGGATGCGCAAGGCGGAGCTGGCGGTCTCACTCGCCCCGCTCGCCCTCGGTCCCGGCCGCTGGGACACCTACCTGCAACAGGGCAAGGCGCGCACGCGGCTGCGCAGCGTCGACCCCGGATTCTCCCTCGACCATCTCGAGGCGTACGCGCTGAGCCGCCGCACGCTGGCCTACCGCGCCTACCGGACCCGCAACGGCTTCCTCGCCCTGAAGATCGACGATGCCCGGCCGACGGCGGAGGTCCGTTCCGTCTGGTTCAGGGAGGGGCGCTTCGAGGTCACCGGGCTGCTCGCCTTCACCGGCCTCGACGACGACGAGGCGAGGCACGAGGCGAAGCTCGCCCTGCGCCGCAGCCGGCCCGACGCCGAGCTGACCTCCATTGCAACGGTCCAGGGGGTGCGCTTCCACGCGGCGCTCTCGCTGTGCGACGTGCTCGCCGCCGCCCCCGACCAGACCGGCACCTGGGAGCCCTCCCTGGAGGTACGCGGCGTGGCCACGCCGCTGCGGCTGGGCTCCCGGCTGGACGACGTCGACGGCAAGCGCCGCCGCCTGCACTACCCCGCCGCGCAGATCGACGGGGTGCCGATCCGTCCCTGCTACACGGCGGACGACGAGCTCAGGATCGAGGTCGGCGGGTGAGGATCTGCCTGCTCACCCCATCCGTCTACGGCATGCGCGGTGACGTACGCTCGATCGTCAACCTCGCGGGAGAGCTGGCAGAACGTCACGAGGTCGAGATCATCAGCGTCCGCCGCCAGCGGGAGAAACCGTTCTTCCCCGTGGCGTCCGGTGTGAAGCTCTCCTGGGTGGTCGACGCCCAGCCGGGCGGCAGATCCCTGCTTCCCCGGGGCCAGATGCGCACCGAGGTCGCCCTCTGGCGGCGGCTGCGCGGGCTGAGGGCCGACGTGCTCGTCAGCACCCGGCCGGTGCTGAGCGTCCAGGTGGCCAGGCACGCGCCGCGCGACATCACGCGGATCGCCCGGGAGTGGGGCCGGCCGCCCGTACCGGGGCCGATCAGGAAGTTCTACCCGCGCCTGGACGCGGTCGCCACCGCCACCGAGACGAGCCGGCAGGAGTGGGACCACCTCCTGGGCGGGAACGTGCCGGTCAACGTGATCCCCGACGCGCTGCCCGCGGGGCCGTGGCCGCGCTCGCGGATGGACAACCGCATCGTCGCCGCCGGAGGGCGTCTGGTGCCGGCGAAGGCGCACGACCGGCTGATCCGCGCGTTCGCCGTCGTCGCGGGCAAACGCCCCGACTGGCGGCTGCGCCTGTACGGCGGGGGGCCGGAGGAGAAGCGCCTGCGCGCCCTCGTCGGTGACCTCGACCTGCACAACCACGTCTACTTCATGGGAACGACCTCCGACCTCACCGGCGAGTTCGCCAAGGCGTCGATCGTGGCGAGCACCTCCAGGACGGAGGTGCTCGGCATGGCCGTGATCGAGGCGATGGCGAGCGGGGTACCGGTGATCGCGTTCGGCGGCCCCCGTGGACCGGGCGAGCTCGTGGCCGACGGCAGGAACGGAGTGCTGGTCGCCGAGGGGGAGGACGAGATCGAGGCGTACGCGTCCGCGATGCTCGCGCTCATCGACGACGAGCGGCGGCGCAGGGAGCTGGCCGCGGGGGCGCTGGAGGTCGCGGCGGGCCACGGCGCGTCCTCGGTGGCCGACCGCTGGGAGAAACTGATCGCGGCGACATCCCGCCGCGCCTGACACCGGTACCGTTGGGACATGCATGGGTACAGCGGTGACAAACAGGCTTATCTGACCCGGTTGCGGCGTGTCGAGGGGCAGATCAGGGGCCTGCAGCGGATGGTCGAAGAGGATGCCTACTGCATCGACGTGCTGACCCAGGTCTCGGCCGCCACGCGGGCGCTCCAGGCGGTGGCGCTCGGCCTGCTGGAGGACCACATCGGGCACTGTGTCGCCGACGCCATCAGCGCCGGGGGGCCGGAGGCGGAGGAGAAGGTCAAGGAGGCGTCGGCCGCGATCGCCCGTCTCGTCCGTTCGTGACTAGTCACATGACTATCTTTTCCGACCACGTCCCGGACCCCGTCGAAGGGTCCGGGACAAGGTCTTGGAAACGGTTCTTCCCGAGGCCTCAGCAAACAGCCGAAGCGCTCAATCCGAGCGCGTTGTCGAGCTCCACCGAGGTGAGGGGCCGTTCGCTCATCGCGACGGCGGACAGCACCTCGGCATAGAGCGCGATCTCGTCCAACGCGACACGGTCGTGGACCCTAGAGTCCAGGTCGTCGTGCCCCACCGCGTCGTCCTTCCTTCCGCAGCCCACACCCACTTCGAGGTTACGGCGGGCGGTCATCGGTGCCCATGGCCCATCGGGACCATTCCTCGCCCCGCCCGACACGTCCTCACGGAGGATCATTTCCCGTTTAGGAGATCACAATTCAGCTAATTGTCCGATGCGCAGGGGGCTAGAAGGATATAGGGGGAGTAAGGATGAAATAACTAAATTTGTGGTTTAAGCATACTGATGTGGGTCAGAAGTGGCGGGGGTAAGTCCCTGACACAGGAGGGACCGGGTCGTCGCGCTCGTGCGTCAGCCGGTGCACCACCGCCGAGGCCGTCGCGAACCCGCGCTCCGGTATCTCGGTCCCGGTCAGGCGGCACCACGCGAGCCCCGTGGCGTAGGCGGCACCGAGCAGAGCCGCGGCGGCGTTGCGGTCCGGCGGGTGCAGCGCGGAAGGCAGCTCGCCCGAGCGCGGCCAGCATCCCCTCAGCGGATGCGAGGCGTCGGTGAGCACCACGTGGAGGATGTGCCGCAGCTCGGGATCGAGCCACGGGTAGAGACGGTCGGCCGCCCTGGGCGCGACACCCGACAGGTCGGCGGCGAGCAGTGAGGCGGCCACCGCCCGCGGGTCGGCGCCCATCGGGGCGAGGAACCCCAGCGACTGGACCAGGTCGTAGAGCGCGTGCTGGAAGTGCTCGCCCGGCGAGTCGTCGGGCAGCGTCATGTGGGGTGGGCAGCGGGAAAGCCACGCGTTCCGCACCGCGTCGTCGCCCTGGTGCGCGATGGCGGGATCCTGACAGGCCCGGCGGAGCAACGGCTCGATCATGGACAGCAGGGCGTCGGCCTTCGGCCTGAACCTCGGATCCGCACGCACCACGGCGGCGGTGTCGGCCATCAGCGCGACCAGCCGCAGGCCCGCCTCGGGGTGCCCGGCCCTGACCCGCTCGCCGTAGAGCGCGACCAGGTCGTCCAGCGAGGTGGGCGGCAGCCAGCGGACCCACTCGTCGCCGGGCAGCGGGCGGGCCAGGAACTCCCCGAACATCGACAGCAACACCTCGTTGCCGTCGAAGGCCGGGGCGTAGGCGCACCACATGAGCGTGCCCCAGATCGCGGCGACGGGACTGGCCACCTCCCCGGCGAAGAGTCCGGCGAACGGCCCGGTGACGGGAAAGTCCTCCCTGCGCCTGCCGCGCTGGGCGATCACCAGCTCGCGGACCCTCTCGGTGATCTCGTACGGCACGTCGGGGCCGACGAACCCCTGGACCGACCCCCGGTCGACGGCGAAGTCGGCGCCGGTCGGTATCAGGTGCTGCATGATCATCGAGGTGACGTTGACCACGTGCGCCGCGGCGCGGAAGCCCCGGTCGGCGGGGGGAGCGGTGAGGTGCCAGCGGCCGTCGGCGGGATCCTGGCGGTACCAGCGGGCGTGGGCGCCGAACAGCCAGCGCCCGCCGTCCGGGGTGGACAGCGTGCGCTGGGCGATGGCCTGGGCGCGTGCGAGCGGCGGCAGCGCCGTCCACCGTGGGTCGGTGACCATGGTCCGCACGTCGTTCTCGACGGCGTCGAACCCATCCCACTGCCACATGCCGGTCATCGGCATTCCGGGGCGAGTACCCACAGCCTGGTGCCACGGGCGGGACGCCCCTGCCTCCCTTCGGTCAAGCGGTCAAGGTCGTTGCCAGGCCCCGCGATCCCCCGATCGGGCCTCGCACGATCGTAAGGCTCTCCCCGCCACCGTGTCGGGGAGCGTGCGCCACGACCCGGGTCGGGAGTCAGGCCGGTGGCACGGGGGTCGCGGCCCGGTGGCGGGCCGCCTTGGCGACGTAGCCGGCCGGAGTACCGGCGAACAGGGCGCGGTCGTCGTCGGTGAGCTCACGGACGATCTTTCCGGGGACACCCGAGACGAGCACCCCGGCGGGGATCCGCTTCCCCGGCGCCACCAGGGCACCCGCCGCGATCAGCGATCCCGCGCCGACCCTGGCGCCGCCCAGCACGATCGCGCCGATGCCCACGAGCGCACCGGTCTCCACATGGGCCCCGTGCACCATGGCCTTGTGCCCGAGGCTCACCCGGGGCTCCAGCACGGCGGGCTGACCGGGATCGGCGTGCAGGCAGCACAGGTCCTGGATGTTGCACTCCTCCCCGACCTCGACGTCCTCGTCGTCGCCGCGCAGGACCGAGCCGTACCAGACGTTCGCGGCACGGCCCAGCCGTACCCTCCCGACGACCACCGCTCCGGGGGCGATGTAGGCGTCCGGATGGATCTGCGGGATCGCGTCGCCGTCGAGGGCCGCGATGTAGGGCGTGACGTTCATGTGAACGATGTTACGAGGAGTCGATCTGTCCGGTATTTCCGCAAGCACGTCGGGCGTTCCGGTTGCAGACTTGGGCAGTAAGCAGGAAAGTCGTCTCCTGACGTCTCCTTTTCCGCCACACAACCTCCACGGGTAGTGCTATGACAAACCAGCACGAGAGCTTTCCCGACCTGATGCATGAGGACTCGTTCGAGGTCGTCATGCGCGGCTACAGCCGTCGTCAGGTTCACGACTATATGGACCGCCACCGCCACCAGATCCGCGACCTGGAGGAGCGGCTCGGGCGCGCGATCGACCAGGCCGAACAGAGCCGGATCGAGCTGGCCGAGGCTCGTAAGCGGCTTTCCGACGCCCCGCAGGACTACGACGAGCTCGGCCAGCGGCTCAGCCAGATACTGAAACTCGGGGAGGAGGAGGCCACCTCCAAGAAGCAGGTCGCCGAGGCCGAGGCGATCAAGCTCCGCGACGACGCGGCGATGGAGGCCGAGCGGCTGATCACCTCCGCGCAGGATCGGGCCGAGGGCATCCTGAACGCCGCGCAGCAGGAGGCCGAGCGCCGGGTGGCCGAGGCCACCGCGGCCGCCGAGCAGATGCTGTCCCAGGCGGGCAACGACGCCGAGGAGACGCTCAACGCGGCCCGCGCCGAGTCCGAGGACACCCTGCGCAGCGCCCGCACCGAGGCCGACCGGATGGTCACCTCGGCGCGGAACGAGGCCGAGCGGACGGTCCAGGAGGCCCGCGCCGAGGCCGACTCCACGCTGAGCGCCGCCCGCGCCGAGGCGGAGGCGACCGTGCTCGCCGCCAACAACGACGCGCACTCCACCCTGTCGGCGGCACAGCAGCGCGCCGCCGCCCTGGACGAGACCACCGGCCGCCGGGTCGTCTACCTCACCGACACCCACCACGAGGTCATGCGCCGTCTGCACGAGATGGGCACCGTCCTGGGCGACCTGCTCCACCGTGAGAGTTCGGCGGGACCTCTGATCGACGAGAGCTCCGTGCTGCCCCCGGCCCGCGTCCAGCCGGCGCTGGCCGCCCCCGCCACGGGGCCTGACGCCGTCTCCGGGGCCGCCTCCGAGGAGACGCCCGACGACGTCCACGGCACACCCGGCGCGGCGGACGCCGTCGCGTCCTCCGACGCGGAGGCGTCGCCGGGACAGGCCGGGCCCACCGGATCCGGGGACGCGTCCATGGGCGGGCGGAACGCCGGGTTCGACTCACCCGACCTGGAGTCCGTACGCGTGATCGTGGACGACGACACCGTCGGGGGCGCGGACGAGCGGCGTGGCAAGGACGAGGACCGTGCCGAGGAGACGCGCGTCGAGGTGTACGACGACACCGACCTCGCCGGCGACACCGACCTCGGTCCGGCCGCGGAGAAGGCCGGCAAGGACGAGGACAAGTACGCCACCCCCAGAAGAAAGTAAGAGCCCTCGCCCTCGGAGGCATGAGGGGGAACCCGCACGGCCGTGGAGACGTCGGCCCCGAAGACCGTGAGGGGCTCGCACGGCCGTGCAGACGGGTGAGGAGACTCGCGGAAGCCTCCGCCAGGGGTGAGGATCAAGCGGAAGCCCCCGCCCCCGATCGGGTCGGGGACTTCCGCGATTGGGGGCCCGGCGCCGGGACCGCATCGGATCCGCTCATCCCGGCACCGGGCGGTCTTCAGGGGTCCGTCTCCGGCTCGGTGTCGCCGGAACGTTCCCGTTGGTCGAGTAGCTGCTCACGCAGCCCTTCCGGATCGTCCGCGTCGATGGTCATCGCGCAGCCGACATCACGCTGGGCGGAGGTCAGCGGGTGGTGGCGGGTTGCCCACCACCGACCCGCGTCGCTCCGCCAGATCGTCCAGTCGGGAAACTCCCGGGCGATCTCAGCGAGATGTCGGTCGAGAGACATCTGTGCACCTTCCCCGCGCCCAGGCCCGTCTGTGCGACGCTCCACCTCTGACGGTGAGGCACTTCTCTAGAGAAATCAATGATCGCGGGGGACAGGTCAACCTATCGGTTGACGGATGGTCTTGATCTATGAGTCGAAGTCGTATTGAAGTACGTAAGAGGCGGCGTCGAGAGTCATCTCGTTCACCTCGACGGCGACGCCGTCCACGGTGCGGGCGACCCGGGCGATCACGATGACCGGGGTGCCCGCGGGCAGGTCGAGCTGGACGGTCTCGTGGGGATGGGGCATGCGGGCCCTGATCTCCTCGGTGAAGTGCGCCGGGGCGTGGCCGAGCTCGCCGAGGCGCGCGTAGACGCCTCCGGGGCCCGTGTCCTCTCTCGTGATCGCGGTTCCGTCCACCAGGAGGGCGGGGAAGTGGGAGACCGACAGTTGCACCGGCCGCTCGTCCACCGAGTAGCGTCGCCTGCGGACCCACACCTCGGAGCTGCCCAGCACTCTGGCCACGGCGTCCTCGGCGGTCTCCCGGTCGATGTCCACCTGGTCCACGGTGTAGGGGCGCCCCCTGGTGTCGGAGTCCCAGATCGCCTCACCGCGCTCCCAATGGTCACGGGAGAGCCGCCGGGAGCCGTGCCGCCTGATGGGGCGGAACTGCCTGACGTACACCCCTGAGCCGCGCTTGGGGACGGCGAGGCCTTCGTTGATTAGTACGGACAGGGCCTGCCTGGCGGTGGCACGGGCTATGCCGTGACTGGCCATCAGGGCGTTCTCGCCCGGAAGCCGATCCCCGTCTCGGAGATCGCCGGACAGGATCGCTTCGCGAAGCCCGTCGGCGATGCGCCGATAGATCGGGGGCTCGGGAGGTACCGGGGAATGCTGCACGTTCGATCACCCTCTGTCACCAACCGGGTTTGGCGTCTCCAGAGAACTTGCCCCGCCTTGTCCACGATCGCACAGATACGGAGGTTGGTATCGTGCTTCTTTTGGGAGGATCGTGCCCGTGTGGCGATCTTAAAGAGTTTTCCCGGTCCGTTACCGTGGAACGGTCCTGACCGGTATTCGTACGGCCCACCATCGGCGCGTGACGGCCGCGGCCAGCACGGCCCCCGCCGCGTTGAGGATCACGTCGTCGACGGAGCTGACCCGCCCCAGGCGCAGGGCGTACTGGAGGACCTCCACGGTGAGCGACGCCCCGGCCGCCACGGTCGCGATCCGGGTGAGCGAGGCGAACCGCGCCGAACGGACGGGAAGCATCGCCCCGAGCGCGGCGAAGACCAGGAGGTTCCCCCCGACCTGCACGAACGCCGTCTGTCCCGGTCCGTGAAGTGTCGCCCACAGATCCGAGAACGGGACAGGACTGACGCCGGAGATCCCCGCTCCGGGGGTGAGGATCATCCAGATCCAGGGTGCGGTCCCCGCCACCGCGACCACGTCGGCCAGGGCGGTGCGCGCCGGGAAGGGGTGGCCGGAGCGGGTGCGGCGGAGGGTGAGCAGGCAGGCGGCGACGACGACCGCGGGGACCGCGAGCAAGGCCGCCAGAACGACATTCCCCCACTGCTGCCACGTCTGGTGCACAAGGCACATGATGGGGTGCGCGGAGTCCTCTCGGGCGGCCTTCGAGGTTACGAGAAGGTGACCTCCAGGCAAGGGGCGTTCTCACCCCGTGAGCGGCTCCCCGAACGGCGAAAGGGTGCCCGGGCGCGAGGAGAGGTCGTCGGCGCGTTCGCGCGTACGTAGGCCCCGAGCCGAGGAGGCACCCCGGGGAAGGGAGGCCGGGGCGGCATGTGCCTGGGTGATGCGCCTCAGGGGAGGGGGGCTCCCCGCGCGGTATGCGCCTCAAGGAAGGGCGGGCAACGGGAGGTTGCGTCCGAGGAAGTGCACGGCCTGGTCCCAGGCGGCCCGCGCGGCCTCCCGGTCGTAGAACTGGGGGGCCTCGTGGTTGTGGAAGGCGTGCCCGGCCTCCTCGGCGACGTACACCCTGACGTTCGGCCGGCCGGACGCGGCCTCCTCCACCACGGCGACCCGCTCCCGAGGGATGTAGGGGTCGGAACCGCCGAAGACGAGCAGCAGCGGGCAGGTGATCTTCTCCAGCATGCCCGAGGCGTCGGGGACGGCGGACCCGTAGAACGACAGGACCGCGTCCACCTCGACCGTGGCCGCGAGCAGGTAGCCGATGGAACCCCCGAGGCAGAACCCGACCACCCCGGCCCCACCCTCGGCCTCGGGCAGTTCCCGCAGGTGCGTCAGGGCGACGGCGGAGTCGGCCACCCCCTGGGGGACGTCGAACGTGGAGACCATCTCGACCGACAGGGCCGTTCCCGCGTCGTCGTGGCCTGACACCCAGTTGGGCCGGATCCGCCAGAACAGGTCCGGCGCGCCGACGACGTAGCCGAGCGCGGCCAGGTCCTCGGCGACCTTCCTGATGTACGGTCCCACCCCGTAGATCTCCTGGACCAGCAGGATGACCGGGCCCCGGCCGCTCGGGGGAAGCCACAGGTGCAGGTCGAACGAGCCGTCGGCGACGGTGACCGTCTCGGTGCGAACTTCCACGGGATCCTCCTGCTGGCTTGTCGACCGCCGGCGTTCCGGCGTATGACGGACGAACGGTCGGCGAACCGTATACCCGCCGAACGCGGACAGATGTGCGGTATCGAATCGGCCCCTTTGCCGGAGAACGGATGGTTGGTCGCGCAGGCCCGGAAAACCCGCCGAGCATGGACGTGTTCCGCCGATAAGGTGCGCCTGTGGACACCCTGGAAAGCCTCGTCATCACCAGGCGGCTTCGAGTTCCCGTCGACGCTCCCGCCGCCTCCACCCCGGGCTGGGGAGAGACGGCCTGTCGCCCCGCTCGGCGCGGGACCGTACCCGGATCGCCACCCGCGTCTCGGTCACCTCGGCGCGGCCGACCGCCCGTCAGATGGTCCTGGCCAGAGCGCGGGAGATGCCCAGGGCGGCGGCCTTGACGGCCGGGGCGAGCCGGGTGGGCTGGAAGCGGGCCAGCGGCACCGAGACCGAGAGCGCGGCCACGGCCACGCCGTCGCCGAACACCGGGGCCGCGATGCAGGCGCCGCCCAGCTGGGCCTCCTCCCGCTCGTAGGCGAGCCCCGCCGCCTGGATCTGGCCGATCGCCTCCTCCAGGCGCCGGGGGTCGACGATCGAGTGCGGGGTCAACCGGCGCAGCGGGCGGCCGAGGACCTCGTCGATCAGGTCGGGCCCCGAGTAGGCGAGCAGGGCCTTTCCGATCCCGGTGCACGTCAGCGGGAGGCGCCCGCCGACGCGCGAGGGCAGGGCGAACGTCTCCTGACCGCGGATCTTCTCGACGTAGACGACGTCGAGGCCGTCGCGCACACCGAGGTGGACGGTCTCGTGGGTCGCCTCGTAAAGGTCGTGCATGAAGGGGAGCGCCGCGTGTCTCAGGTCGCGCTCCAGGGGCACGATGCTCCCGAGCTCGAAGAGGCGACGGCCGAGATAGTAGCCGTCGGGGCGGCGGGTGATCGCGCCGATCGCGGTCAGTTCCGTGAGCAGCCGGAAGGCGGTGGTCTTGGGCAGGTGGCAGCGCTCGGCGACGTCGGCCAGCCGCAGCGGTCCTCCCGTGGGGCGGAACGCGTCGAGTACGAGCCAGGATTTCTCCAGCAGGGACAGACGGTCGGGGTTCCGTTTCACGGAACCCATTCTTGCCTACGGCCGTTTGCGGCCCTATACCCGTACGTAGTGACCTGAAGGAGCATCTTCCCGAGGAGCAGACTTGTCTGACCAGGTGAACCACTTCATCGGTGGGGTGCCGGTCGCCGAGGGCGCGACGTTCGCCACCCATGACCCGGTGACCGGCCGACCGGTGCGCGAGGTCCGCGAGGCGGACCGGGACGTCGTCGACAGGGCGGTCTCCGCGGCCCGCGAGGCCCTGCCCGGATGGGCCGCGCTGCCGGTGGCGGAGCGCGCCACCTGGATGCGCCGTCTCGCCGACGCGATCGAGGAGCGGTTCGAGGACCTGGTGGCGGCGGAGATCGCCGACACGGGGAAGTCGATCACCCAGACCCGCACCCTGGACATCCCGCGCGGAGCCGCGAACTTCCGGTCGTTCGCCGAGATCGCGGCCCAGCACCCGGAGGACGCGTTCCACCTCACGGACGTGCTGAGCTACACCGTGCGCAAGCCACTCGGCGTGGTGGCGGTGATCGTGCCGTGGAACCTGCCGTTCCTGCTGGCGACCTGGAAGCTCGGTCCCGCGCTCGTCGCGGGCAACACCGTCGTGGTCAAGCCCTCGGAGCACACGCCGGGCTCGGTCGCGGTGCTCGCGGAGATCGCCGCCTCGATCGGTCTGCCGCCCGGTGTCCTCAACGTCGTGAACGGCTTCGGCGGCGGCTCCACCGGCCAGTTCCTGGTGGAGCACCCCGGCGTGGACGCGGTCACCTTCACCGGCGAGAGCCGTACCGGATCGACGATCATGAAGGCGGTCGCGGACCGGGTCAAGCCCGTCTCGTTCGAGCTGGGCGGCAAGAACGCCGGGCTGGTCTTCGCCGACGCCGACCTGGACGCGGCCGTCGAGGGAAGCGTGCGGTCGGTCTTCACCAACGGCGGCCAGGTCTGCCTGTGCACCGAGCGGCTCTACGTGGAGCGGCCCGTCTTCGAGGAGTTCACCGCGCGGCTGGCCAGGCGCGCCGGTGACCTGCGGTTCGGCCGCCCCTCCGACGAGGACACCACGATGATGCCGATGATCTCCGCCGAGCACCGGGACAAGGTGCTCTCCTACTACGAGCTGGCCAAGCACGAGGGCGCCGAGATCCGCGCGGGTGGCGGGGTGCCGAGTTTCGGCGACGACCGCGACGGCGGCTACTACGTCGAACCCACCGTGCTGACCGGCCTGCCGCCGGACTCCCGGGTGAACCGGGAGGAGATCTTCGGCCCCGTCTGCCACGTCACCCCGTTCGACACCGAGGCCGAGGCGGTCGGGCTCGCCAACGACAGCGAGTACGGCCTGGCGGCGACCGTCTGGACCTCCAACCTGAGCCGGGCCCACCGG
Source organism: Streptosporangium sp. NPDC049078 (assembly GCF_040648855.1). Lineage (NCBI taxonomy): Bacteria > Bacillati > Actinomycetota > Actinomycetes > Streptosporangiales > Streptosporangiaceae > Streptosporangium > Streptosporangium sp. NPDC049078. Next base: position 224,865 of record NZ_JBEZEL010000009.1, read on the forward strand.
GTCGCCAGGTCGCTGGAGGCCGGGCTGGTCTGGGTCAACACCTGGTACCTGCGCGACCTGCGCACCCCCTTCGGCGGGGTGAAGCTGTCCGGCATCGGCCGCGAGGGCGGCACGCGCTCGCTGGACTTCTACTCCGAGCCCACCACGATCACCATCAAGCTGGAGCCTGGACATGACTGAGTGGAGCGAGGCCACCGACGTGCGCGTGGAGGCGGCCGACCGGTTGCTCGACGCGGCCAGGAGCGGCAAGCCGTGCGCCCCGGTGCGCGAGATGCTGCCGAGCGGGAGCGCCGAGACCGGCTACGCCGTACAGGAGATCAACACCAGGCGGGCGCTGGACGAGGGCAGGAGGCTGGTCGGCAGGAAGATCGGGCTCACCTCCGCCGCGGTCCAGCGCCAGCTCGGCGTGGACCAGCCGGACTTCGGGATGCTCTTCGCCGACATGGCCTATCTCGACGGCCTGCCCGTGCCGACCGGCCGTTTCCTGCAGCCCAAGGTCGAGGCGGAGGTCGCGCTCGTCCTCGGGAGCGACCTGGAGGGCGGTCCGTTCACGGTCGCCGACGTCATCCGGGCGGTCGACTTCGCGCTGCCCGCGATCGAGATCGTCGACAGCCGCGTCGCGGGATGGGACATCGCCCTCGTCGACACGATCGCCGACAACGCCTCCAGCGGCGCGTTCGTCCTCGGCAACACCCCGGTGAGCCTGCGCGGCCTGGACCTGCGCCTCGCCGGGATGACCATGAACCGGCACGGCGAGGAGGTCTCCACCGGGGTGGGCGCGGCCTGCCTGGGGCATCCGCTCAACGCCGCGGTCTGGCTCGCCGACGCGCTGGGCGGTACGGACTTCCCACTGCGCGCCGGGGACGTCGTGCTCACCGGCGCGCTCGGCCCGATGGTCGGCGTCGAGCCGGGCGACGTGTTCGAGGCCCACATCGAGGGCCTCGGCTCGGTCAGGACGGTCTTCTCGTGAGAGCCCACGAACCTCTCGTGAGAGCCCACGAACCTCTCGTGAGAGCCCACGAACCTCGTCCTCAGCCGGGAGTCGGCCGCCGCCCCGCCGCCCACGACCTTCTCGTGAGAGCCCACGAACCGGACCGGCCCGTGAAATCCGTGAAGCCCGGGGAGCCCGGCAGGTCCTGGGGAGTCGGCAATCCCGGAGAGCTCGGGGAGTCCGGCAAGTCCTGGGAGTTCGGGGAGTTCGGGGAGCTCGAAGGACCAGGGGAACTCGTACGACGTGTGAAAGCGGGCCTGTTGTGAAGATCGCCATCATCGGTTCGGGGAACATCGGCACCGACCTGATGTTCAAGGCACTGCTGTCGAAGAAGGTCGAGGTCGTCGCGATGGCGGGCATCGACCCCGACTCCGACGGACTGGCCCGCGCCCGCCGCCGCGGGGTCGCCACCACCCACGAAGGCGTCGAAGGACTGGTCGCGCTGCCCGGGTTCGCCGAGGTGGACGTCGTCCTCGACGCGACCTCGGCCGGGGCGCACCGGCACAACGACCGGGTGCTCAGGGCGCACGGCAAGCGCGTCATCGACCTCACCCCCGCCGCGATCGGCCCCTACGTGGTGCCTCCGGTCAACCTGGAGGACCACCTCACCGAACCGAACCTCAACATGGTCACCTGCGGTGGGCAGGCCACCATCCCGATCGTCGCGGCGGTCGCCTCGCGGGTGCCCGTCCGGTACGCGGAGATCGTCGCCTCCATCTCCTCCCGGTCGGCGGGGCCCGGCACGCGGGCCAACATCGACGAGTTCACCGAGACGACCTCCCGGGCGATCGAGCGGGTCGGCGGGGCGGCGAGGGGCAAGGCGATCATCATCCTCAACCCGGCGGAGCCGCCGCTGATCATGCGGGACACGGTCTACTGCCTGGTGGACGAGTGCGACGAGGCGACCGTGGCGGAGGTGAAGGACGCCGTGCTGGAAATGGTGGCGCGGGTCAACGACTATGTGCCGGGCTACCGCCTCAAACAGGACATACAGCTTGAGACGATCCCGGCTGGGGAGCCGCTCCCCGACGGCACCCGCGACGGCGGTGTGAAGGTGACCGTCTTCCTGGAGGTGGAGGGCGCCGCCCACTACCTGCCCGCCTACGCCGGCAACCTCGACATCATGACCTCCGCCGCGCTGCGCACCGCCGAGCGGCTCGCCGAGGTGACGGAGCGGGCCGCGGACGCGGGCCGCGCGCAAGACCGGGACCGCACGGACCTGGCCGCTCGTACGGACGCGGAGGTGGGCGCGTGAAGCTCTACGTGCAGGACGTGACACTGCGGGACGGCATGCACGCCATCCGGCACCGCTACACCGTCGCCCAGGCCGCCGAGATCGCCGCGGCCCTCGACGCCGCCGGGGTGGCGGCGATCGAGATCGCGCACGGCGACGGCCTCTCCGGGGGCAGTTTCAACTACGGCGCGGGCGCGCACACCGACGACGAGTGGATCGAGGCGGTCGCCGGTGCCGTACGGCGGGCGAAGCTGACCACCCTGCTGCTGCCCGGCATCGGCACCATCGACGACCTCAGGCGCGCGCACGCCCTCGGTGTCACCTCGGTCAGGGTCGCCACCCACTGCACCGAGGCCGACATCTCCGCCCAGCACATCTCCACCGCGCGCGAGCTCGGGATGGACGTGGCCGGGTTCCTGATGATGTCCCACATGACCTCCGCCGACGAACTGGCGCGGCAGGCGGCGCTCATGGAGTCGTACGGCGCCCACTGCGTCTACGTGACCGACTCCGGCGGCCGGTTGACCATGGACGGGGTGCGGGAGCGGGTCAGGGCCTACCGCTCGGTGCTCGACGAGGGTACGGAGATCGGCATCCACGCCCACCACAACCTGGGTCTCGGCGTGGCCAACTCGGTCGTCGCGGTGGAGAACGGCACCTACCGGGTGGACGCCTCCCTGGCGGGGATGGGCGCGGGGGCGGGCAACTGCCCGATCGAGGTGTTCGTCGCGGTGGCCGACCTGATGGGCTGGGAGCACGGCTGTGACCTGCACGCCCTGATGGACGCGGCCGACGACCTGGTCAGGCCGCTGCAGGACCGGCCGGTCCGGGTGGACAGGGAGACGCTGACGCTCGGCTACGCGGGTGTCTACTCCAGCTTCCTGCGGCACGCGGAGGCGGCCTCGGCGCGCTACGGGGTCGACACCCGGACCATCCTCACCGAGGTGGGCCGCCGCCGGATGGTGGGCGGCCAGGAGGACATGATCGTGGACATCGCGCTGGACCTGGCACGGACCGGGGAGCCGTCGTGACACGGGCGGTCCTCCGGCTCTCCCCGGCTCCCGCCGAGCTCTTTCGTCGAGCGTCGTAGTGGTGTCACCGTCCTCGGGCTCCCGCCGGGCCCTTTCACCGAACGCTGTGGCGATGTCACCGTCCCCCGGCTCCCGCCGAGTCCCTTCACCGAGCGCCGCAGTGGCGCCCGCGAGAAAGATGGTGTCCCAGTGACCGACCTGCACAAGCTCGCCGCCGTCCTGGACGAGGCCGCCCGCACCGGTCGCGCGGTGCCGAGGCCCGAGCAGGACTACGGCGTGGCCGACGCCTACCGGGTCCAGGAGGAGCTGATCCGGCTCCGCCTGGAGCGCGGGGACCGGCTCGCCGGGGTGAAGCTGGGCTTCACCAGCGAGGGTAAGCGCCGCCAGATGGGGGTGCACGACGTCATCTTCGGCCGGGTGCCGGAGTCGTCGGCCATCCTCGACGGCTCGTACGCGGATATTTCTGGATTCATCCATCCGAGGGTGGAGCCGGAGGTCGTCTACCTCATCGGCCGGCGCATCGCGTCGCCGGGCGACGCGCTCGCGCCGGGCGCCGTCGCGGCCGTCGCGGCCGGTATCGAGGTGATCGACTCGCGCTACGAGGACTTCAGGTTCTCGCTGCCCGACGTGATCGCCGACAACACCTCGGCCGCCGGGTACGTCGTCGGCCCCTGGCAGCCGTACGACCCGTCGCGCTGGAACCTGGGCGTCGTCCTGGAGATCGACGGGCGGGTGGTCCAGACCGGGTCGACCGGTGCGATCCTGGGCGACCCGCGCAGGGCACTCGCCGAGGCCGTGCGCCTCGCCCTCCAGGCGGGGATGGTCCTGGAGCCGGGCTGGGTCCTGCTCGCCGGTGCCGCCACGCCCGCCGAGCCGCTGGTGCCCGGTGCGCGGGTGCGGGCCGAGATCCAGCACCTGGGCTCGGTCTCGTTCACCGCCTCCGTGCCCGAACCTGCCTCCGCGTCCGAATCCGCCTCCGTGCCCGAATCCGCCTCCGCACCCGGTCCGACGACGCCGGGGGCCTCGGCCGAGACGCCGGGGGTTTCCGGGGTACGGGGGGCTTCGGAGAGGCCGGGCACTTCTGGGGAGGAATCATGAGCGAAGGGCTCGTCGTCGAGGGAAAGGCGACGCCGCGAGGAAGGTTTCCGCACGTCAAGCGTGCGGGAGACCTCCTGTACGTGTCCGGGACCAGCTCACGCAGGCCCGACAACACGATCGTGGGAGCCGAGGTCGACGAGTTCGGCACGGTGAAGCTCGACATCGCCGAGCAGACCAGGGCGGTGATAGAGAACATCGGAGACATCCTCAAGGCGGCGGGAGCCGACCTGAGCGATCTCGTGCAGATCACCACCTACCTGGTGAACATCAATGACTTCGGCGGATACAACGCGGTCTACGCGGAGTACTTCGACGAGACCGGCCCGGCACGCACCACCGTGGCCGTCCACCAACTGCCCCACCCGCACCTGCTCATCGAGATTCAGGCCGTGGCCCATCGACCGGAGGTTCGCCCATGACCGCCCCCATCGACCTCACCAAGTGGATCGACGAGCACGCCCACCTGCTCAAGCCGCCGGTGGGCAACAAGATGGTCTTCGAGAACACCGGCGACTTCATCGTCATGGTCGTCGGGGGGCCGAACGCGCGGACCGATTTCCACATCGACCCGTACGAGGAGCTCTTCTACCAGATCCGCGGCAACATGCACGTCAACATCATGACCCCCGAGGGGCCGGAGACCGTGCACGTGCGCGAGGGCCAGATGTGGCTGCTCCCGGGGAACACGCCGCACTCGCCGCAGCGCCCGGAGGAGGGGTCGATCGGCCTGGTGGTGGAGCGGATCAGGCCGGAAGGCGTGCTGGAGAAGTTCCTCTGGTACTGCCCGCGGTGCAGCGGCGTGGTCCACGAGGTGGAACTCCAGGTCCGTGACATCGTGACCGACCTGCCGCCGATCTTCCAGGCGTTCTACGACGACGAGAAGGCGCGTACCTGCGGGAACTGCGGCACCGTCCACCCCGGCAAGGGATAGCCGTTGATCATCGACGTTCACACGCACCACGTCCCCAAGGGCTGGCCCGATTTGGGCTGGCCGGGGGCGCCCCGGCTCAGGGTCGACTCCGAGCGGGAGGCCGTGATCCTGCTCGGGGATCGGGAGTTCCGCCGGATCGCCGACGACTGCTGGAATCCCTCGGTCCGCCTGGAACGGATGGACGCCGACGGGGTGGACGTTCAGGTCGTCTCCCCGACGCCGGTCTTCTTCTCCTACGAGCGTCCGGCGGCCGAGGCCGTACGGGTCGCGAGGGTGTTCAACGACCTGGCGCTGGAGATCTGCGCGTCCGAGCGGCTGGTGCCGTTCTGCCAGGTGCCGCTCCAGGATCCCGATCTGGCCTGCGCCGAGCTGGACCGGTGCCTCGCCTCCGGGCACGCGGGCGTCGAGATCGGCAACCACGTCGGCGACCGCGACCTCGACGACGAGGGAATCGTCCAGTTCCTCCAGCACTGCGCCTCGGTGGGGGCACCTGTCTTCGTCCATCCCTGGGACATGGGGGGTGGTCCCCGGCTGGAACGCTGGATGGCGCAGTGGCTGGTCGGCATGCCCGCCGAGACGCACCTGTCGGTGCTCGCCCTGATCCTGGGCGGCGTCCTCGACCGGGTGCCGAAGACGTTGCGCCTGTGCTTCGCGCACGGCGGCGGCTCGTTCGCCTTCTGGCTCGGCCGCTTCGAGAACGCCTGGCACCGTCGCAACGACCTGGTCGGGGTCTCGGAGTTTCCCCCGTCGCACTATCTCGACCGGTTCAGCGTGGACTCGGTCGTGTTCGACGAGCGGGCGCTGCGACTGCTGGTCGACACGATGGGAGAGGACGGGGTGATGCTCGGCTCCGACTTCCCCTACCCGCTGGGCGAGTCACCGGTGGGCTCGCTGATCCGCCGGGCGGGGTTTCTCTCCGACACCGCCCGCGCCAAGCTGCTCGGCGGCAACGCCACCCGGTTTCTCGGACGCTGAGCGGGACCGGCCGCCGGGCCGAAGTCCGGAAGGGACGCGCCGCCGGGGGACCGGGAGGCTCAGCGCCTGCTCAGGCGGCGTCCCCTGTACATCGGGTGGTTGGTCTCCCAGTATTTCCAGCCCTCCACCCGCGCGGGGACGTTGGCCACTCCGGCGGCGATCTTGCGCACCCGGCAGGTGTAGATCTGGCGCCACGCGGAGAATCCCACCCGGTAGCCGAAAACGCGATACCACATGTTTCCGTACTTGCCGTCGGTGATCTCCTGTGCGTATTCGTGCCCGGTCTCGACGATGTATTCCTCGGCGAGCAGCGGACTGACCAGATTTCTCAACTGGCGGATCAACTCGCCCCTGTCGATCTCGCTGAGTTTCTCCCTTTCCAGTTCCATCTCGGCGTAGACGCGGTGCTGCCGGGTGACGGAAACCGTCATCGTGCCGCCGGGGCCGTCGATGAAGCGCGTGCGGGGAACGAAGAAATTCCTCGGTCTGAAGGAGTGGAACCTGAAGAAGGACCTCGGCCTGCATTTCTTGCGCGCCTGATCCAGAAGCGTGTGGCGGGGACCGTCGGTGTCGTTTCCGGTTTCCGTGCCCGTCGCGGTGTTGCCGGTTCCGGTGCCGACCCCGTTGTCGGTGTCTCTGTCTCTGGAGGAGGGGGAGGCGCTGGTGGAGGTGCTGGTCGACGTGATGGACGAGTCGGAGTCGGGTGACGGGTCGCCGAGCGCGGACGAATTGGAGTCGGGTGACGGGTCGCCGAGCGCGGAGGCGGTGGCGGGTGCGGGGAGAGCGGAGGGCACGGTGACCGTGAGGGCCAGACAGAGGAATCCGGTGAGGGCCGGCATCGCCGGCCCTTTCTTCGGCCGGTACCCTTTCCGTCGTTTACGTATGGTTGCGGCGCTTTTTTGAGGGTGGGGAGTGAGCATGGAGACACCATTCCCTTCGAGACACAGTCTGTGGTCGCGACCAATCCACTGACCGGAATGCGGTTTTTACCGGTGCGCCGAGCCGCTTCATCGTGACAGTGACGATGCTTACAGCCTCACGTGAGGGCCATGTGATGACACGCCGAGACCAAGTCCACTGGAAAAGGAAAGGGTGCACGGAAGGGAACTACATTGATCGATCGTCCACGGGCGACGGTTCGTCGCCGATCTGTGAGGGCGCGTCGAGCGTGGCGACGAGCCTCTTGGGAGCGATGGCGCGGTAGCTCTCCTCGACCCAGTCGAGGAGTATCTCGGTCTCCAGGAGCGCGCTCGCGTTCATCAGGGAGATCGAGACCCATCCCGTTTTGGCCAGTCCGTAGCCGGACGGCTTGACGCCGTGGAACGCCAACGCGTGGCCGCTCGACTCCGGCAACTTCATCCCGACTCTCGGCCTCCATTTCTCGGTCGGCTCTTCGACGCCGAGGAAGAGAAAGATCTTCTTGTTGACTTTGACGACCGTGTCGTCCCAAGGGTGGTCCTCGTAGGTCTCCGGCAGGCGCAACGCGAACTCGCGCAGCGTCTCGCGGACCTCACGCCAGTTGTCCATGGCGCCCATTCTGAACCTCTGCGCCGACGATTCCACCCCGGGCCGGTGTGGATCCACCGGGATCGTCCCGGGTCGGCCAGGCTTCGGCCCCGCCTCGGGTCGGCTTCGGGGCGGTCCGGATCTCGGAACGACGGTGACCGGACGGCGGGACCCGTCGGTTTCATCTCGAAACGACGGTGACCGGACGGCCGAACCTGTCGGTTTCATCTCGAAACGATGGTGACCGGATGTCCCGACCCGCCGGTTTCATGGACGGGGGATGTTGCGCAGGTTCGCCTTCGCCATGTCGATCATGCGTCCCACCCCGCCGTTGAGCACGATCTTGCTCGCGGCGAGGGCGAACCCCTTCACCTGCGCTCCGCTGACGCTCGGCGGCATGGCGAGCACGTCCGGGTCGGTGACCACATCCAGCAGGAAGGGGCCGGGGGTCGAGAAGGCCGTGGCGAGGGCCTCCGGTACGTCCGAGGGATTCTCCACCCGCAACGCCCCGATCCCGGCCGCACCGGCGATCGCCGCGTAGTCGACGGGGGCGTGGTCGGTGCCGAAGTCGGGCATCCCCTCCACCATCATCTCCAGCTTCACCATGCCGAGCGAGGAGTTGTTGAACACCACCGTCTTCACCGGCAGATCGTGCTGCCGGACGGTGAGAAGCTCCCCGAGGAGCATGGCGAGTCCGCCGTCCCCGGAGAGCGAGACGACCTGGCGGCGCCGGTCCGCGAACTGGGCGCCGACGGCCTGCGGGAGCGCGTTGGCCATGCTCCCGTGCACGAACGAGCCGATCACGCGGCGGCGCCCGTTGGGGCTGAGGTAACGGGCGGCCCAGACGCAGCACATCCCGGTGTCCACGGTGAACACGGCGTCGTCCGCGGCCAGTTCGTCGATCAGGTTCGCGACGTACTCGGGGTGGATCGGCAGGTGGTGCTCGATGTCGTGGGTGTACGCCTCCACGACGTTCTCCAGCACCTTCAGGTGCTTGCGCAGCGTCTTGTCGAGATGGCGGCGGTCCGTCTTCTGGGTGACATGGGGCAGCACCGCGCGGATCGTCGCGCCGACGTCGCCGTGCACGGCCAGCTCCAGCGGGGTCCTGCGGCCCAGCCGCCCCGCGTCGTGGTCGATCTGGATCGTCCGCGCGCCCGGCAGGAAGTCGTCGTACGGGAAGTCGGTCCCGGCCAGCACCACCAGATCGGCGTCGTGCATCGCCTCGTGGCAGGCGCCGTACCCGAGCAGCCCGCTCATCCCCACGTCGTACGGGTTGTCGTACTGGATCCACTCCTTGCCGCGCAGCGCGTGCCCGACCGGTGCCAGGACGCGTCCGGCCAGCGCCATGACCTCGTCGCGGGCGTGACGTGTCCCAGCGCCGCAGAACAGCATCACCTTCTCGGCGCGGTTCAGCGCCGCCGCCAGCTCGGCCACCTGGTCGGCGGGGGGTACGACCGTGCCGGTCGTGGTCAGAAAGTCGTGCTCGCCGGTGGGGTGGGCGGCGGACAGCTCCGCCACGTCACCGGGAAGCACCACGACGGAGACGCCACCGAGGCCGATCGCCTGCTGGACGGCGGTGCGCAGCACCCGGGGCATCTGCTCGGGAGTGCTGATCATGTCGCAGAAGTGGCTGCACTCCACGAACAGTCGTTCGGGGTGGGTCTCCTGGAAGAAGCCCGTGCCGATCTGCGCGGCGGGGATGTGCGAGGCGATCGCGAGCACCGGGGCACCGCTGCGGTGGGCGTCGTAGAGGCCCTGGAGCAGGTGGGTGTTGCCGGGCCCGCAACTGCCCGCGCAGACCGCGAGGCGCCCGGTGACCTGTGCTTCGGCCGAGGCGGCGAACGCCCCGGCCTCCTCGTTCTGCACGTGGATCCACTCGATGTCACCGGCCTTCCTGATGGCGTCGACCACCGGGTTGAGGCTGTCGCCCACCACCCCGTAGATCCGTTCCACCCCGGCCTGGCGGAGAACCTCGATGAACTGCTCGGCGACGGTCGCCATGGTGCCCCCTCATGTCCGGCGTCACCGGGGTACCTCACCGTATTTCGCCGGATCACTCAGGATCGCCCGGGAAGAGTCAGGGCGGCGCGTGTCGAGGGGACTTGTGTCTCACGGCCCATCATCGTTCATATATCGAACAAAAGTTCTTTATACGTACAGAGTGTAGCCGGAGGGATAGGTTCTCCAGAGAAGACGGCCAGGTCCGGCCGGATGCCTGTCACTTTCCGTGTCAACCTACTTACCATGCGGACGAGGTGACCGCTCTCGGAAGGGGCCAGATGACCGGGCAGAACTCGGCGACCGCGTCCGACTACGTCTTCGACAACGACGGGGACCACTCGTCCGACCAGCACCACTACCTCGCCCGGCTTCTCGACCCGCTCACGTTCGAGCGTCTCGCCCTGACCGGTGTCGGGCCCGGCTGGAGGTGCCTGGAGGTCGGGGCGGGCGGTGGCAGCGTGGCCCTCTGGCTGGCCGAACGGGTGACGCCGGGTGGACACGTGCTGGCGACCGACATCAAGCCCGGCCTGATCCCGTCCAGACCGGGGCTGACCGTGGCCCGCCACGACATCGTCGTCGACCCGCTGCCACAGGACGCGTTCGACCTGATCCACGCCCGGCTCGTGCTCAGCCACCTGCCGCAGCGCCGCCAGGTCCTGAGGCGCCTGCGCGCCGCGCTGCGGCCCGGCGGCCGGCTGCAGCTCGACGAGATCGACATCACCCGCTGGGTGGCGCCCCCAGCCTCCGGCGGGCGCGAAGGGGAGGTGTACGGGATCTACGTCACGGCCATGGCCCGGGTCCTGGGTGCGGCGGGTAGCGATCCGACCTGGGGGAGTGTGGCCGCGCGGGACATCGCGGCGGCGGGCCTGGTCGACATCGACCAGGTGCGCTGGACCGAGGTGTGGGAGCGCGGGTCCGCCGGGCTCGGCCTCCTGATCAGCAACAGCCACCATCTGGAGGAGCACCTGATGGCGGCGGGGATGACCTCGGGGCAGCTCAGGGAGGTCCGGGAGGTCATGTCGGCTCCGGGCTTCAGCGCCCCCTCCTTCGAAATCCACTCGATCCTCGCCCGCAGGGCCGACGACTGAGCACTCCGCGAGGGAGCGGAGGGGCTCGGCGCCTGACCGGCGGTCCATCGGCGGATGGTGACGAAACCGTCTCGATCAGTGGTGACGGCGGAGAGTGCTCACTCGCGGTCCGCACCCGGTGTGAGCTGGGCGATCGCCAGAAACCCACTTCTTATTGATAAAAAACCGCCCTACCCACCCTGAACATTGATATTCAATCTTCGCTCTGGTGACTTGAAGCGTGATAAGTCCCATGGGCATAGTGTGTCGAATCACACACGCACCAGTCGCGGCGTGCGACCGCGGGGCCCGTTCGGCCTGCGGGCGCCGGCCAGGCGCAGGAACCGCGGATTGGAAAGTCCGAATGAGCAACCCCCCTCCGATTCGCTCGAAGATCCTCGCGATCCTGTTCCTTCCCATCCTCTCGTTGATCGTCCTGTGGGGATTCGTCGCCTACTCGACCGTCGCGCAGGTCGCCGGCATCGCCCAGACCCAGAGCCGCTGGGAGGTGATCGGAGAGCCGATCCGGCGGTTGATCTTCGAGATCCAGCGGGAGCGTCAGATCTCCGCCGAGCTGGCCGGTGCCACCGCCCAGAACGAGGCCCTCTCCGAGCAGCGGCGAATCACGAACGTCCAACTGGACCGGGTACGCCAGGCGGTCGCGTCCGCCGAGGCGTACGAGCCCGACAACGCCCCGACGGACATCCGGGCGTTGATCGCGGCGATGGAAGGGCTCAGCCAGGTCCGTACCCTCACCGACCGCGGTGCGCTCAGCCCCGTCCAGGTGACCGACGGCTACAACGAGTTCGTCGGCGCCGCCAACCGGCAGATCGGTGACGCCACCGCGATCGCGGACCTGGAGGCATTCCGTAACGTCCGCGGCATGGGCGCCTACAGCACCACCGCCGAGTTCGCGAGCAGGGAGCACGCCGTCCTCACCGCGGCGCTGAAGCGCGGCGCGATGACGCCCGCGGAACACGCGGCCTTCGTCTCGGCGATGACCAGCCGGAGAAACTACCTGGTCTACGCGGAGCGGGACATGAGCCCGGACCTGAAAGCGGATCACGAGGCCTTCCTGCAGAGCCCCGCCTACCAGCGGTTCACCGCGGGCGAGGACAGGATCTTCTCGTGGAACCTCGCCGGTAAGCCCCCGCTGGACGCCGCCGAGTGGAAGCGTGACGCCGAGGCCGTTCTGGTCGCCGTCAACAAGCAGAGCGTGCGGGAGTTCGCCCGCTCGGCGACCAGGGGCGAGGCGCTCAGGAACGACACCTACCTGCGGATCGGGCTGATCCTGGGACTGGGCCTGCTCGCGATCGTCGTCTCGATCCTCGCCTCCTACCGGTTCGGCCGCTCCCTGGTCGCCGAGCTGAAGCGGCTCCAGGCGTCCGCCGTGGAACTGGCCGAGGAGCGGTTGCCCCGGCTGGTGGAGCGGCTGCGCAGGGGCGACGACGTGAACCCGGCGATCGAGGCCCCCGAGCTCGCCCCCGCGAGGACCGCCGAGGTCGACCGCGTCGTGCACGCGTTCTCCGCCGTGCGACGCACCGCGGTGGAGGCCGCGGTCGGCCAGGCGACGCTCCGCAAGGGGGTCGGCCTGGTCTTCCTGAACCTCGCCTGGCGCAACCAGGCGCTGCTGCACCGCCAGCTCACGCTCCTCGACACGATGGAGCGCCGCGTCGAAGAACCGGAGATCCTGGAGGATCTCTTCAAGCTCGACCACCTGACCACCCGCATGCGGCGGCACGCGGAGAACCTGATCATCCTGTCCGACGCGGCTCCGTCCCGCAGGTGGCGCGACCCGGTGCCCATCTTCGACGTGGTGCGCAGCGCCATCCTGGAGGTCGAGGACTACACCCGCGTCACCGTGCTCCCCATGCCGCACGCGCCGCTGCTGGTCGGCGCCGCGGTCACCGACGTGATCCACCTGATCGCCGAGCTGGTGGAGAACGCCACCACCTTCTCGCCGCCGAACACCGCGGTCCACGTGCGGAGCATGGCCGCGGCGAACGGCTTCGCGCTGGAGGTCGAGGACCGCGGCCTGGGACTGAGCCAGGCCAACCTCGACGAGCTCAACGCCAAGCTCGCCGACCCGCCGGAGTTCGACCTGGCGGACAGCGACAGGCTCGGCCTGTTCGTCGTGGCGAGGCTCGCCGCCCGGCACGGGATCAAGGTCGTACTGCGCCCCTCGCCGTACGACGGCACCACCGCGATCGTGTTGCTGCCGCAGAGCCTGCTCGCCACCTGCGAGTCGCTCGCCGTCGAGACCATGCCGAACCGGGCGCGTCAGGACGGCGCGCACCCGGGCGGACCGGCGCGGGCGCTGAGCGCGGCATCGGAAGACTGGCCCAGGGCGCTCTCCGGCGCCCAGGACCACGGGGTGACCCACACTCCCGAGACCACGTCGAGTTGGTTCCCCACCGAGGACCACGAGGCGGCCCGCGCTCCCGAGACCACGTCGAGCTGGTTCCCCACCCAGGAGCGGCGCGAGGCTCCCGATGCCCCCGCCCCGATACCCGTGCGGCGGGCCGTCTTCATCCCGGACACCGACGACGACCTGGACGGGCTGCCGATGCGGGTACGGCAGGCTAATCTTGCCCCCCAGCTCCGCCAGACACGCTCCCCCGAACCGTGCGACACCACCGCGCGAACCCCCGAGGAGCTCTCACACCTCATGTCCTCCATGCAGCGAGGCTGGCAGCAGGGCCGCAGCCATGCGGAGCAGGAAACGGACGTGTGGAAGCGAAAGGACGGCCACTCCGATGCCCGACCCCAGATCTGAACTGAGCTGGTTGCTCGACGACCTGACCCAGCGGGTCACCGGTATCCGGCACGCCATCGTGCTGTCCGCCGACGGCCTGGCGATGGGCGGCTCCCGAGGGTTGACCCGGGAGGACGCCGAACACCTGTCCGCCATCTCGGCGGGAAGCCACAGCCTCGCGCTGGGCGCGGGGCGGCACTTCGGCCTCGGAGGCGTACGGCAGACCATCATCGAGATGGAGGGGGGTTTCCTGTTCGTCACCGCGGCGGGACAGGGAGCCAGGCTGGCCGTACTCGCCGCGGGCGACGCCGAACTGGGCATGGTGACCTACGAGATGGCGCTGCTGGTCAAGCGCGTCGGTGAGCACCTGTCCGCTCAGCCGAGGGGAGCCGCCCCAGCGCCCGCTTGGAACGGTACGAGGACGTGATGGGGGAGGATCCCGGGCCTCTGGTCAGGCTCTTCGGGGTGACCGGAGGCAGGGCGCGCCCGGTCGGGGAGAGCTTCGACCTGGTGGCCATCGTCACGACCGTCGAGATGCCCTTCGAGCCGGTCGGGCTGATGCCCGAACATCTCAACGTGCTGCACGCGTGCCGTCGGCCCACCACCGTGGCCGACGTCGCCGCGCATCTCAAACTGCCACTCAACATCACCCGCGTACTCCTCAGCGAGCTGCGACGCGAGGGCCTGGTCACCATCGACAAGCCCCGGCCGATGGGGAAGACGATCGACGAACGCATCTACAGGGAAGTGCTGCATGGAATACGCGGCCTCTGAGCCGGGCATGCCCCCGGGCGACACCCCCGCGATGGCCATCAAGATCCTTGTCGCCGGTGGTTTCGGGGTCGGCAAGACGACCATGGTCGGCACGATCAGCGAGATCAGGCCTCTGCACACCGAGGAACTGCTGAGCGAGCGCGGCATCCACGTGGACGACACCGCGGGCGTGGAGTCAAAGATCACCACGACCGTCGCGCTGGACTTCGGCCGGATCACCATCCGCGACGGGCTCTGGCTCTACCTGTTCGGCACCCCGGGCCAGGACAGGTTCTGGTTCATGTGGGACGAGCTGTCCGTCGGCGCCCTCGGCGCGGTCGTCCTCGCCGACACCCGCCGCCTGCAGGACTGTTTCCCCGCCGTGGACTACTTCGAGCAGCGCGGGCTCCCGTTCGTCGTCGCGGTCAACTGCTTCGACGGCGCGCGCCGGCACGACCCGATCAAGGTACGGCGGGCACTGGGCCTGGACGGCGTGGCACCGATCATCCTCTGTGACGTGCGCAGACGCGACTCGGTCAAGGAGGTGCTGACCACGCTGGTCACCTACGCGGCGGGAGGCGCCTTCCAGGCGGCCCACGCGGGCGCCTGAGTCCGATCGCACCCGCGTGAACCTCCCCTGACCGTGCCGCCGAGCGTACGATCGCGGCGTACCGGAGTACGGGCTCGACCAACGCCGCCACCGGAGGGCCGCCCCTGTGAACACGGAGAACACGAGCATGGAGGTCACGGGGACAGGGACGGGGACGGGGGGCCCGGAGAAGGCGGGCGCGGGTGCGAAGGCCGGCCTCACCGGGGGCGGGCTGCTCAGTGGGCTGGGAACGGGGAGCCTGGGGAGCCCGGCGGAGGCGTTCAACGTGGTCCGCGCCGACGAGCTGGAGGGCAGGGTCGCCCTCGTCACCGGCGGCGGCAACGGCATCGGCGCGGGAGTGGCCCGGCGGCTGGCCGAGGGCGGTGCCCGCGTCGTCCTCGCCGACATCGACGACGTCGCGGGCGGCAGGCTCGCGGACGAGCTGGGAGCGACGTACGTCCACTGCGACGTGTCCCGGCTGGAGGACAACGAGACGGCGGTGGCGACCGCGGTCGATCGGTACGGCAGGCTCGACCTCGCCTTCCTCAACGCGGGCATCGCCTCGGGCTGCGGCCTGGGGGAGGACTTCGACATCCGGCGCTACCGCCTCGCGATGGGTGTGAACCTCGACGGCGTCGTCTTTGGGGCGCACGCCGCGATCCCCGCCCTGCGGGCGTCGGGCGGCGGCACGATCGTGGCGACCGCGAGCATGGCGGGCATCGTCGGCATCCCCTCCGACCCCGTCTACGCCGCCAACAAGCACGCCGTCGTCGGACTCGTCCGCTCGCTCGGCGAAGACCTCCGGCCGCACGGCATCAGGGTGCAGGCGCTCTGCCCGTCCTTCGCCGACACCGCGATCCTCGGTGAGAGCAAGGCGGTGCTGGAGGGACTCGGCTTCCCGATCCTCGACGTCTCGTCCGTCGTCGACACCTTCTTCCGGCTGCTCGACAGCGAAGGCACCGGCGAGTGCTGGTTCGTCGTCCCCGGCCGCGAGAGCCAGCCATTCGCCTTCCGCCGGGCCCCGGGACCGCGGACCTGACCTGAACTGACCTGAACTGACCGGCCGGGGCCGGCGGGTCGCGTGGCCGGGCTTGGGCAGGCCGGGCCGACGACGGGCGTGTCGGCGGCGCGGCCATGGTGTGGATACGGCGTGGCCATGGCGTTCTCGGTGTCGGCGTGGAGAGGGGCGGACGGGGCGATCCCTCGCCCGCAGGGCCGCGACACGCTCACCGGCCACGATCTCCCTCACGCCGATGATGACCGAACGTAAGATCGCGAACGTGAAGAGTAGCTTCAGGGTGATCTCGGACAGGGAAACGGCCTCCGGCAGGCTCCGCCGCGTCCTGCTGCTGACCGGGCAGTTGAGAGTCGGTGGCACCGAGAAGCAGATCTTCCTCCTGGCCACGGGTCTGGTTCGCGGCGGCGTGGAGGTCGACGTGGTCACCTTGCACTCGGGAGGACCCTACGGTGACGCGCTCGAACGGGCCGGCATCCCCGTGCACAACGCCGGGTTCACGGCGTTGTCGATGGGAATCACCGCCCTTCCCCGCAACCTGCTCGCGGCGGTACGCCTCGTCAGGCTGGTGCGGCGACTCAGGCCGGACGTGTTGCACGCCTTCCTCTACCACGCCTATGTGATCGGCGCGCCGATCGCCTGGCTGGCCAGGGTTCCCGTCATCGTGGCGGGACGGCGCAGCCTGAGCGTCTTCAAACGGCTCCCGTACGGGAGCCACACGCTGGAGCGCCCCGCCGTCCGGTTGACGCGGCACGTGGTGGCCAACGCCGTGGCCGTGGCGGAGGACGCCAGAAGGGTGGAGAGGCTCGCCCCTGAGAAGATCAGCGTGATCTACAACGGGCTGCCCGAGTCGGCCTTCCTGCCCGCCGCGCCCGCGTCGATCGCGACCGACCTGCCGGTCGTGTGCTGCGTCGCCAACCTGCTGACGTACAAGGGCCACCGCTACCTCATCGAGGCGATGGCGCTGCTGGCGGAGCGGGGTACGCCGTGCACGCTGGTGCTCGCGGGAGAGGGACCTGAGCGCGACGCCCTGACACCCCAGGCGGAGAGGCTGGGGGTGGACCTGCGCCTCCTGGGCCTTCGCAGGGACGTCGAGGCCCTGATGCACCGGGCGTCGGTGGTGGTGCTCGCCTCACTCCAGGAGGGGATGAGCAACGCGGTCATGGAGGCGATGGCGGCGGGCAGGCCGATCGTCGCCACCGAGGTGGGCGGTACCCGCGAGCTGCTGAACGGGCGCGGGCTGCTGGTCCCCCCGCAAGATCCCGGGGCGCTGGCCGACGCCCTGGAGCGTGTGCTGGGCGACCCTGGTTTGGGAGCGTCTCTCGGCGGCGCGGCCCGCGCCTGGGCGCTGGACAACCTCCGCGTGGATTCCATGATCGACCGGCATCTGACGCTGTACCGGCGCCTTCTGGGGGAGCGATGTGCGCGATAGCCGGTGCCCTCTGCCCGGACGGGGTGGACCCGGACACGGTCCGCGACATGTGCGAGACGCTCGCGCACCGCGGCCCCGACGGCGGTGGCCTGCACACGGAGCACTCGGTCGTGCTCGGCACGCGCCGCCTCGCCGTCGTCGACGTGTCCGGTGGCGACCAGCCCGTCTACAGCGAGGACGGCCGCGTCGTCGCGGTGTTCAACGGCGAGATCTACAACTTCGCCGAGCTGCGGGCCGAGTTGCTGGCCAAGGGACACCGCCTCGCCGCGAACGGCGACTCCGAGTGCCTGGTCCACCTGTACGAGGAACACGGCGACGCCCTCGTTCACCGCCTGCGCGGCATGTTCGCCTTCGCCCTGTGGGACGGTCGCAGGCGGAGGTTGCTGCTCGCCCGTGACCGGGTCGGCAAGAAGCCGCTCTACTGGGAGACGAGGTCGGGCTCGCTGCGGTTCGCCTCCGAACTGAAGGCGCTGATCCGTGACCCGGGCCGGCGCGGCGAGATCGATCCGGTCGCCCTGCACCACTATCTGACGTTGCAGTACGTACCCGCCCCCTGGTCGATCTTCGAGGGGATCGGCAAGCTCCCGCCGGGCTCGACCCTGGTGTGGCAGGAAGGCCGGGTGCGCGTCGACCGCTACTGGCGGCTGGACGCCACCCCCCGTCCGGTGGCCGCCGTCGAGGAGGAGGCCGAACGGCTCCGCGAGCTGCTGCTGGAGGCGACCCGGCTGCGGATGACCGGCGAGCGCCCGATCGGAGCCTTCCTGTCGGGGGGAGTGGACTCCTCCGCGGTCGTCGCGGCGATGGCGCGGCAGTCCTCGCGGCCGGTCCGCACCTTCTGCGTCGGCTTCGAGGAGGCCGCCTTCGACGAGCGCGCGCACGCCGGGGAGGTGTCCGCCCTCTACGGCACCGACCACTCCGAGCTCGTCGTCTCCGGCGCTCCGCTGGATGTGTTTCCCACCCTGGCCTGGCACTTCGACGAGCCGTTCGCCGACTCCTCGGCGATTCCCAGCCTCCTCGTGGCTCAGCTGAGCGGCCGGGAGGTGACGGTGGTGCTCACCGGGGACGGCGGGGACGAGTCCTTCGGCGGCTACCGCCGTTACGCGCTGCTGCGGTGGATCTCCCGGCTGCGACTGCCGTCGGCGACGTCACCGCTGCTGGGCGCGGCGGGCAGGAGCGTGCGGGCCCTGTCGCGCCCGGGATCGATGCTCCACAAGGCGGGGTGGGGCATGGAGCTGGCCGGGTTGCCGACGAGTGGCGGATACGCGCGCCTGATGTCCTATTTCACCGAGGAACAGAAGTGGCAGGTCTACACCCCGTGGCAGCGTGGCCTGGTGGCGGGCGTCCACAGCGGCGACATCATCGAGCGGGCCTTCGAGGAGTCCTCGGCGGGCTGCGATCTCACCCGGGTCATGGACGTCGACGTCAACACCTATCTGCCCGGTGACCTGCTGGTGAAGACCGACATCAGCACGATGGCCTACTCGCTTGAGGCGCGTTCCCCCTTCCTGGACCACGTCCTGATGGAATGGGCCGCGGGCCTGCCGGGGGAGCTGAAGGTCCGTGGCGGTACGACGAAGTACCTCCTCAAGCACGCCCTCGCCGGCTGGTTGCCCGCCCACCTGCTGAGGCGCCCGAAGATGGGGTTCGGGGTGCCGCTCGCCTCCTGGCTCAGGAGCGGGCTGCGTCCCCTCGCCCACGACCTGCTCACCGACGCCACCGCCCGGGACCGGGGGATCTTCGATCCGGAGGTCGTCGCCCGCCTGCTCGCCGAGCACGCCGCAGGGCAGGACCACTCGAAGCGCATCTGGGCCCTGCTGCAGTTCGAGCTCTGGCACCGAACCCACCTGCCGGAACAACCCGCCGTACAACCGGTCGCACGATCGACCGAACAGTCCGTCGTGCAACCGGTTGGGCAGCCGGTCACGCGATTGACTGAGGAACTCGTCGCACGACCCGCCGCAGAACCGGTCGCACGATCGGCCGAACAACCCGCCGTACAACCGGCCGAGGACCGTTGTCGGCGACCCCGGCTCACATGAGTGCCCCGGTCACGACGAGGCGCGGCGGAGACGCGACCGCCACCCGCCTGGCCCACCTGCTCCTCACCCACCTCACGCTCACCGTCGCCGGAGGGCTCACCAGCGTGATCGTGGCCCGCGCCCTGGGGCCGGGGGACCGTGGCGCCTACTGGGTGATCGTCACCCTCGCGACCACAGCGGCGGCGATGGGAAACCTGTCGGTGGAGAAGTCGCAGACGGCACTGTGGACGCGGGAGGAGAATCGGCCCGCGATCGCGGCGAACGCCCCGTGGCTGGGGCTCGCCGCGGGCGCGGTGGCTGCGGGGATCGCCTTCCTCACGGTCGCGCCCCTGCCAGGCGTCGGTGCCGACCGTTCCACGCTGGTCTGGGGGCTGGCCGCGGTACCCGTCATGATGACGATCGTCTACGTCAACAATGTGCACGTCCTGCGCGCCCGCACCGGGGTCGTCAACCGGGGCTCGCTGGCCGGAGCCGCCCTGCAGTGCTTCGCCCTGGCGGCCCTGGGATTTCCCGGACGGCTCACCGTCGAGGGAGTGGTGATCGTCTGGGCCCTTTCCTGCGTGGTGAACCTGCTGCTCCTGCTGCCGTCCCTGCCCGTACGCCGACCGCGAGAGGGGCGGCTGGTCGCCCGTACGCTCTCGTGCGGGCTGCGCTACCACCCGGGTTACGTCTGTCATTTCCTGCTGCTGCGGCTCGACGTCCTCATCCTGAACGCGATGAGCACGCCCGCCTCGGTGGGGATCTACTCCATGGCGGTGACGCCGGCCGAACTCCTGCGGGCGATGACCGGCGCGGTGGTTCAGGTCGCACTGCCCCGGCAGATGGAGTCGAGCCGGGAGACGGCCGCCGCGTACACGGCGCGGACGATCCGGATCACCGCCGTCCTCGCCGCCTCGTCACTCGTCCTCCTCTGCCTGACGGGGCCGTTCCTGGTGGTCGCCGCGGCCGGTCCGGCCTTCGCCGGGTGCGTCGTCCCGATGCTGGTGCTCGCACCGGGCGTGGCCGCCGCCGCGACCGCGGCCCCGGCCGCGGCCTACCTGCTCCGCCTCGACCTGCCGCTCGCCACCTCGCTGATGTACGGCGCGGCGCTGTCGGCGAACCTCGTGCTGAACGTCCTGCTCATCCCCGAAGCGGGTGCCGCGGGGTGCGCCCTGGCGTCCACGATCGCCTACACGGCCCTCGCCGCGACCCAGCTGGGCTGGTTCGCGCGATCGGCGGGACTGCCCCTGCGGCTGCTGGTCCCGGGTGCCGTCGAGGTGCGCGAGATCGCCCGCCGGCTCCGCGGACTCCTGCGCGTCCGCTGATCCACCCGATCGGGGGCGACCCGCCTGGTCAGGCTGATTCGGTGGATATGGCCGACCCGACCGATACGGCTGATCGGGCTGGTCCGGCCGGCCGGGCTGGTTCGGCCGGTCGCCCGAGCAGGTACTCGTTGCAGCCGAGCCCGCCTCCGCACGTCTTGAGGAGCAGGAGGCTGAGATCGTGCGCGCGGGCACGGGCGAGGACCTGCTCGGGTTTGGAGACCTCGAACGGGTAGCCGCCCACCCAGTCGAGCATGTCGTGCCGTCGCGACATGCCCCGTGGCGGAGGGACCGTGGGATCGGCCCGGCCACGGAGCAGCCGCGCGGCCTTGACCAGGGGCCAGGCCCGGTAGACGTACGCCGCGCTCCCGGCGACCAGGGCGCAGCGGGTCACCGGCCCCGACCGGTTGTAGCGCCGCTTCACGGCGGTCCAGGCCCGGCTCTGCCTGCCCTGGTCGTTGTAGAGCGAGACGAACAGCAGCCCGCCGGGGGCGACGAGCCCGACGGTGGCGTCGAAGGCCCGCCACATCGCCCCGGTGTGGTGCAACACCCCCCAGGAGTAGACCACGTCGAAGGTCCCCAGCCCCGCGAGGTAACCGTCGTCCAGAATCGATGCCCGCTCGATCGTCCAGGAGGCGCCGACCACTTCCCGTTCGGTCATCCGGGAGGCGTCGATGTTTCCCCGCTCGACAGTCTGGGGGACGTCGGCCGCCCTCCGTTCGGCCGTCCGAGGGGCGTCGGTCGCTCCCCGCTCGACCGACAGGGAGACGTCGGGAGCGAAGACGTGCCGTAGCCGTACGGCGGACTCCACCGCCTCGGCGTCGGAGTCGAAGGAGTGCACGCGGGCCCCGAGGCGATGCGCGGCGAGCGAGAACAGGCCGCTGCCGCAGCCCACGTCGAGGAAGGTGCGCCCGGCGAGATCCTCGACCTCCAGGGTCGCCCGCAGCGAGTCGATCGCGCGCTGGACGCGACTCTCGTCGACAAGATCGACGAAGGACTTCCAGTTGCGGCCGAAGGCGAACCTCTCACCCCGCCTGACCTGCAGAAGGATCTCGTCCACCATCGCCTCCTGCCCCATGCCGCACGAGGACTTCCCGAACGACGATCCGTAACCTATCGCAGTCGATCGATCACACTGAGAAGACATTCCGGGATGGCGGTAACAGTGACGCCACGTCATACGTTCGCGCGATAAATGTCATGACAAGCTCATGACGTGGTCGCACTGCCCGATGAGCGCGGCGGCTGTTGAGATCGACGCATGTCCTCGACACCGGTTATCGACGTTGAACGTCTGAATCTCGCCTACGGCGACTTCCACGCAGTGAAGGACCTCTCCCTCCAGGTGCGGCAGGGAGAGCTCTACGCGCTGCTCGGCACGAACGGGGCGGGGAAGACCTCGACCCTGGAGACCGTCGAAGGCCACCGCAGGGCCACCTCGGGCACCGTGCGGGTCTTCGGGCAGAGCCCGAACGACAGGAGCGCCGTACGGCCCAGGATGGGCATCATGCTGCAGGAAAGCGGCTTCTCCCCGGACCTGACGGTGCGGGAGTCGGTCCGGCTGATCGGGAAGCTCACCCGGCGTACGGACACGGTCGACCGCGTCCTCGGCGTCGTGAACCTCACCCGCAAGGCCGACACCAAGGTGGCCCAGCTCTCCGGCGGTGAGAAGCGACGCCTGGACTTCGCCACCGCCGTGTACGGAACGCCTGAGCTGATCTTCCTGGACGAGCCCACCACCGGCCTGGACATCCAGTCCAGGGACGACCTGTGGAAGACCGTCGGCCGGCTGCGCGAAGACGGCGCCACCATCGTTCTCACCACGCACTACCTGGAAGAGGCGCAGCAGTACGCGGACCGCATCGGCCTCATGCACCAGGGCACCCTTCAGCGGGAGGGGACCGTCTCCGAACTGACGCGTACCCTCCCCTCCACCATCCGCTTCTCCCTGCCGGGCACCCTCCCCGAGGCGCCGCTCCCGCTGCAGGCCGCCCGCGACGCCGAAGGCACGTTCCTGATCGAGACCTTCGGCCTGCAGAAGGACCTGCACACCCTGCTCCGCTGGGCGCAGGACCACTCGGTGGAACTGCGGGACCTCCAGGCCGGATCGACCCGGCTCGACGACGTCTTCCGCGCCCTCGGCAGCGAGTAGACCTCCGTCCCCTCAAGCGCGTGGACCCCCGAGCCCTCAGCAAACCCCCGAACCCTCAGCAGACCCCCGAACCCTCAGCAGACCCCCGAACCCTCAAAGGAAAGAAGCTTCGCCATGCTCTCGATCGCTCGCAGCGAGCTGATCCAGATCTTCAGGAACCGGCTGGTCCTGGTCACCAGTCTCGTCATGCCCATGGTGGTCAGCGGGTTCTTCATCTACCAGCACGAGGGCTTCGCCGCCATCGGCAGCCTCGGATACATCGCGGCGATCACGATGTTCACCGTGGGGGCGTTCGGGCTCTACACCACCGTGGTGACGACCCTCGCCTCACGTCGGCAGAATCTCTTCCTCAAGCGGCTCCGCTCCACCGCGGCGAGCGACAGTGAGATCATCTCCGGGCTGATCCTCCCGGTCGCCGTCATCGCGCTCGTCCAGGTGGCCGTGATCATGACCGTTCTGGCCGCGGTCACGGGCCGGCCGGACAACGTCCTCCTCCTGGTGGCGGCCGTCCTCTCGATGCTGGTCATGA
Source organism: Streptosporangium sp. NPDC049078 (assembly GCF_040648855.1). Classification (NCBI taxonomy): domain Bacteria; kingdom Bacillati; phylum Actinomycetota; class Actinomycetes; order Streptosporangiales; family Streptosporangiaceae; genus Streptosporangium; species Streptosporangium sp. NPDC049078. The sequence continues at coordinate 248,264 of NZ_JBEZEL010000009.1, forward strand.
TGCTCGGCCTGGGACTGGCCACGGCGGGAGTGACGAACTCCCCCGAACACGCCCAGGTGACCACGCTGCCCGTCAGTCTCGGCGCCATCGCCGTGGCCAGCTGGGTGGGAATCACCGGCACCGAGGAACTCGCCCTGCTCAAACGGCTGCTCCCCGGCGGCTCGGCCACCGAACTCGCCGTCAACGCCTGGAACGGCGGCGTTCCCTTCACCGACTCCCTGCTCCTCCTCGGGCCCACCCTGGGCTGGGTGATCGTCGCCGTCGTGCTCGCCTCCCGGATCTTCCGCTGGGAGCCGCGCCGATGACGCCCCTCGACGTCGCCGACCGTAGGGGAGTGCCTCGTGTGCTCCTGCCTCGGCGGCGGGACGCGAAGGGCTGTCGTGACGTTTCCGCAGGTCAATCCATTTAATCCATGAAACGGTGTCACCGGTGGTGCCCCGGAGCGAGAGGAATGCCGGGACGGACTCCGCTGTTCGACCCTGGAGAGCCGTTCCTGCGGGACCACCGCGCGATGCCGCCGGCTGTGGACACGGCCGACGCGTACGACCTGCGGCTGTGTACGACCCGCGGCCCAGCGGCCCGACCGCGAGGACCGACCGTCCGGCGACCAGGTGAGGATCAGTGAGCCCGACACACGCGGTGCCCCAGGCCACCGAGTCCACGCGAGGGCGGCTGCGCAGGCTCAACCTCACCCTGTTCCTCCCGCTGCTCATCGGCGTCGGGGTGCTGACGGTGGTGAAGGACGCCCGGACCTGGGGGGATGCCCTCGTCCTGAGCGCGGGCGTGGTGGCGGCCCTGGTGGTCTTCGTACGGTGGGCGGCGGGCGACGTCCTGCGCGTCGCGATCCCCTGCCTGATCGTCACCGCCGCCGTGTGGCCCTTCTCCGTGTTCGTGGTCGGCGGCGGCATGGCGTTCTACGGCATCTCGATCGTGGCCTCCCACGTCATCCCCCAACTGCCGCGCCACCGGGTCGCGGCGGCCCTGGGAGTGGTCGCCTACGTCGCCGCGGTGGGGGCGACAAGGCTGCTGATCACCCAGGAGGTCGACTCCTCCGCCCTGATCGAGTACCTCGTCTTTCCCACGGGAGGCACGGCCGCGGTTATCGGTCTCATGTTCCCCAACAAGCGGTTCTACGGCCTCGTCGAGGAGCTGGAGGAGGCGCGAGAGCGCGAAGCGGAGCTGGCCGTCATCCGCGAACGCGTCCGGTTCGCCAGCGACCTGCACGACATCCAGGGCCACACCCTGCACGTGGTGAAGCTCAAGATCGCGCTGGCGCAGAGACTCGTCCGCAGCGACGCCGAACGGGCCGAGCAGGAGCTACGCGAGGTGCACGCCCTGGTCAGCGACACCATCAACCAGACCAAGGAGCTCGCCTACGCCCAGCGGCGGCTCAACCTCTCCGCGGAGCTGGAGAACGCGAAGAACCTCTTCGAGGCCGCGGGCATCCACGTACGCGTCGACCGCGAGGCCGAGGTCGACGCCCGCGCGGGCGAACTGCTCGGCCTGGTCCTGCGGGAGACGACGACCAACATCCTGCGGCACGCCCAGGCCAGGCAGGTGCGCGTCACCCTCTCGGAGTCGGGCATCGTCATCGTGAACGACGGCGTCCCGGACGCCCCGCTTCCCCCGCTCCGAGGGCTCGCCACCCTCAGGGAACGGGTGACGACGAACGGGGGCGAGCTGACCGTGGAGCAGAAGGACGGACGTTTCCTCACAGCCGCGACTTTCCCCCACGGCCCCTCGAACGCCACTCCCTGAACTGTGGAAGGAGAATCGACGACCTGTGAAAATCGACGACCTGTGGAAGGAGAATCGACCGACATGACCACCGTGGTGCTCGCCGACGACGAGGCCCTCCTCCGCAAGGCGCTGGCCGCTTTGCTCCCCCTCGAAGGCGACATCACCGTACTCGCCGAAGCGGAGGACGGGGAGACGGCCGTCCAGGCCACCCTGCGACACCGGCCCGACGTGCTCGTCATCGATCTGGAGATGCCCGGCGTGGACGGCCTCGGCGCGGTCGCGGAGATCCGCCGTACCCGGCCCGACCAGGTGATCCTCATGCTCACCCGCCACGCCAGACCCGGCGTGCTGCGCAGGGCACTCAGGCTCGGCGTCCAGGGCTTCGTCAGCAAGTCTGCCGAACCGGCACACATCGTCTCGGTCATCACCACCCTGCACGAGGGCAGGCGGTGGATCGACCCGGACGTCTCCGCCCTCGCCGTGATCGACGACTGCCCGCTCACCGACCGCGAGCTCGACGTCCTGCGAGCGACCGGCGAAGGCTACTCGGCCGCCGACATCGCCACCCGGCTCCACCTGGCCGAGGGCACGGTCCGCAACTACCTCTCGAACGCGATGCAGAAGACCCAGACCCGCACCCGCCACGAAGCGGCCAGATACGCCCGCGAACACGACTGGCTGTAACCGCCCGAGGCCGGTGAAGAGGAAGGCCCCTCGATGTCATGGCGCCTGCCGAACGTTTCTGGTTTCGACGTCACCGCAGGCTACGTCGGTACCCGGGCGACGGTGCCCGGCCGGTCCACAGGAGAGGCGGCCTCCGACCTGGGAACACCGGTGGGGCGGGGCCGAGAGTGAGCTCGAACCTGGTCGAGCAGGCTGCTCGGCGTACGAAACCGGCCGCGGGATTCGGGCCGGGATATCAGGCTGCCGCGCGTTCGCCGACGGGGCGGCGGCGCAGGGCCGCGGTCTGCAGGGCGGGCGGCAGGTAGTCCTGGTCGAGGGCGCCGACGTCGGTGCCGGGCGGGACGATCTCGTCGATCCGATCCAGGACGTCGTCACCGAGCCGGACGTCGATGCCGGCGAGGAGGTCGTCGAGGTGGGCCATCGTGCGAGGGCCGGCGATGGCGCTGGTGACACCCGGGTGGGCGATGGTGAATGCCATGGCGAGGTGGGTCAGGGGCATGCCCGCCTCCTCGGCGACGGGGATGAGTCGTTCGACGACGTCGATGCGGCGCTCGTCGTTGAGGTGCCTGAAGAAGCCCGCGCGGCTCAGGTCGTTCTCCCCGTTCTTGCGCACGCGGCCGGTGAGCATGCCCTGACCGAGCGGACCCCAGACCATGACGCCCATGCCGTATCTCTGCGCGACGGGCAGGACCTCGCGCTCGATGCCGCGGTTGAGCAGGGAGTAGGGCGGCTGCTCGGTCCGGAATCGCTCCAGGTTCCGGCGCTCGGCGACCCACTGCGCCTCGACGATGTCGGAGGCCGGGGTGGTGGAGGAGCCGATCGCGCGGATCTTGCCGCTGCGGATCAGGTCGGTGAGCGCGGAGAGGGTCTCCTCGACATCGGTCGTGGGGTCGAGGCGGTGGATCTGGTAGACGTCGATGTGGTCCGTCCGCAGCCGTCGCAGCGAGTTCTCGACGGCGGTCGTGATCCAGCGCCGGGAGGTGCCCCGCTGGTTGGGGTCCTCGCCCATCGGATTGCCGAACTTGGTCGCGAGGACGACGCTGTCACGGCGTCCCTTGAGGGCCCTGCCCACCACTTCCTCCGAGTCGCCGTAGGCGTCGGCGGTGTCGATGAAGTTGATGCCGACGTCCAGAGCCTTGTGAATGATGCGTGCCGACTCCTCGGGCTCGTTGCCCATGCGCGTGGCGTACATGAGGGTGCCCAGTGCGTAGGGGCTGACCTTGATGCCGGTGCGCCCCAGGGGACGGTACTGCATGGGGTTTCTCCTCGGGGTGTGGTGGAGCGTGCGCGGGGTGCTCTACGCTCCATCTAAGCGGAAAAGCTTTCCGGAACTATACGGAAAGCTTTTCCGGTTACGCAACCGGAGGGATCTCATGACCGAGAAGACAGGGCCGTCCCGCCGCATGCGCGCGGACGCGCAGCGCAACGTCGACGCCCTGATCGAGGCGGCGAAGACGGTCTTCGACACGACCGGTGTCGACGCGCCCGCGAAAGAGATCACCGACCTGGCCGGACTCGGCGTCGGAACTCTCTACCGGCACTTCCCGCTGCGCTCGGACCTGGTCAAGGCGGTCGTGGAGAGCGGGATCGACGCCGTCGCCGCGGCAGGACCCGAGCTCAGCGCCGCCCACGAGCCCGCGGAAGCGCTCGCCCGGTGGCTGCGCCGGTACGCCGAACTCCTGGGGACCAAACGAGGACTGGCCCCCGCCCTCCACTCCGGCGACCCGGCCTACGAGACCCTCTCCGGCTACTTCATCGACAAGACAGGCCCCGTTCTCACGGCACTGCTCGACGCCGCCGTGGCCGACGGGTCGGTGCGCGACGACGTCAGCGCCCGGGACCTCCTGTACGCCGTCGCCAACCTGTGCATGCCTGTACCCGGCGAAGGCCACGACCACAGCCGACGGATGGTCGCGCTGCTCATCGACGGACTGCGCACCCCGCACCGGCGTGTCTCCTGCGACTCGTCGCACTGACCGGACGGGGGTTGTAAGAAACTTGGTCGCCGTTTGTCCGGCTTGAGGGTGATGTAGAAGGGGGCGGCCTCAACTGCCGGCCGCATTCTGTCAGGAGTTCTAAGCGGCAGATACGGTCTGGTGCTTTTGATCGTTCAGAGCGGTTTTGCTGTATTAAGCCGTTCTTGTTATTCGATGGCATGTAAACCCCGAGGACTGAAAGCAGTGCGGCAACGATGCCCCCAGTCGTGTGCCGACCTCGATCTCGGCGTGGCGATCATCGCGGGGCGTATCAACGTAGGCGCGTGCATGCAGGAGTGCTGCAGGCAGAGGACTGATTTCGTCTTAAACTTACGGCGTAGGCCCTGTGTCAGCAGTTGGAGTGCATGTAGGGTGAGATCGTGTTGATCAGATTCGGAGCCACGAACCATCGCTCCATCAGAGGGCCAGTCGATCTTTCGATGGTCGCAATCGATCGAGATCGCGAAGAAGCGCGCCCCGTACCGCTGCTCGGAGAGAGCCTTCTACCAATTGCGGCGATATATGGACCAAATGCCTCTGGAAAGTCAAACGTCGTAGCAGCGCTCTCCTGGTTGTGCGATGCGGTCAGTTTTTCTTTTCGTTTTTGGGAGGACGAAATACCGGTTGAGCCGTTTGCCTTTGGTGATGGCCGTTCACTTGCGAGTGAGTTCAGCGTCGAAGTCATAATCGACGGCGTTCGTTTTGAGTACATACTTGAGTTGGACCGCGAACATGTGATCTATGAAGGCTTGTTTCACTATCCCGAGAAAAAGCGCAGGAGAATATTCGAACGAGAAGAGTTGGAGCTGAAGCTGCAAAGAGGGCTTGGCGGTCTGTCCGGCACTCGCGAACTTATGACGCACAGGACTCTGGCACTCTCGATCGCGCGCCGGTTCGATGAACCGCTGGTGTCGGAATTCACGCGAGAGCTTCTAGGCATACAGAACCTTGGTCACATGCCCAGGCGTAGCAAGTCGCGCCTCCCGGCGGGAGCGTATCGAAACCCAAGTCATCGCTCAACAATTCGCTGGTTCGAAGAGGAGGGCAACCAGCTGACCCTTTTCGATGACAACGAACTTGGCGGGAGATTTATCGGAGTTCGCCAACAAGCATTGGCGCTGTTGCGTCTGGCCGACCTTGGCATCGAAGACGTGGTCATCGATCGCCGAGAGGTCATCTATTCCGACTCGGAGGTGCGTACTCAACGCAGGGTGCGACTTCTACATAAGACCACAGAGGAGAGCGTCCCGTTTGATTTAGATGTCGAGTCAGAGGGTACGAGAACATGGTTCGCTCTGATCGGCCCAGTTCTGACTGCCCTGCGGCAGGGTTCGGTCGTCCTGTTCGACGAGCTGGACGCGAGCCTGCACCCAACCTTGTCAGCGGAATTGCTACGGATCTTCCGTAGTCCGGTGACCAATCCACGCGGTGCTCAATTGATCTTTACGTCTCACGACACCAGTCTTCTGAATCACCTCAATCGAGACGAAGTCTGGCTGACCGAAAAGCAAGCCGACGGCTCCACCCGCCTCGGCGCATTGGCTGATTTTTCCGGAGAGCGTGTGCGCAAATCGCAGAACCTTGAGAATGCTTATCTTCACGGCAGGTTCGGCGCGCTACCCCAAGTGGACCAGACTGCCCTGCTGCGCGCTCTTGGATTAATCGGCTGATGATTTCGAGTAGGCGCCAAAGGGGCGGAAAATCACTGAGAAGGACCGCTGAAAAGCGGCCTGAGCTCCGCACGATAATGGTCTTCTGTGAAGGGCAGAACTCTGAACCCGATTACATAAACGGCCTGAAGAGGCTTCCACACATAGCCGAAAACACCGCGCTGAGCATAGAGATCCATCCCGAACAGGGCGTGCCTCTTACTTTGGTCAAGAAGGCCATGGCGTACAAGAGCGATCCTGAAATCGATGAATGTTGGTGCCTTTTTGATGTGGAGTGGCCCCAAAATCACCCGAACCTGCCGCAGGCAATAGATCTCGCGAGGTCGAACGGGATAAACCTTGCGATATCAAACCCGTGTTTCGAGCTGTGGCTGATCTTGCACTACAGCAACTGCAGTGCATTTATGGACACGAATTCCGCAGACAGTCGATCCCGTTCGCTGGACGGCCGATCAGGAAAGAGGATCGACCCCGAAGTCTATATGCCTCTAAGAAAGAAGGCGGCCGAGCACGCCAAGCGCCTCGATGCACGGCACGCGCAAAATGGCACATCTTTTCCACATGACAACCCATCCTCTGGGATGTATAAATTTCTGCGGAGCCTTGAAGGTGAATAGTGTCGAGGTGCTTCTGTAATTAACGGGCCAGTTGACTGGGCTGGACTGATGGAGGGCGAGCAGACGATCGCCCGCTGCGCTGGTTTCACCGACCACGTATCCGTTGAGAGGGAGACGCGTGATGATATTCACGAGGTCTTCGTGGCCCTCACGATTGGCTGCCGACGACGCCTTACCCTCTGTTGGGACCCCTGAGCGGGCTGCCTCTCACAGCACGATGTGATCCACCCGCACGGCCCGGTCGCCGGGGATGACGATCGGATCCGCGACCTCGACGACACGCTTCTTCGAGTACATCAGTCGCGTGATCGCGAAGACCGGAACTCCAGCCGCGATCCTGAGCAGCTCGGTCTCTTCCGGTGTCGGCATGCGCGTCGCGGTCTCTTCGGTGATCTTGTCGATCTCGATCCCGAGAGTCCGCAGCTGACCGATGTTGCCGCCCGGCCACGGCTCATTATTCGGGTTGGCGACCGGCGTGCCCTCCACGTCAGCGGCCAACAGGCACGAGCGCGCCATTTGGCTCGGGTTGCCCGAGGCGTAGAAGACGAACCGGCGCTCAAGGACCCGGGTTCCGGCCGGGACTCCGAACAGGCCGGCCAGGCGCTCGTCGGCTTGAATCATCCGGTAAGCCTTGTCGAGACGGTACTGCGACCAGGTGATCCCGACATCATGTGTGAAACTCGTCTGCGGACTGTCCTGCGGCCCCGCATCGATCAGGTAGCGGTCCATGCAGATGCGGCGTACAGGCAGACGCTCCCGGACGTACGTTCCGGAGCCCTGGCGCGATTCGACCAAGCCCTCGTTGCGAAGGATCTCCAGCGCCCGCCGGATGAGGATGTCGGAGACCCCGTGCTCCTCGGCAAGGAGCCGTTGCGTCGGCAGCTTCGCTCCTGGGGCGAGCTCGCCCGACACGATCAGTTCTCGCAGGTGATCGGCAATACGGAGATAGGCATGTGGCCTTTCGGTCACGTCTACCTCCTGAATTTCAGTCTGGCCTGACGGGAGCGTACAGGTGGGCCGGTTCCACCATGATCACCTGTCTTGCAACTGACGGAATTAGGCATTGATACTTGGTCGGGATTCTGGAGCCCACCGTCACGCGGACGTTTCTTCAAGGTGTCATCCCGAACGGGTTCCTGTCGTCAGGGCGTGGAGTTCGCGGGCGGCGGGCAGGGTTCGGGCGCGTTCGGGGAGGGCGGTTACGACCTCCCGCATGATTTTGCGTCTGGCGGTTGTGGTGGGGAGGGATGTCGCGATGTTGAGAGCATGGTCGAGCCCTTCGGTCACATCTCGCTCCTGGATTAGCCCCCATGCCTGGATGAGGCCGATGTTGGCCCTGCCTCCGGCCTTCTCTCGTGGGCATGAGGCGAGAGCCTGCTCCAGTATCGGCGTCGCCGACTTCCCGTCTCCCAGCATGGAGAGCACAAAAGCCTCGGCGTACTGTGCGCTTTCCAGGGGATATCCCCACACGGAGATGGGGTCATTGGTCACGGAGTCGGGGAGCCGCTCGTAAACGTCCCTGAAATCGTCGAGAACCTCACGGGCGGGGGCCACCCGCCCGTCTGCGGCGAGAATGCGGCTCCGTGTTTTCAGTGCCTCCAACAAGCCGAGACACGCATGGCCGTCCGCGAGATGCACGGCCTCCTCGACCAGGACACCTGCGGCCGGTCCGGGACGACGCATGTAGAACGACTTGGTGGCCTCTTCGGCGCGTACCCACACGCTCAGCTCACGGTCGCCTGAGGCGTCGGCCGCCGACCGGGCCGCACGCCATGAACGCCAGCATGCGCGGGCGCTGGAGGTTTCAGCCAGATCAAGGGCCATGAAGGCCGCCAGTTGGGCGTAGACGCGCAGCAAGGTGGTGCGGTCGGCCGGGGTGTGGGAGCGCGTCAAAGCAAGGCCCAGGTTACGGATGTCGCCCGCCAGGTCGGCGCTCCTGGAACCCGGTGGCTCGGTCCACACGCCTTGTGCGTAGTCCCACGCGATCTGCTCCCAGTCGCTCACGCTGTTGTCGGCCGCGTCCGTGACCCGCCACAGGTCCGCGTGGAGAGCGTCTACGGCGGAAGCGGGGATGCCGGCACCGGCACCCATCATCGCCAAGAGCTGGAGAAGGGTACGGCGCTCCACATCATCCTCATTACATATTGAGGTGTCTGTTTCCACCTTACTTACCCGGAATCGGTCAACTTCCACAACGAGGGCATGAAGCTCTGAGATCTGCCCATTCGCCTCTAATGCCGTATCGATTGCCCGGACGTTGGTGGTGTCCAGGCGTGAGGCGGCACGCTCCCAGGCGGAGATCATCGTGTGGTCCACGTGGATCATCGCGGCGAGGTCGCGCTGCGAAAAACGGGCATTTTCCCGCCAATGGCGAATAGTGCTGCCAAGCAGGTGCCAAGGTGAATCAGCGGGATTAACCGGCTGGGACGTACGTGGCATTTCGTACTCCGGGATTGGGGAGTTTGGGGGGTGTGCCTCTTCCCCCAGTAAACCTCTTGGATATCTCGTTCGGCAATTCCACTATTACATGGACGCGGCGAAGATCCCCGTGAAATGGCGGAGCCCGCCACGGCACTACACGCCGGAACGGGCCCCTTGATCGGATGGAGGTCCGATCCATGGACGATGATAAATCAACGCCCCGCGAGCCGGTGATTTCCGGTTGGCGGGTCATTCTCAGTGACAAGGGGCGGTTGTGGGCGTCTCGTGTCGTTCCGTTCACCGATGCGGAGTTCGATGCCGGGGCGGCGCGTACGGTCGACGCCGACACTCTCGACGAGTTGCGGGAGGAGGTCGAGCGGCAGGAGAGTGCCGCTCGGCAGGTGAGCGAGCAGGCGGTCTCGTGATCCGGCGCAGGCCCGCGTCCGGCGGAGGGCGGCACCGGGACGGTATGGCCCCCGCTCTCGTTCCCCGGCGTACGTGGGATCACCGTGCCCGTGGTGAGGCGGAGCGGCTGGATCGTGAGTGGAAGGACTGGACCGTCTTCTACGGCACGCACTCGCGGCTGTTCTACGCGATCGCGGCCTGGCCGGTGCCTGGCCCGGTGATCCTCCAGGGGGCCACCGCCGACGATCTCGAAGCCCAGATGTACGGGATCGTGATGGCTCTGGCCGTCCGCCCCGAGGTGGAGGGCTCCGGTACGTCTCCCGGACGGGCGCGGCGGCGGTCTCGTGATCGTCGCGCCGACGACTCCCGCGAGCGCGAGCGGTGGTGCGAACCTTCCGGGATCGCTCGCGGGGCCGGGGGCGACCGGGACTCATGACCCCGGTCGCCGTGGCGGTGCCCTTGTCAGGGGTGGCGAGGGCACCGCTCCCGGCGGACGTCGGGCAGGGCGCGAGGTGGCTTCGGCGTCACTTCTTGATCTTCCTCGATTCCGTGTCCTGGGCGGGGCGATAAATCTCTTGATGAAGTCAAGAGTTGAGAATATAAAGAGATCATGCGTGAAGAGACGGTGGAGGACACGTTCTTCCGTGAGCTTGGCGGGTCCTGTGCTGAGCTGCGGCAGGCATTCGCCCGGCACGTGGGGATGAGCCCTCAGCGAGTGCAGCTGCTCATCCGGCTGTGGCGTGACGGCGAGACCAGTCACAGTGACCTGCGCCGGACACTGAGCGTCGACGGCGCGAGCGTCACCCGGCTGGTCAAGGAATTCGAGGCCGAAGGACTGCTCGGCCGTCGCCTGGACCCGGAGGACAACCGCTACACCCTGGCCGCGCTGACCGCTGCCGGTGAGCGGGTGGCGGCCGATCTGGAGCGAGCACACCAGGCGTACCAGGAACGGCTTCTCGACCGGACCACCCCGCAACAGCGGGAGATCGTGCTGGATGTCCTGCGTCGCGTCCGCGCGAACATCCTCGAACAGGAGGGCCGATGACCGAAGACGTGCGGGCCGCCGCCCGGCGGATGTACGCGGCGTTCAACGCCCACGACCACGCCGCGACGGAGGGGATATTCACGGCGGACTTCTACAGCCACCCTCTGGGCACGACCGGCCCCGCGAGCGTCACCCGGGCATGGCAGGGGTTCCACGAGGCGTTCCCCGATGCCCGGGTCGTCATCGAGGACATGGTCGTCGAAGGGGACACAGTCGCCGTCCGCACGAGCGTGCACGGGATTCCCGGCCGGGAATCACCCACCATGTTGGAGATCTTCCGGGTGCGTGACGGGCGCATCGCCGAGCTGTGGGGGCTGTCGTCGCTGCGACGCGACTCCTGAGGGGGTCGTCCGGCGCGTAGCGGCGACGACGTCGCTCTCGTAGAAGCCGACGGGAGAGGTGCCGGTGAACGCGGGACGAGGCGTTCACCGGCGCCTCGTCAGGCGGGCAGGCCGAGCTTGCCGGCGAGGGCCTCCAGCAGTTCGATCTGATCGTCAGGGGAGACGGGCTTGAGGTTGAGGGTGAGGTGCATCTCGTCCGCGCCGGCTTTCGCGGCGCGTTCGAGGTCGTTCAGCATGGCGTCCGTGAACGTGGCGGGGGTGATCGGGGTGTCGGGGTAGGCCTGGATCGTGTTCACCACGACCGTGCCGGTGCCGCCCGCCTCCCGGTACCACAGGATCTTGGTCCGGGTCTCCTCCCAGTCCAGGGCCACGACGATGAAGCCGTCACCGACGCGCGCCGCCCGTTCGATGGTTTGCCGGGTGAGCGCGCCGATGAACAGGGGGATGGTGTCCCCGAACGGCTTCGGCCCGACCAGGGACGACGGGATCTGGTAGTGGCGGCCGTGATGCGAGACGGGGTCCGGACCCCAGCAGGCCCGCATCGCGGCGATGTGCTCGACGAACCCGGCGCCCCTGCGCGAGGCCGGCACTCCCGCCGCGACGAACTCCTCGGGAATGTAGTACGGCGGTTCCATCGTGCCGCCCCCCTGGCCGATACCGGCGTCGAGACGGCCACCGGACAGCCGGTCGAGGGTGGCCAGCCTGCGGGCGAGGATGACGGGCGACTGGAAGATCGAATTGACGATTCCGGTGCTCACCCGGATCCGCTCCGTGTGGGCGGCGGCCCAGGTCAGGATCTCCAGCGAGTCCCAGACATGGGACTCGGGCAGACCGGCGTCGTTGGTCCAGTCCGGCGCGGCGGGCATGAGCAGCCGTTCGCTGACGGACACGGCGTGGAACCCGAGCCGCTCCGTCGCCCGCGCCACGGCGACGATGGCGTCCGGGCCCGCGTACGGTCCGAAGTGCGGCAGGCTGACGCCGATACGCGGATGGTTCATCTCGTTCTCCGATGATCGTTGAAGTGTGTCCTTTCGATGAGTAGTCGGAGCGGGCATGAGATTTTTGCGCTCTCCCCGGGAGGGATGTCGAAATCTCCGTCCGGATTCGGCCGGGCGGCGACGGAAATACCGTCCTGCCTGGCCGGACAGGTGACCCGACCGGTCAGGATCGGAGAAGCGACCACCCCCGAGCCGCACCTAGCGTGAATGCCATGGACATCACCATCCACGCGAGCTTCCTTCCGCACGACGACCCGGAAGCCTCCCTCGCCTTCTACCGCGACATCCTCGGCTTCGAGGTCCGCAACGACGCCGGATACGCCGGGATGCGCTGGATCACGGTCGGTCCCCCCGGGCAGCCGAGCACCTCCATCGTGCTGCAACCGCCGGTCGCCGACCCCGGAGTCACCGACGACGAGCGCCGCACCATCGTGGAAATGATGGCGAAGGGCACCTACGCCGGTATTGTCCTCTCCACCGACGATCTCGATAGTATTTTCGAACGGTTGCGTGCCGGTGGCGCCGAGATCAGCCAGGAGCCGACCGAGCAGCCGTACGGCGTTCGAGACTGCGCCGTCCGTGACCCCGCGGGCAACCTGGTCCGCATCCAGGAGCTGCGCTGATCCCCCGGGGAAAGCGCAGCCAAGAAGAACTCGCACAACCGCCCCCGCAGACAGTTGGAGAGCCGATGAGCATGACCGAGAGGTCGTCCGAGCCGCACGCCGCCGACAGCCACGATCTGATCCGCGTGCTCGGCGCGCGGGTGAACAACCTCAAGGACGTGAGCGTCGAGATCCCGAAGCGACGGCTCACGGTGTTCACCGGTGTCTCCGGCTCGGGCAAGAGCTCTCTGGTCTTCGGTACGATCGCCGCCGAGTCGCAGCGGATGATCAATGAGACCTACAGCGCCTTCGTGCAGGGCTTCATGCCGACGCAGGCGCGGCCCGAGGTCGACGTCCTCGAAGGGCTGACGACCGCGATCATCGTGGACCAGCAGCGGATGGGTGGCGACCCCCGCTCCACGGTCGGCACCGCCACCGACGCGAACGCGATGCTGCGCATCCTCTTCAGCCGGCTCGGGCAGCCGCACATCGGCTCGCCGCAGGCGTTCTCCTTCAACGTCGCCACGGTCCGGGCGAGCGGTGCGATCACGGTCGAGCGCGGTGCCCGCAAGGCCGAGAAGGCGACCTTCACCCGTATCGGCGGCATGTGCGTGCGCTGCGAGGGCCGGGGAGCGGTCTCCGACATCGACCTCACCCAGCTCTACGACGACTCCAAGTCGCTCGCCGAGGGCGCGTTCACCATCCCCGGCTGGAAGTCGGACAGCTTCTGGACCGTACGGGTCTACGCCGAGTCGGGGTTCGTCGACCCGGACAAGCCGATCCGCGACTACACCAAGAAGGAGCTCCACGACTTCCTCTACGGGGAGCCGGTCAAGGTGAAGGTCGACGGCGTCAACCTCACCTACGAGGGACTGATCCCGAAGATCCAGAAGTCGTTCCTGTCGAAGGACCGGGAGGGGATGCAGCCGCACATCCGGGCGTTCGTGGACCGGGCGGTCACCTTCACCACCTGCCCCGAGTGCGACGGCACCCGGCTCAGCGAGGCGGCGAGGTCCTCGCGCATCGGCGGGGTCAGCATCGCCGACGCGTGCGCGATGCAGATCAGCGACCTGGCCGGATGGGTACGCGGCCTGGACGAGCCCTCGGTGGCTCCGCTGCTCGGCACGCTGGCGCACACCCTCGACTCGTTCGTGGAGATCGGGCTGGGCTACCTCTCGCTCGACCGGCCCGCGGGCACGCTGTCGGGCGGCGAGGCGCAGCGCGTGAAGATGATCCGGCACCTCGGCTCCTCGCTCACCGACGTCACCTACGTCTTCGACGAGCCCACCATCGGCCTGCACCCCCACGACATCCAGCGGATGAACAACCTGCTGCTGCGGCTGCGGGACAAGGGCAACACGGTCCTCGTCGTGGAGCACAAGCCGGAGACGATCGTGATCGCCGACCACGTCGTCGACCTCGGCCCCGGCGCCGGTACGGCGGGTGGCACCGTCTGCTTCGAGGGCACCGTCGAGGGGCTGAGGACCGGCGGCACGATCACCGGCCGCCACTTCGACGACCGGTCCACGCTCAAGGAGACGGTGCGGACACCCAAGGGCACGCTGGAGATTCGCGGCGCCGACCGCCACAACCTCCAGAACGTCGACGTCGACATCCCGCTCGGGGTGCTCGTCGTCGTCACCGGTGTCGCGGGGTCCGGCAAGAGCTCGCTCATCCACGGGTCGATCCCCCGGGGCGCGGGGGTGGTCTCGGTCGACCAGAGCGCGATCCGGGGCTCGCGGCGCAGCAACCCGGCGACGTACACCGGCCTGCTCGAACCGATCCGCAAGGCGTTCGCGAAGGCGAACGGCGTGAAGCCGGCACTGTTCAGCGCGAACTCCGAGGGTGCCTGCCCCGAGTGCAACGGCGCGGGCGTCATCTACACCGACCTGGCGATGATGGCGGGCGTCGCCACCGTCTGCGAGGAGTGCGAGGGGAAGCGGTTCCAGGCGTCGGTGCTGGAATACCACTTCGGCGGTCGCGACATCAGCGAGGTGCTCGCGATGTCGGTGGTCGAGGCCGAGGAGTTCTTCGGAGCGGGCGAGGCGCGCACCCCGGCCGCGCACGCCATCCTCGGCAGGCTCGCCGACGTCGGGCTCGGCTACCTCAGCCTCGGTCAGCCGCTCACCACGCTGTCCGGCGGCGAGCGGCAGCGGCTCAAGCTCGCCACCCACATGGCGGAGAAGGGCGGCGTCTACGTCCTCGACGAGCCGACCACCGGCCTGCACCTCGCCGACGTCGAGCAGCTGCTCGGCCTGCTGGACCGGCTCGTCGACTCCGGCAAGTCGGTCATCGTCATCGAGCACCACCAGGCGGTGATGGCGCACGCCGACTGGATCATCGACCTCGGCCCGGGTGCCGGCCACGACGGCGGCCGGATCGTCTTCGAGGGCACCCCCGCCGACCTCGTCGCCGCCCGCTCCACCCTCACCGGCGAACACCTCGCGGCCTACGTCGGCAGCTGACCGGGAGAACGCGGGCACCTGACCAAGGGGAACGTCGAGCGCCGGGAATCCGAGCCGGTCGGGCCTCGCGGGTCAGGTGCCCGCGGTCACCGCTCTGAGTCCTTCGAACGACTCCTTGACGAACCGGGAGAGGTCCCCCTGGCCGGACTGCTCGACCCAGAGGCGGGTCGCGACCTTGAAGACGGCGATGCCCGCCTCGGCGGCGAGGTTCGCGCAGGCGTCCTCGACTCCGCGTTGCCGCAGCGCGTCGGTGAGTGTGGCCGACAGTGTGGCGAGTTTGATCAGCTCGCGTTCCTGCAGCTCGGCGCTGGCGGCGATGATGGTCTGGCGGCGGAGGGTGTACTCCCGGCGTTCCTGGAGCACGGCCGCGGTGGCCTCGATGGCCGCCGCCACGGCTTCTATCGGGGTGGCGGACTCGGGGGCCTGGGTGACCGCGTCCGTGAAAAGCTGCTGCAGCAGGCTCGGACACGAGAACAGCACTTCGCGCTTGTCCGCGTAGTGGCGGAAGAACGTCCGCTCGGTCAGCCCCGCCCGCAGGGCGATCTCCGCGACCGAGGTGCGTTCGAAGCCGTGCTCAAGGTAGAGATCCAGCGCCGCCTGTTCGAGCCGAGATCGTGCGTTCGGCTCCCATCTTCCCATGTCGGGCAGTGTACCCGATGGCAGTGGCTGACATCGGTCGGCGTCGCGTGATGACAGTCGCTGACATTGTTCGCCGCCATATGATGACAGCGACTGACATCGGTTGCTACGGTGTGATGGCAGCGACTGACATTACTTGGTCGCCCGACGCGCCTTCTCCGCGCGGGGGTGACCGACCGGGCTGGAGGCATGACTCATGCGCGTTTTCGTCACCGGAGCATCCGGATGGATCGGCTCCGCACTCGTCCCCGAACTCATCGACGCGGGTCACCGGGTCGTCGGGCTCGCCCGTTCCGACGCCTCGGCCGCCGCCCTCACCGGGGCCGGGGTCGAGGTGGTCCGCGGCACGCTCGACGATCTCGACGTCCTGCGCGACGCGGCCGCCGCCTCGGACGGGGTGATCCACCTCGCGTTCAAGCACGAGAGCGCCTTCGCGGGAGACTTCCAGGGCGCCGCCGACGCGGACCGCCGCGTCGTCGAGACGTTCGGTGAGGTGCTCGCCGGGTCCGCCCGGCCGTTCCTGCTCGCCTCCGGGGTGCTCGGGCTCACCCCGGGCCATCTGGCCACGGAAGAGGACGTGCTCACCCCCGAGGCGTTGCCCGCGGGCCTGGAGAGCGGCCCGCGGACCCGGCTGAGCACCGCGCACCTCACCCTCGCCCTCGCCGACCGGAACATCCGCTCGTCCGTCGTACGACTTCCGCCGACCGTGCACGGTGAGGGCGACAACGGGTTCATGACGGCCCTGGTCGGCATCGCCCTCGACAAGGGCTTCTCCGGCTACGTCGGCGACGGCTCCCAGCGCTGGCCGGCCACGCACCGCCTCGACGCCGCGCACCTGTTCCGGCTCGCCCTGGAGGGGGCGCCGCCCGGATCGGTACTGCACGCGGTCGCCGAAGAGGGCGTGCCGATCCGCTCGATCGCCGAGGTCGTCGGCCGTCACCTCGATCTGCCGACCCGTTCCGTCTCCGTCGACGAAGCGGCCGGGCACTTCGGGTGGCTGTCATGGTTCCTCGCCACCGACAACCCCGCCTCCGGCGAACTCACCCGCGAACTGCTGGGGTGGCAGCCCACCCAGCCGGGCCTGATCGAGGACCTGGAGAAGGGCCACTACTTCAGGACCGGCGGGCCCGCGTAGCCTCGGCCCTACCGTTCAGGACCGACGGGCCCGTGTAACCTCGACCCTCCCGTTCAGAGTCGGCGGGCCCGCCGGCCTCAGTCCTCCTGTTCAGGGCCGACCGATCCGTTTGCCTCAGCTCTCCGGATCGCTCACCGAGATCGCGCCCGAGGGGCACAGCTGCACGGCCCGGCGGACGGCGGCGTGCAACTCGGGCGGGGGCGTCTCGTCGAGGAGCACGACGGTGCCCTCGTCCTCGCTCTGGTCGAAGACCTCGGGCGCGGTGAGCACGCACATGCCCGCTCCGATGCACCGCGCCACGTCCGTGGTGACCTTCATGTCGCCTCCTACCATCTGACCGGCAGCTCCCGTACACCGTAGATGGACATCTTCTCGCGCATGGGGACCTCCTCCGCCGGTACGGCGAGGCGCAGGCCGGGGAAGCGGTCGAACAGCATCGGGAACGCTGTGCGCATCTCCACGCGGGCGAGTTGCTGGCCGAGGCACTGGTGCAGCCCGTGGCCGAACGAGAGGTGCCCGGTCGCGGGGTTGGTGATGTCCAGGTGCTCGGGGTCGGCGAAGCGGGCGGGGTCGCGGTTGGCGGCCACGAGCGAGAGGGTCACCGGGTCTCCCGCCTTGATGAGCCGCCCCTCGACCTCGACATCCTCCAGGGCCGCGCGGAGCGGGCCGACGTGGATGATCCCGAGATAGCGCAGCAGCTCCTCGACCGTGTTGTCGATCAGCGAGGGGTCGGCGCGCAGCGCGGCGAGCTGGTCGGGGTGCTGGAGCAGGGCGAACGTGCCGAGCCCGAGCATGTTCGCCGTCGTCTCGTGCCCGGCGGCGAGCAGCAGGAACCCGATGTTGCTCAGCTCCTGGTCGGTCAGCTCGCCGCCCTCGATCAGCCCGCTGAGCAGGTCGTCGGCCGGGTCGGCCCGCTTGGCCTCGATGAGCCGGGCGAAGAACGCGCTGAAATTGACGAGCGTCGCGCGGATGTCCTCGACGGAGGACTCCAGGTTCAGCAGCACCGCGGTGGACCGCTGGAACTCCTCGCGGTCGGCGTACGGGACGCCGAGCAGCTCGCAGATCACCAGGGAGGGGATGGGCAGCGCGAACTCCTTCACCAGGTCCTGGGGAGGCCCGGCCTTCTCCATCGCGTCGAGCCGCTCCTCGGTGATCTCGTGGATCCTCGGCTCCAGCTGCTTCATCCGCCGCACCGTGAACTGCGCGGTGAGCGGCTTGCGGTAGCGGGTGTGGTCGGGCGGGTCCATCCGGATGAACATGCCGGGGTCGGCCGGTTGGCGCATCTCCTGCATCAGCGGGAAGGGCATGGGGACGTGCAGCAGCTCGCGCCGGGAGCTGAAGCGGGGATCGGCCAGGATCGACCGTACGGCGGAGTAGCCGGTCACGAGCCAGCCCGTCGCGCCGTCCGGGTAGACCATCGGGGTGATGGGCCCCTCCTCGCGTAACGAGGTCAGGCGCTCGGGCGGTTCGAAGGGGCTGGGACGTCCGAAGGGGAAGGTGACCGCTTCCTGGTGAGCCTGTTCCCGGTGGGCCTGTGCTTCCGATTGGGACTGTGTCATCTCGCGCTCCTCTGCGGTGATGCGCTCCGTCCCATCCAGAAAACTACATCAAGTGCAAAGTTTCAATAGGTGCAAAGTATGGCTTGATGGATTAAACTGCCCGCATGAGTGAGGCACTGGGACTGCGCGAACGCAAGAAACTGCGCACCCGGCACGCGCTCATCGCCGCCGCGCTGGATCTCTTCATGGAAAAGGGCTACGAGCAGACCACCGTCTCGGAGATCGCCGCGGCCGCCGACGTCTCGACGCGCACCTTCTTCAGCTACTTCGCGAGCAAGGAGGACGTGATCTTCTCCAACTCGCGGGAGGGCGTCGAGAGCGTGCTGCGGGTGATCGCGGAGCCCCGTCCGGGAGACCGGGCGATCGACCTCCTTGCCCGCGCCGTCGACTCCGGCTTCTCCGCGATCACCCTCGACGAGCAGCTCCAGGGCGAGATAGGCCCGATCAACCACCTCGTCATGACCGTCCCCTCGCTGCGGGCGCGCGGCCTGCTACTCCTCTTCGAGAGCCAGCGGGAGCTCGCCGAGGCCCTGCACCGGGCATGCCCAAAGGAGCTGAGCCTCGTCGAGGCGTCGGCGATCGTCGGCGCGGTGATCGGCGGGGGCAAGCTCGCCACCGTCGTCAGCTTGAGCAACGGCGGCTCGGCGGAGGAGATGCTGAAGGCCGGCCGCGAGGCGAGCGCACTCGTCCTCTCCGCCCTCCGCGCCGCCTCCGCGTCACCGCTCTGACCACGCTTCCGCCTTCGGCCCCCGACGATGATCCGTACACCTCGGACCGGCCGGTCTTCCCCGGGTTCCTTCAGGGGGAGAGGTCGGCTGTTCTCGCGGTGAGGAGCGTTCCCCGAAGGTGCCGGGGTGGGCATGAGTCCCGGCATCTTCGCTATTCGATGGCAGCCAGGTCCACGACGTACATCTCCTTGCCGACCTGATAGGCCATCAGCCGGTCGAAGCCGCCGTCGGGGATGGTCATCACCCCCTGTTTGTCCTGCCGTACGCCCAGGTCGGCGGAGGTGCCGGTAAGCGCGTCGTGGAGGACGACGCCTTTCATGAGCGTCCCCTTGTAGAACCGCTCCAGGCCAGGATCGTCACCTACCTCGATCACGGAGGGCAGCGTCTGCTCCCGGGAGCCGTCGCGGTCGCGGGCGAAGACGCGCGGGCCGGGCCCGCCGGACGAGCTGTGGCCATAGCATCGGTTGACGCCGCACCTGACGAACTTCTCGCCGGGCCTGACGACGGCGTCGCGCCGCTCCCGCGTCTTGATATTGAACAGCTTGGCGAAGACGGCCTGTTTGCTGTGGGAGCCGACCCAGGGCCACCCCAGGAGGTGCTGTCCTTCGGTGCCCGGCACCAGGTGCGGAGTGCCGCCGCGT
Organism: Streptosporangium sp. NPDC049078; assembly: GCF_040648855.1. NCBI lineage: Bacteria > Bacillati > Actinomycetota > Actinomycetes > Streptosporangiales > Streptosporangiaceae > Streptosporangium > Streptosporangium sp. NPDC049078. The sequence goes on from NZ_JBEZEL010000009.1 coordinate 267,930, forward strand.
AGCGGTGCCGTGTACACCCCGCCGCTCTCGCGGGAGAAGACCACGTCCGAGCCCACCACTTCCAATGCCCGGATGTGGCCCTTCTTCATGACGTCCTCCAGCGGGACGTCGGTCACCTTACGGGGAGTGCCGCCGCCGACGGGCACCGTCCAGATCCGCGCGACCCGTTGCTTGCCCGGCTCCTTGTACGACGCCCACCAGGCGATGTTTCCGCCGTTCACGGTGACGTTTTCGGCGATGAGCGTCGAATTCCGGCTCGGGAACTCGGCGATCCGCCGGAGCTTGCCGCTCACCAGGTCGTAGCTCCACAGGAGCCGCCTTTTCTCGGCGCCCACTCTCGTTATGACGAGCAGCGTCCGATCGTCGAGAAGCAACTGCGGATGGTAGACACGGCCATCGGGCAGCCTGGCCGGGATCTTGTGCAGGGCCTGCGGCCATACCCGCTCGATGTGCGGTGGCAGGTCGTCATCCCATCCCGGGATCGGCGGTGGCGTGGATTTCTGCGCACCCGTGGCGTTCACCGCGGGCTGGGGTACGGCCGACGCGCCCAGGGTTCGCACTGCCGTACCCGCCCCACCGGCCACCACGACCACGGCCACCGCCGCGAGTAGCGCGGCGGGCGCCCGCCGAGGCCGACGGCGTTCCCTGACCGCCGCGGACAACGTGATCCGCGCCTGCTCGGGCACCTGCTCCGCGGCTGCGGACAGGACGCGGCTCAGCTTGTCTTCGATCTCGGTCATCGCGTGCCCCCGTAGGCCTTCGGTGAGGTGGAGACGGCGGATCGCAGCTTGTCCAGGCCCCGGGAGACCTGGCTGCGCACGGTCCCCTGGGAGATGCGGAGCACCTCGGCGATCTCGGCGTCGGTCAGCTGTTCGTAGTAGCGGAGCACCAGCACGGCGCGCTGTCTGCGGGGCAGCGCGGCCAGTTCTTTCCAGAGCCCCCGGTCCTCGTCGGACGGGAAGACCACCTCCCAGGTCTGCTCGGGCGGCTCCCCGGTGAGATGCTCGCGCCTGCGCCGGCGCCAGATGCTGATGTGCAGCCGAGCCATCGTCGTCCGGGCGTAACCGAGCGCGTCGGTCTTGCGCCGCACCCTCGGCCAGGCGGCGCGTAATCGGGTCAGCGCCTCCTGCGTGAGGTCGGCGGCGTCGTGGGGGTTGCCGGTCAGGACGTACGCGTAGCGGAGCAGCGCCTCGCCTCGTTCGACCACGAAGTCGTCAAAGCCGGGTTCGTCGGCCAACTGTCGTCCTTTCTGCGTCGTTACGGCCTAGACGGCGCAGGGACCGGAATTGTTGCAGCGCCGTCGGGACGTACGGGCCGCGCTGGAGGTCGGCGGGCGGCTCGGCTACGTTCGTTCACGTGACGAGCACTTCGGCGGTTACGGCCGGGGACGACCCGACGACCTCCCTCGACGACCTGGTGGTCAGGGCGCGCTCCCTCGTACGGGAGGGGCACCGCGTGCTGCTCGGCGTCACCGGGAGCCCAGGGGCGGGCAAGACCACCCTCGCCGAGCACCTGGTCGGCCTGCTGCGATCGGCGCCTCCGGAGGGACTGCCGGAGCGGGAGTGGGTGGCGTACGTGCCGATGGACGGCTTCCACCTCGCCGACGTCGAGCTCGACCGGCTCGGGCGCCGCGAGCGCAAGGGCGCGCCCGACACCTTCGACGCCGCCGGATACGCGGCGCTCCTGCGCCGCCTGCGCGAGGACGAGGACGACATGGTCTACGCGCCCGCGTTCGAACGTGACCTGGAGCAGCCGATCGCGGGAAGCATCCCGGTCCCTCGGGCCGCCAGGCTCGTCGTCACCGAGGGAAACTACCTGCTGCTCGACCGGGGCGACTGGGCACGCGTGCGATCGTGGCTCCACGAGGTCTGGTACTGCGACCTCGACCCGGACGAGCGCGTACGCCGCCTCGTCGCCCGGCACGAGCGCTTCGGCAAGGACCCCGAGGCCGCCGCGGCCTGGGCGCTGGGCACCGACCAGCGCAACGCCGACCTCATCGCCACCACCCGCTTCCGCGCCGACCTCGTCGTCCCCGACGCCGTCCTGCGCTCGATCGGCGAGGTCAGCGGAAGTCCGCCACCGGTCTCCCCGCCCTCGCGATGACCTCCTCGGTGCTGAGCGGGTCTTTCGGATGGTGGCTCAGGCACATGGGGACCTGCACCTTCACGAACGCAGCCCCCTCGGAGGCCGCGTAGAACTGGCCCGTCCGCAGCCGCGAGATGTCGGTGACGTCGCTCCCCTTGGCCTGGGCCATCTCCCTCGCGGCGGAGATCTGGATCGGGCTGTTCAGCAGGCCGAAGAACTGGGTCGCGGCGTTACCGGGAATCCGGTTGTGCAGGCCCTTGGGAGCCTGGGTCGCGAACACGAGACCAAGTCCGTACTTGCGGGCCTGGGAGGCGAGCGCGAGCGTGCTGTGCGTGCAGGGCGTCATAGTGCCGGACGGCGCGAACGTCTGGGCCTCGTCCATCACGAACAGCCCGCCCAGCGGCCGGTCACCGGCCGGGTTCTTCTTGATCCAGGCGAAGAGGGCCATCTGCAGTTGATTCACGAAGCTCTGCCGCTGGTAGTCCGACTGCAGCCCGACAAGGCTGATCACCGAGACGCGAGCCTTCTTTCCAGGGGGAGGGGTGAGCAGGAGCCCGGGATCCACCGGCGCGCCCTCACCACCGAACATCGGGTCGTTCACCATGGCCGCGGTCAGGCTCTGGGCCAGCTCGGACGCGATCTTCTCCGCGTTGTCGAGCTCGCTCACCCCGTCCGGCAGTGCCGACAGCATCGCGATGAGCCCCCTGAGGCTGCTCGCCCCCTGCCTTCCGTAGTGTCTGAGCGTCTCCCTGAGCACCGCCTGCCCGAGCTGGGCCTTGGTCGTTCTCGCGTCCAGTTTGATCCTCGGCACGATGGACGCGACGGCCACCTCCACGGCCTCGGTGAACTCGTCGGGGTTGTCGAGGACGCTCGCGAAGTCGGGCAGGGGCTGGAAGCTGAGGGGACGTCCCGCGCTGCGACGCGGCGTCCAGATCACGACGTCGGTGTCGGCGAGATACCTCTCGGCCTTCGCGGGGGCATCGGCGTCCCAGTGTGCCGGCGGGTACGGCCAGGGGTCTCCCAGACGTGCCAGGTCGTTGTTGGGGTCGAGCACGATGGCCGACACGCCCTGGAGCGCGCACCTCTCGATCAGGCCGCGAATGAGCACGGTCTTCCCCGACCCGGACCCGGCGAAGATCGCGGTGTGTTTCCTGAGCGACTCCAGGTCGAGGTCGAGGGGGGTGCCGTCGGTCATCGCTCTGCCGAGGGTGATGGCCGGCGCGTGGTTCGCGTCGGGTCTCGTACGAGGGCTCGTGTTGGATTCCGTGCCGGTTCCCGTACGGCGGTCCGTGTGGTTCACGGGTCCGTGGTTCGCGGGTCTCGTGTGAGGGCTCGCGTCGGACTCCGTGTCGGGCCTCAGAGCGGGTCTTGCCACGGGGGAGACCCGCGGTGAGGAAGCGGCCTGGCCGGGGTGTCCTCCGGTGGCGGTGTGTCCGGGCTCGGCGAGTACGGCGGCGTGCCCCGCCGTCTCGGCATCTTCGAGAGCGACCTGGCCGGTCGGCTCGTCGGAGGTGATGGGAGAGGGCGGACCTTCGGGGCCGGATGGCTCGCCGGGAACGGTCCACCCGTCACCCAGCGCCTCGCTGAACAGCTTGACGTCACCGCTGGGCTTCCGCGAGACGAGCCAGGCATGCAGGTTCGCGGGGTCCTCGACGAACAGGTCGCGGAGCGCCGTGAGGATCCTGAGGTCCTCGTCGTCCACACGCAGCACCCTGCCGCCCGCCCGCTCGAACTCCGCGAGAACCTCCCGGGTGCGCGGTCCCTTCGCCCACTCCGCGTTCCGCAGCACGAACAGTTTCCGCTTCGGGACCCCGGCGTCCAGGCCCGCCGCCACCGAGGCGTTGCGCAGGCGGACCAGCGCGGCGTTGGCGTGCTTGGTGGCGATCGCGCGGAAGCACCAGTGCGCCTCGTCCTCGGTGGTCTCGTCCAGGCTGCGGCGCAGACGCGCGTGCAGGGGAGGCTTCGAACTCGGCGGGGGATCCTGGCTGAACAGGCGTCCGGCGTCGCCCTGTTCGGCGATCCAGGCGTTGAGTCCCGCCGAGAGCAGCGCGGGCATCGTCATGTCCTCGGTCGAGGGACCGGTCGCCGAGGTCACGTCCGCCCGGTCTCGCAGCACGGCGAAGCGGGCGTCCAGCGCCGCGAATTCCTGGGGGGAGACAGAGGGCCCGGGAACGGGGGTCGGATCCAGGGCGGGACGGGCGTGAAGGCTCTCCAGCTCCCTGATCTTGCCGTCGACCAGGCAGGAGTGGAGGTGCCGGTCGACGACCTTCAGCAGCTGTCGTGGGGTGAAGTCGGGTGCGTCCTCGAACGCGGACGGCAGCACCGGCCACGTCGGATAGGGCAGCGTGAAGTCGGCCCTCCGGAACGGCACGGCGAACCGCCGCTCGACCAGCTCGCGGCCCACCTTCGCGTCGGGAATGGTCATGAGCTGGACCGTCTTCCTGAACCGGTCCTGGACGGTGTCGGTCGCGAGCCTCTCGATGAGGATCCAGGTCGAGGGGATGCAGGAGACGACCGTGAGCGTCCTGCGGGTGACCTCCCGCAGCGCCATCAGGCCACCCGCGACCTGCTCGACGACGAGGGCTAGGCGCCAGTCCTGCTCCGAGTCGTTGACACCGGCGAGCGAGGACTGCGCGATAAGCGTGTCGATCTGGTCAATCGCGATCACGGAGGGGCCGGTGAGTGCCATGAGCCGCGAGATGTCCTTCACGATCTCCTGCGGTGACTTCTCGCCCCGCCGGATGCCCCACTGGGCGCGCTCACCCGGCTCCTCCTCGGGAATTGAGGAAAGGTAGGAGGTTCCGATGTCCTGTGTCGCGAGGCCACCCGAAGCGAGCAGGACGAGCGCCCGTACGGTGTTCTGGGTGTCCAGGCACAGCGGTCCGTCGAAGCGGTGCAGCGCCTCGACGAAGGCGTCGAGGGCCTCCCTCGTCAGCGCCGTGTTCCCGGTCACCGCGCGTCGCACCATCCGGGGGACTTCCACCAGCTCCGACAGGTGCTCCAGGAAGGTTTTGAGCTGGCTCGCCCCGTCTTCCTCCCTGACCTTGCGGGAGAGGCTGTCGAGCATCGACACCACGACGCTCTCCCAGAAGTCCTTGGAGTCCAGCAGGCTCACCAGGATGAAGTATCCGCCCTCCCGCAGGACCCGGGCGCGTGCCCAGCCCAGCAGGTGCGTCTTGCCCGTACCCCGCTGGCCCTGGACGACCACGCCGATCGGGCTCGGACCTCGGCTCTCCCCGGCCTCGCCCAGTCCGTCGAGCAGGAGCTGGCCGGTGTGGCGGTGCAGGCCCTTCACGTGGAACGGCGAGGTGTTCCACACGTCGTCAAGGGCCAGCACCGAGTTCAGCCTGAGCTTGAGCTCCGTCAGGGCCTTGCGCTCCTCGTTCCTCATCACGCCTCGATCCAGAGGAGGTGCTTCTCCTGCTCGCCGATGGTCACCGCCGCCTCCCTGTCCTGCTTGGAGAGCATCTTCTGGTTGGACTCCGGGACGATGTTCACGTCCTTCATGCGGTTCATCCGGATGAGGGTCTCGTCGACCGTCGCCCTCGGCACCTCACCCAGCAGGGGGCGGAGCTTCGTGAGGCTCACCCAGGCGTCCGGCTTGGTGGCCAGCTCGCGGTAGGCGGCACGAATGCGCTGCTCGACGTCCGGAGCCGCCGACGCCAGGGAAGCTGCGGAGGTATCTGCGAAAGCGGAGGCCGTGGGGGCTTCCGCAGGGGTGTTTACAGAAGCCGAGGCCGTGGGGGCCTTTGCGAGGGTGTCTGCGGAAGTTGTGGGCGCGGGCTCGTCCGAGGAGGCCGCGGGTGCCGGTGTGGGGTCGCCGGAAGAGTCCTCGGATACGGGGGCGGTGTTTCCGTCGAAGACGTCGGCGAGATTGTCGTCGGTCCGCTTCATGACGCCCTGCAGGATGTACAGGGCGGCGCGGAGCGCGGCCCTCTCCGAGCTTGAGCCCTTCGGGACGACGATCCCGGTCCGAAGCTCGGTGTTCAGGCAGGCCCATCCGGCGTCGGTCAGTGTGTGGAAGAACGCACCGCGCTGTCCTTTCCGGCTCTCCACGAGCTTCAGGTCGTTCAACTTCACGCGTGGTTTTCCGGTGAGCTCCAGACCGTGACGTTCCTTGAGATCCCGATTATTGATCTCTCTCGCCTCGATCATCAACACCAGCAGTGCGGCGATTTCCGGCAGTGAAAGTGCTTTATCGGGCATGTTCTAATCCTTCCAACGCTCCGGGGCGACGGTCCCGGAGAAATCGCCTTATCTGGTGAAGCACAGTTTTCGTATCGGTGATGACCTGCGCGTTGGTGAAGCGCAGCACGGCGTAGCCGTCGAGTTGGAGCCGTACGTCTCGTTGCCTGTCCGCCGCGTACGCGCGCGGGGAGTGGTGCTCGGGGCCGTCGATCTCGATCACGCACCGCTCGTCCCGCCAGAGCAGGTCCACCCGGATGGGGTTGACGAGCGGGTGCGGCCGGTGGGTCTGGTTCCACGCGCGTCCCGTCGCCCAGTCGCACGTGGCGAGCGCGGCCTCCAGCGTCCGTTCGGCGACGCTCGCCGGATGCGGCCTTCCCGCCAACGCCGGGTAGGTGACCGTGTGCGCCGTACGGGCCTCGGGCTGGGGATCCGCCGGTTCCGGTAGGCCGCGGAGGAGGTCCGTCACCTCGGCCGGCAGTCGCAGGGTCGTCACGGCGATCCGGTCCACGGTGGCCAGGGGGGCGCCGACGAGCCAGATTCCCAGGCCACCGTGGTGGGCGAGCCATTCGCACCCCGCGACGAGCGCCTCCTCCGCCGAGGGAGAGAGGTCTGCGGGCACGTGTACGAGGATCGCCGCGCGGGACCGGCCGAAGCTGGCGGCGATCACTCGCCCCAGGCCGGCGGCCCGCGTCTCGGCGGTGAATCTGGAGGGGCGCCGCGCTCTCGCCTCGCGAGAGGCTCCTCGTAGCGCTTCCCGAGCGGCCCGCGACGCCCCGCGAAGTGCCTCCCGAGTCGCCGCCTCCCGCGACGCCCGGAGCGCCTCCCGGGCCGTGGCCTCCCGTGACGCCCCTTGTGGCGGGGGAGGTTCGACCTCGTGAAGCGCCCGCTCGGCGAGGTCGGCGAGGAAGGGGCCGAAGTGCTCGGTCGCGGACGCGGCCCGCAGGGCGAGCACGCGTACGGCGCGCCCGCCCGCGCCACCGGGGCCGCCGATGCCCTCGGCGCCGGGCAGCCACGCGGGGAACAGATCGACGGCGGCTTTTTCCAGCTCACTCAGTACCGAGGAGACCGTTTCCCCCGCGGATCGCGTGCCACCCGCGTAGTAGGTGACAATCGCCGGCGCGTCGTCGGGAAGCGGGTCGATCGAAAGGGCGATGGCGTCGGGGTCCGCGCCGCGAACGCGCACGACGCGTCCCGTCGGCAGCTCCGCCCATGATCCTGCCACGCCACGTCCTTTTTCGCGTGTTGAGACTTCGCGAGGTTATACGCCAGTGCCGGGTGATGCAGGTGTTTTGCGAGAAGCGATAAAATTCACCTGTTTTCAATGCCCGAAATTTCGTATTTGAGATGATTTATCCCCTGGTCGTGGAAGGTGTGATTCCAGGCGGTGGACAAATCCGGATGATCCGAATGTGACTCGGTGTGAATCTTGATGGTCGGCGTGGTTCGGCTTTCCGGAAAAAAGGTGATATCTCCGTCGGATCATCCGCACGTCATGGGAGAACCCATGCCTGTTGCCCGCTGTATCACCGCTGTCATCGCCCTCACCGGCGCCGCCCTCGCCGCCTCCACGGTGGTGCTCGCCGCGCCGGTCGCGTCCGCCGCCCTCATCCCGCCCACTCCCGCCGTGTCGGGCGAATGCTCGCTCTTCGGGAGGGAGACCGTCAAAAACGGCGATCGTACGGAGACCTGGACGTGGGGGCCGGGCTACCAGAGCTACCAGAGCAGCGAGAGCAACTCCCGGACGTTCACCGAGAGCATGTAGGGAGTTCTCCCGAACGCGCTCCTGAAAGAGCTCGGGGGGCGCGACGCCGGTTGGTGATCGTGGCGAGTAGGGGTATTCGCGCCGGAATTCCCAAACATTCTCCAACCATGGGCCTGAACCGGTCATTTCTTGGCAGCACGTCCTCGCCCTCACGAGGGAGCCCGCCCACCGGCCTTAACGTCGAACGATGAAGATCGACGTGGTGCCGCAGTGCCCGTACGGGGAGGCGGTTCTGACGCGCCGGGTCATGGCCGATCGAGCGGACGCATGAGCCGTGCCGGGAGCGGACGGTACGGCACCGGCCCGTTCCCTCACATCTGGAACACCGGGAACGAGACACCTCATGGCGAGGCGTCCAGGAGCCGACGAGCCTGGGGCGGGCCGTCGCGGCGCGTACCGTCCCAGGGCGGGCCGCCCGAGGGGCAGGTGGTGGTGATCGCGAGGGAGCCGGTGCCGGGACAGGTGAAGACCCGGCTGATCCCGCCCTTCACCGCGCGTGAGGCGGCCGCGCTGGCCGCCGCCGCCCTTGAGGACACGCTGCGCGCGGTCGCCCGCGTTCCCGTCGACAGGAGGGTGCTCGCGCTCGACGGCGCCCCCGGCCCCTGGCTTCCCCACGGTTTCACGGTGCTGCCGCAGCGCGGGGAAGCGCCGGACGAGCGGCTCGCCGCGGCCTTCGACGACGCCCACCGGCTCCTGCCCGTACCGGTCGTGCTCATCGGCGCCGACACCCCGCAGGTCACCCCGGACATGCTCGTCTACGCCCTGTCCATGCTCAGCGCCTACGACGCGGTGTTCGGCCCGACGACGGCCGGCGGGTTCTGGCTGCTCGGGCTGCGCGCTCCCGAGCCCGCACTCCTGCTCGGCGTCCCGAGGTCGGAGCCGACCGTCGGAGAGATCCAGCTGCGGAGGCTGGAGGAGGCCGGGCTGAGCGTCGCCCTGATGCCCCGCCTCACCGACGTGGACACCGCGGCCGACGCGTTCGTCGTGGCCGCACAGGCCCCGCGGTCCTTCTTCGCCGCCGCCCTCGCGAGGATGAGCGCGCTGCGGTGATCCGGAGTCCAGGAAGGCCGCACGCACGGAATCGAGGGGCGCGGTCACGGAGATCGGGACCGCGGGGAGGCCGGGAGGTCGCGGTCAGCGGGGTTGGGTGTCGGGGCAGCGGGCCGGAAAAGCGGTGTCTCGAAGGCGGGGACCTGGAAAGTAGTGCCTGGCAGGCGGGGCTGGTGGCCCGTCTCCGAACGTCGACCGGGTGTCACGACCGGGTGACCGGCTCTCTTCAGGTCTGGTTTCCCCGGCAAGCTTGTGTGACGGCCCACTAGAAAAGCGTCGGGGCGGTCTCCTCGCGCGCCCGCTCCAGCTCGCCCGGTTCGAAGAGCCGGATCACGCCGTACGTGCCGTCGTACCCGGGTTCCCTGATCACCTCGCCGCGGCGCAGCCGTCCGACGGCCTCCGCGAGCGGCGGTGAGAGGTCCGCGATGTCCTCGACCGGTACGTCCTCCAGGATCCCCAGCTCGGGGCCCAGCGCGGCGGTGAGCCTGTCGACCTCCCTGAGGACCTTCTTGCTCTTCGACCCCACGTCGAGGATCTCGCCGACGATCTCCGGCAGCGGTACGAGGTTGCGGAAGCCCGCGACGCCGTCTGGCCGGAAACCGTCGGGCCGGTCGGCGAGTTCCTGGACCCGGTTCAGCACGCCCACCGTGAGCGGCTTCCCGCACACGGGGCAGATCCCGTCGCGCCCGCGCGTCTCCTCGGGACCCATCCGGACGTCGCACCTGCGGTGCCCGTCGACGTGGTATCTCCCCTCCTCGGGGAAGAACTCGGTCGTTCCCGCGTACCCAATCCCGGTCCGGAGCGCCCGCAGGACGGCGAAGTAGTCGAGGTCGGTCTCGAACACCGTGGTCTCGCGGCCGACCATGGGCGGTGAGTGGGCGTCGGAGTGGCTGACCAGCCGGTAGCGGTCGAGGGCGGAGACCCGCCAGTTCATGGCAGGGTCGCTGGACAGGCCGGTCTCCAGCGCGAAGATGTGGCCGGAGAGCTCGCCGTAGCACTCCTCGATCGTGTCGAAGCCCGACTTCGAGCCGAAGACGCCGAACCACGGCGTCCAGACGTGGGCGGGCACCAGGTAGGCGCCGTCACCGCTGCTCAGGGTGATCTCCAGCAGGGCACGGGAGTCGAGGCCGAGGATGGGGCGTCCGTCCGAGCTCAGGTCGCCGATCCGGTCGAGCCTGGCGTTGAACGTCGCGGCCTCGTCGAAGCCCGGCATGTAGACCAGGTGATGGATCTTGCGGGTGTGCTCGCCGCGCCGGTAGATCGTGGATATCTCCGCGGACAGCATGAACCGCACCTCACCGGGGCCGACACCGGCGGGCAGCGGTCCGAGGGCCTCCGGGGCCATCTCCTCGCGGGGCCGGAACAGCCCCGGCTCCGCCGGTACGAGATTTTCGCGTAAATGCTCGAACCACGCCGGATGCGTGAAATCACCGGTGCCCAGCAACGCGACGCCCTTGCGCCGAGCCCACCACGTCAGGTGCTCCAGGTCGCTTTCTTTGCTGCAGGCCCGCGCGTATTTCGAGTGAATGTGTAAATCCGCATGAAAACGCATCCATCGCTTCCTGTCCCGGGAAGGCCGGCTCGGCGAGGGCCACCCGTAGGCGTCGGTGAAGCCCTCATACCCAGACCGTCATGACCCAGACCCGCCACAGCCCAGGAAAAAGGATCATGGCCGTACGTCGCCGAAGGTGATCGACCTGTGCGGCGGCCGGGAAAGCGGCCGATGCGTGCGGCACCGGCCCGAGTACGACGACCGGTCGTTTCCCCAGGGCGTGCGACAGGGCGTGCGACGGTCAGGAAAGGCAGCCGACGTGTGCGAGGGCCTGCTTCAGCAGGAGGCCCTGCCCGCCGAGCATCTCCTGCTGCACCACCGGTGAGGAAGCCTCCTCGGGGGTGAACCAGACGAGGTCGAGGGCGTCCTGACGGGGACGGCAGTCGCCGGTGACCGGGACGACGTAGGCGAGGGAGACCGCGTGCTGCCGGGGGTCGTGATAGGGCGTGACGCCGTGGGTCGGAAAGTACTCGGCGATGGTGAACGGCTGCGGGGAAGGGGGGATGCAGGGCAGTGCCGTCGGACCGAGATCCTTCTCCAGGTGCCGCATGAGCGCGTCGCGGACGCGCTCATGGTGAAGCACGCGGCCGGAGACGAGGGCGCGGCTGACCGCTCCGTCCGCTCCGATGCGCAGCAGCAGGCCGACGCGCGTGACCGTTCCCGTCTCGTCGACCCGTACGGGGACGGCGTCGACGTAGAGGATCGGCATCCGCGCGCGGGTCGCCTCCAGTTCTTCCGGAGCGAGCCAGCCGGGCGTGGTTTCGGTCATTTCGGTCATTGACCGATGGTACTTCGCGGTCGGCTCGGAAAGACGTCGGAGCGGCCGGTTCTTCCCGGCGAGCGCGGTCGGATCGGCATTCCGGGACACGACCAGATCGTAGGTCAAGGCGAAGCTCGCCGCGGGATGCTCCACCGGCTACAGGCCGTTCCCCGGCGACTTGAACCATGATCTACGAATGTAGTTAAAACCTTAGGGGTGCCCAGTGCATCATGATCGCGGTTGTCGTCAAAAGAGTCAATCCCTCGCACGCATTTTTTCGTGGGGACTGCAATGGGCGACGCGTTTGCCTGTTCTTCATGCTCGGGGAGGGAAAGGAAATGCTGGGCACCGTAGAGATAGTGGTCGGCCTTTTCCCGGGTCAAGGCGCATATGTGCCGAACGCCCTGCGATGGTTGAAGGACCATGGAAATGGTGCGACAGAAGCGATTGAAATCATCGACGAAGTGGCCAGGGGAATGCTGGGCAAGGGCCTGGATCGCGCTTTTTCCGGTGATTCCCCGGAGCGGTTGCTGAATGAGGCGCCGGATGTCCTGCAGCTGGCCGTGTTCGCCGCGTCCACCGCGGCTCACCGCGCGCTCACCGAGGAGGGAGCACGGTTCAGCGTGCTCGTCGGGCACAGCCTCGGCGAGATCGCGGCACTGGTCGCCGGCGGCGCGCTGAACATCGCCGAGGGGGCGGAGATCCTCTGCCACCGCATCATCGTGCTGCGCGAGCACGACAGCAGCGGCGGCGGGCTGCTGGCGCTGGGCTGCGCGGCGGAGCGGACCCAGCAGATCCTGGATCTGCTGCCCACCTCCGGGGCCGTGATCGCGGTGGACAACGGGCCGGATCAGACGGTGGTGGCGGGGCCGGCCGACGCGCTGCGGCGCACGTCCGCGATCGCCGACGCCGTGGGACTTTCCGTCACCGAGCTGCGCGCGCCGCACCCGTTCCACAGCCCGCTGCTCGCCCCTGCCGGGCGGGAACTGGGCCGTAGGCTCACCGGGTACGGGCGGCGCGAGCTGGACGTGCCCGTCTTCTCGCCCATCCTGAGCCGTTACTATCGCGACTCGGACGACCTCGGCGAACTGCTCGCCTCCCACCTCGTCACCCCGGTGCGCTTCGGCGCGGCCGTCGAGCGGCTGCACCGTTCCGGCGCGGGCGTCTGGGTGGAGGTGGGCGCGGGGCGGGCACTGACGTCACGGGTGCGGTCGGCGCACCGGGCCGCGTCCGTGTGCACGCCGCTGCTTCAGGACGTGAACACGTTGCGGGAGACCGGACGTTTCCTGGCTCCCGCCGCCACCTCCCGGTCGGTGACCGCGGAGAATCCCGTCACTCGGTCGACGACCATCGAGAACCCCGCTGTCCGGACGATTTCCGCCGACAGCGCCGTCGTCCGGCCGGTGACCGTCGATGTCCCCACCACTCAGGTGGCCGTCGAAGAAAGCACCGCCGTCTCCGCCGGAGGCGCGGCCTCGCAGTCGAGGGAGGCGATCGCCGCCCGCGTGCGCGACCTCTACGCCACCGCCCTGGAGTACCCGGAGGAGGTCTTCGAGGACCATGCCGAGCTGGAGGCCGACCTCGGTGTCGACTCGGTCAAGCGCGTGGAGCTCATGAGCCGGCTCAACCTCCTTTTCGAGCTGGGCAGGCGCCCCGAGGACCTGCGAGTGTCCGACTACCGCACGTTCGGTCAGGTGGTGGACTTCACGGTCGACTCGCTGGCCAAGTCGGACGCGGCATGACGGTGTTCGAGGGCCGGGTGGCCCTCGTCACGGGCGGGGCGGGCAGCGTGGGAACGCACCTCGTGCGCTCGCTCGCCGAGGCAGGCGCCACGGTGGTGCTGAACTGTTTCCACTCCTACGACGCGGCCAAGGAGCTCGCGGCCGAGCTGGGCGGCGGCGTCCGGGTGATCCGGGCGTCGGTGGCCAAGCAAGACCAGGTGCGCCGGATGTTCGACGAGGTGACCTCGGCGTACGGACGGCTGGACCTGCTGGTCAACAACGCCGCCACGGGCACCTTCGTCGGCTGGGACGAGCTCACCGAGGAGCACCTGGACCAGGCGTACGAAACCAACGTCAAGGGCGCGCTGTGGTGTGCTCGCGCAGCCCGTCCGCTGCTGGCGCGCTCGGACAAGGGCTGCGTCGTCAACGTCTCCTCGGTCGGGGCGGCGTACACACCGGCGAACTATCTGCCGGTGGGGTTGTCCAAGGCGGCGCTGGAGGCGCTGACCCGCTACCTGGCCGCCGAGTTCGCGCCGGACGGGATCCGCGTGAACACCGCCTCCGCAGGGCTGCTGGACAACCCTGTCGGACGGATGTTCCCCGGCTTCGACTCGATGAGCGCGAACGCCGTGGCCGCGACCCCGATGGGCCGGCTGGCGACCCCGGCCGACCTGGCGGACCTGGTGCTGCTGCTGGCGTCGCCGGGTGCGGCCTGGGTCACGGGACAGACGGTGGTCGCGGACGGCGGCCTGTCGCTGCACCGCGCGGCACTGTCCCCGGACCCCGGGCCGGAGCCCGCGCGGTCGCGACCGGAACCCGGGCCGGAACCCAGGCCGGAACCCGGGCCGGAACCCGGATCCGAGTTCAGACCCGTGCCCGAGGCGCGCACAGAGCGGATCCAGGGCGTGGATCCGATCGCGGTGGTCGGCATGGGGCTGGCCGTGCCGGGAGCCAACGATCCCGACGCGTTCTGGCGGCTGCTCACCGAGGGCGCCGACCTGTTCGTGGACGTCCCACCGGACCGTTGGCCGCTGGCGAGCTTCCACGACGACGACCCCGGCGCCCCCGACAAGACCTACCAGCGCCGCTCCGGCTTCATCACCGACTTCACCCCGCACCCCGCCCTGGCCGCGGAACGCCCGGACGCCGGGCTCGACCACACCACGCTGTGGCTGCGGCACAGCGTCCACCAGGCGCTGGAGGGTGTGACCAGGCGGGACGCCGATCGTTTCACCGCCTGCTTCGGCTACACCCCCGACGGCAGCCAGCACCTGGTGGAGGCGCTGGTGGACCTGGAGCTCGGCGGCCCCGGTGTGCTGCCGCACGGCGACGCCCTCCGGTCGGAGCCGCTCCCGCACCGGGTGGGCGCGAGCGCGATCGACGGCCTGCTCCCGGCGGACACGCGGCTGCTCATGGTGGACACCGCATGCTCGTCATCCCTCTACGCCGTCGATCTGGGGGTACGCGACCTTTTGGCGGACCGGGCCGAGGTCGCCGTGTGCGGCGGCGCGTTCGCGCTGGCCCCCGGCGGTTCTGTGCTGTTCTCCAAGCTCCACGGCCTGTCGCGTGGTGGCGAGGTGCGCGCCCTGGACAGGAACGCGGACGGCGTGCTGTTCTCCGACGGCGCCGGCGTCGTGGTGCTGAAGCGGCTGTCGCGGGCGCTGGCGGACGGCGACACCGTGCACGGCCTCATCGCGGGCGTCGGGCTGTCGGCGGACGGCAAGGGCAAAGCGATCTACGCGCCTTCCAGCGCGGGCCAGGAACTCGCGATCGCCCGCGCCTTCGACAAGTCGGGTGTCGGCGCCGATGACGTCGACTGGGTGATCGCGCACGCCACGGGCACCCCGGCGGGTGACGAGGCCGAGTTCCTCAGCCTGCGCGCCGCCTATGCCGGCACCCGTCAGGTGCGGGTGACCTCGAACAAGTCGCTGATCGGCCACACCGGCTGGGCGGCGGGCGTGGTGTCGGTCATCCACGCGCTGCTGGGGCTGCGGCACGAGACGATCCCTCCCCAGCATCGCTTCTCGGCCGCGCCGGACTCCTTCGGATTGGCGACCTGCAATCTGACCGTTCCCACGCGGCCGGTGCGGTGGCCGTCCCGGCCCGATGGGCCGCGCACGGCTGCCGTGTCCGGATTCGGGTTCGGTGGCACGAACGCGCACCTGCTGGTGCAGGAGTTCCTCCAGGACCGGCCCGCACGAGCGGGTTACGGGGTCAGGAACGACGAGCCCATGGTGATCGTCGGTTGGTCGGCGCACACGCCGGGGGCCGAGGACAACGAGCAGGTAGGCGCGTGGGCGCGCGGACGGCACCTCCGGCCGGACTCGTTCGGCGACCGCTATCCGCATCCGCCGTTCGCCCGCCTGCGGTTGCCGGCGTCCACGATCCGGGCGACCGACCGTACCCAGCTTATGATCATCGAGTGCATGCAGCGGCTGGAGCCGCGCGTCCGCGAGTTCTGCGCCCGTCACAGCCGCACGACCGGCGTGGTCGTGGGCCACACCGGTCCCACACGCAACGCCGTCCTGTACGCCGTGCGCGCCTACCTGGACGAGCTCGACCACCTGGCGGGCGAGCGGGCGGTGGAGCTGCGCGAGCGCGTGGAGGGGCTCATCGGGCCGCCGGACGAGGACTCCTTTCCCGGTGAGATGCCGAACGTCATCGCCGCCCGCCTGTGTGGCTATTTCGACCTGCGCGGGCTCAACATCGCCGTGGACGGCGGTGCCGCCTCGCTGGCCGACGCCTTCGACCTGGCCGGACGCTACCTGGACTTCGGCGACGTGGACGTCGTTCTGGTGGCGGGAAGTAACGGCAACAGCCTGCGGTCGTGGGGCGACCTGCTCGGCTGCGGGCCGATCGGCGAGGGCACGTTCCTGTTCGCGGTCACCCGCGAGTCGCTGGCTCTGGCCGAGGGACTGCCGGTGCTGGCCGTGGTGTCCGTCGAGGCGGTCGCCGAGGACAGGCTGGAGGCCACGGCATGAGCAGGGCGAATCTGCTGGGCGCGCAGGGCGCCCGCGAGTTGATCGCGTTCCTGGAGGGCGGCGGAGACGGGGCGATCGAGCTCAGGCCCGACCCCGGCGCCGGCGCGCGCCTCATCAAACTGAGGAGACCTGACACGCGGGACCCGCGGAAGGCCGGGGCCGCCGTGCGGGACGCGCGGTCTCCGGGGGCCGCCGCACAGCACGAACCGCGACGGCTGCTGGACCGTCACGTGTTCGAGCTGGCCCCCGACCCGCGTCGCCCTGTCCGCACGGCACCCCCCGCGATCCCGGCGGACGCCGTCGTGCTGACCAACGCACCGCGCTTCAGGACGGGCCGCGACGACGGTGTGTCCGCGCACGTCAGGGTGCTTGTGGACGCGACCGACCCCCGTCTGCGCGCGGCTCGCCGGTCGGAAGCGGTCGATGAGCTGCTCGACCTGCACGAACGCGTGTTCTTGAAGGCCAAGGAGTGCGCCGCGTATCTGGACGGCGGCTCGTTCGTGGTGAGCGTCGTGGGCGGTGTGACGGAGGCGGGCGTGCCGCTGCCGTTCACGGGCCTGTTCACGGGCCTGGTCAAGAGCCTGGCGCTGGAGTTCCCCGGCGCCGACGTGCTGGCCACCGTGCACGAGGACGTGCCGCTCGACGAGGTGCTGGCCACGGTGAGCGCCGAGCTGGGCGCGCGGCGGCTCATCCCGGTGACCTACCACGCGGGAGGCACGCGGCTCACACCGAGAGCGGTGCCCACCCCGGCCCCGCCGTCCGAGGTCCCGGCGCTGGGCGAGGACGCCCTGGTCGTGGCGGCCGGAGGGGCGCGGGGCATCGGCGCGCCGATACTGGAGGCGCTGGCCGCGCGCCACCGTCCGCGCCTGGTGGTGCTGGGCAGTTCCGAGTTGCCCGACGACGCCGGTGAGGAGCTCGACCGCAGCGCGTTCATCCGCGTCCAGGTGCGGCGGGGAGTCTCGGTGCCGGAGGCGAACGCCCGGTACGACCGGCTCGGCGAGGCGCGGCAGACCCGGCGTACGCTGGCCGGGCTGGAACGGCTGTGCGGGCCGGGACGCGTCCGCTACCTGCGCTGCGACCTGCGTGACGGCGACGAGGTCGGGCGGGCCCTCGCCGCCGTGGACGGCCCCATCGACCTGCTGCTCAACATCGCGGGTACGAACCGGGCCTCCGACGTCACCGCCAAGTCCGTCCAGGACTTCCGGGCGGTGCGCGACCTCAAGGTGCGTGCGTACCTGAACCTGAAGGAGGCGACCCGGGGCCGCGAGCCACGCCTGTGGTGTAACTTCGGCTCGTTCATCGGGCTGACGGGCCAGCGTGGCGAGACCGACTACGGCGCCGCCAACGACTTCCTCAACACGGCCGCCGTGAACGCCGCCGAGGAGTTCACCATCGGCTGGACGCTCTGGCGCGACATCGGCCTGGGCGCGTCGCCGTTGATGCGCGACTTCTTGGAGGGCAGCGGGGAGTTCACGCCGACGCCGACCGAGGAGGGCGTCGAGCACTTCATGGCCGAGCTGGCCGCCGCCCCGGACGCGCCCGTCACCGTGTTCTTCGGCGCCAAGGAGCGGGCCGCGATCAGGGCCGCCGTACCGGAGTTCCTGGAGTTCTCCGCGGGCGCGAAGCGGCCCCTGCCGTTCATCGACCGGACGTTGCGCCACGACGCCGCAGAGCTGGTGGCCGAGCGGACGTTCTCCCTGGACCGGGACGGATACCTCGACCTCCACCGGGTCCGCGGCTACCCGACACTGCCTGGCACGTTCGTCCCCGAGCTGGCGGCGCAGGCCGCGGTCTCGCTCGTGCCCGACCGGGTGCCCGCCGTCTTCGAGGACCTGCGGCTGGAGTCGTTCCTGCGCGTCTACCGCGCGGACCGGCCGGAGGTGAAGCGGCTCACCGCCAGGCTGGTGCGCGCCGACGAGCGTGAGTCGGTGGTGGCCGTGCGGGTGCTGGGGGACGTGGTCGCCCCGAACGGTGTCGTGGTCGCCCGCGACCGGCTGCACTTCTCGGTCACGGTGCGGCTGCGCGACGCGGCGGTGCCCGGCCCTTCGTGGACGCACTGGGACGAGCACGGGAGCCGGCCACTGCGCGATCCGTACCACATGCCGGGATCCGACGTCCTGCTGCGCGAGGTGTTCGTGTCCACGACCGACACCCGGACGCATCCGCTGGGGCGGCGCGGCCGGCTCGCACTCGACGCGCCCGCGCTGCGCCGATGGTTTCCCGACCTGCTGGTCCCGTCCGTGACGCTGGACGGCCTGGTGCGAGTGGCCGTCCTGGAGCGGGCGGGGGGCCGCTGGACGCCGGTCGCGATCCCCCGCTCGATCCGCCGCGTCGACCTGTACGGCGGGCACACCGACCTGACGCTGGCCGCGCTGACCGAGCCGGTGGAGTTGTACGTCACCCCGGTCGACCTCGACCTGGAGGACCCCGAACCGGACAACCGGGCCATCGCGGTCGCGTCGAACGGTGAGGTGCTGCTACAGGCGAAGGACATCGTCGGCGCCATTGTCGGCTACGTGGACCAGGAGACCGGTGAGTACGTCGACAGAGAGAGATTCGACCGCGAGGAGCGCCGATGACCCCCGAAGGGACCTGCCCGGTCGCCCACGGCCCGCGAGGGCTGCCGGTGATCGGCGACGCCATCCCCTACTTCAAGGACCCGCTGGCCTACACGCTGCGCATGCAGGAGCGCGACTCGCTGGTGTCGGTCCAGCTGCCCATCCCGTTCGTCCAGGTCACCGAGCCGGAGGCGATCGAGCGGGTGCTGCGCGTCAACCCGGACAACTATCGGCGGGGCACCCTCTACAAGGGGTTCGTCGGCACGATGGGAACGGGCCTGCTCACGCTCGACACCGATGGCTGGCGCGGCCCGCGCAAGGCGGTGCAGCCGGCCTTCACCCCACAACGGGTGACCGGCAGCGCCCGCGAGGCGATCGCGGCCACGGAGAAACTGCTGCGGCGCTGGTCGGAGCATGCCGCCTCGGGCGCGGTCGTGGACGTCGCGCCGGGCCTGATGGACGTGTCCGCACGGGTGATGGGCATGGCCCTGATCAGCCGAGACCTGTCGGGCACCGACTACTCCCGGGCCGCGGGGATCGCCAACAAGGTCATGTACACCAGCACGATCAAGGGCATCTCCGCGCTGATCCCGTCCTTCGTGCCGACGCGTTATCACCGCGACCGCAAGTGGGCGGAAGGGGTGCTCGACGCCATCGTCAGCCAGGTGATCGAGGAGCGGCGGGCCGCGGGCGAGCACGGCACGGACGCCGCCGGACTGCTGCTGGACGCCGGACTGTCCGACGCGGAGGTGTCGGACAACCTGCGCACGCTGCTGCTGGCCGGCTCCGACACCACCGGCCAGGCGCTGGCCTGGACCATGTACGAGCTGGCCCGCCACCCGCAGGCCCGCCGCGCCGTCGAGCGCGAGGTGGACGAGGTACTGGCCGAAGGGCCGCCCGACCTCGAACGGCTTGGCGAGCTGCCCCAGACGACGGCGGCGGTGAACGAGGCTCTCCGCCTGCACCCGCCGGTCTGGCAGTTCCCCCGCGACGCCATCGAGCCGGACACCCTGGCCGGGCGGCACGTCCCCGCGGGCACGACGGTCCTGCTCAGCGTGTACGGCACGCATCGCTCGCCCGAGCACTGGGCGGACCCGGAGGCGTACGACCCGCAGCGTTTCCTGGGCGACGCCCAGGACGAGCGGCACAAGCACGCCTTCCTGCCGTTCGGCGGCGGGCGGCGTATGTGCGTCGGCAAGGGACTGGCGATGGCGACGCTGGTGACGGCGGTGGCGATGCTGTCGCGGCGCTACCGGCTGCGGCTGCCGGGCACGCGCCAGGTGCGCAGCGGCCACTACATCACGCTCTTCCCCAGCTCGGGGCTTCCGGCGGTCGTGCGGGAACGGACGTGACCGTGACGGCGGTCCGGCCGCATCTGGTGTCGTTCGAGACCGGCTCCTTCGTCAGGCCCGTGCGCCGCATGGTCTGGGAGCCGGTGCCCCACCCGCTCCCGCCACCGTCCCCCGTGGCGCGGCGGCTGCTGGTCATCGGCTCGGACCCGGACCTGGCCGTGCGGCTGGCGAGCCGTCTCGGCGCCGACGTGTGCGCCCCCGGTCGCGAGCCGGAGCACGACGACTGGGACGGAATCGTCGACCTGAACGTCACCGGCGTCCCGTACCGGCTCGGCGGCGGCGAGTGGCGGGACGCGCTGGGCAGGACCACCCGCATGGTGCAGCGCCGCTACGCCTCCTGGCGGGCGGAGTCGCGCGCCGACCGATGCTGCTACGTCGCGGTCACCCACCTGGGCGGCCTGATGGGCTACGACGACGGGCGGATCGACACGCCCCTGGGCGGCATCTGGGCGGGGTTCGCCAAGTGCCTGCCACGCGAGCTGCCCAACCTCGCGGTGAAGGTGCTGGACGTCGACACCGCCGACCCGGACGGGCTCGCAGGGCTTCTGGAGTCCGAGCTGGCGGCGTGGGACCTGTTCGAGATCGGCTACCGGCGGGGCGTGCGCCACGCGCTCACCGCCCTGCCGAGCCCGGAACCGCAGCCGCGCCTGGACCTGGACGCCGACGACGTGGTGCTGATCTCGGGAGGCGCGCGAGGCGTCGGCTTCGCCCTGGCGCGCGGACTGGCCGAGCGGTTCGGCTGTCGCGTCGTGGTGACGGGCCGCGACGAGCTGCCCACCGCGGACTGGCTCACGCTGCCGGACGACCGCTACGCCGCCCACCGCCACGCCCGGATCGCGGCCGCCCGCACCGCCGACGCGCTGAGGAAGACGCGGGCGGCGCTCAAGCGCGAGTCGGAGCTGCGCCAGGTCGCAGCCAATCTGGCCGCCGCCGAGCGGGACGGCCTGCGCATCGCGTACGAGGCGTGCGACTGCGTTCGGCAGGAACAGGTGGACGCCCTGTTCGCCCGTCTCCCGGCTCCGACCGTGGTGGTGCACAACGCGGGCATCGACGTGCCGACCAGGCTCGACATGAAGAGCCCCGAGGAGGTCGTGCGCACCGTGGAGGTGAAGGTGTCGGGGTTCGAGTCCCTGACCAGGGCGGTGCTCGCCACCCCGGAGCGTCGGGCGGCGCTCAAGGTCTTCTGCAACGTGGGGTCGCTGGCCGGCCGGATGGGCGGCATGATCGGCCAGATCGACTACGCGGCGGGCAACGAGGCGTTGCCGAGGCTGGGATTCTGGGCGCGGAACACCTACGGGCTGCCGACTCAGACGCTCTGCTGGCCGACGTGGGAGCGCCTGGGCGTGATCGCCAACTACGACGCGGCGGTCCGGTACGTGTCCACCCTCGACCCCGCCGAGGGCGTGCGCCGCTGGATCGACGAGCTGCGCTCCGGCGGGACCGGCGAGGTCATGTTCATCGGTCAGGTGGGCGGCGCGCTGGTGCCCACGCAGCTGCGCGGTTTCTGGCTGTTCACCGGCCACCCCGACCTGCCCCGGCTGCACGGCCTGGCGCACTTCCTCGGCGACGTCGAGGACTTCCGGCCCTTCCACTCACTGCGCGGCTCGATCGTCCACCGGCAGGGCTCCCATCCGTGCCTGACCGACTTCACGGTGGACGGCCGACCGGCGCTGCCGGTGTCGGTGCTGGTGGAGCAGGCGTGCTCGGTCGCCGACTGGGTGGTGCCGCCCGGCTGGCCGCCGCAGCACCTGGCCTCGGTGCGTGACGTGCGGGTGCACCTGTCGGCGCTGGTCCTGGAGGGCGGCCGGTTCACCACGTCGGCGGTGGGCGAGACGACGGAGGAGGGCTGGACGGTCAACGTCACGATCACCGCCGCCGACGGCGCGGTCGCCGGTTCGATGCGCCTGCTTTACGAACCGGAGCCGCCGGCGCTCCCTCCTCACCGGCCGGAACCTCCCGCGCTCTCTCCCCTGGTCCCCGCCCCGTCCGCGGTCAAGGCGCGCGGCGGTGGCCGCCTGGCCTGGTCGGGGCTCGTTCTCGGAACGGCGGAGGACCCGCTGCCCGTCGTGACGGCCGCCGACCTGTGGACGACACCCTTCCCGCCGGTCCACGGCATCTCGCCCGCCGCTCTGGAGGCAGCCGTCCGCGCGGCAGGCCCGGTGAGCGGCGATCTTCTCACCATCGACCGGATCGTGCCCTGCCCAGGGGCGCAGCACGTGGACCGGCTGCTGCCCGTGGAAGGTGGCTGGGTCGGGTCGCGGGCGGGCGAGCCCGTACTGTTCGTCGCAGGGGTGATCCCCGGCAGCCGAAGGACCGGGAGATCGGCGGCAGGTTCCCCGCATCGGTCGGGGTGAGGAGCCGATCGTTCGTCAGGCGGTCTCCGATCGCACTTCCCGGCCGGCTCGGAAACGCGTCATCCTCCGGTGACCGTTACCCGAGGGCGGGCTGGGCCAGGTCGCGGACGGTCTCCCGTAGCCGCGACGCCTCGTCCGGGTCCACCGTGAGATCGACGGGCCTGCCCCTCTTCCAGACCGTGAGCGGCTCGGCCGGCGGCTCGTCGATGAGCGCGATGATCGGCGGTACGGCCTTCGCGACCGGCTGGGCGAACACCGCGGAGGCCGCTCGTACGAGACCGCGCATCGGCTGCCTGAAGGGCTCGTGCAGTGCGGTCGCGACGACGCCCGGGTTGTACAGCACGTACTTGATGCGCTCGGAGGCGTAGACCGTCCCCAGCAACTCGCACGCCTTGGCTCCCTGCAGGGTCGCGGCGAATCCCCGGTACCTGTTCTTCATCTGGAGGTCGTCCCAGTGGATCCGGCTGCCCTGCCCGGCACCGCACAGGTTGACGATCACCGGTGCCGGTGCTTTCTCCAGCGGGCCGCGTAGCCCTTCCGCCATGAGCCAGCGGTTGAGCACGTAGAGGGCGAAGGTGCGCTCGAATCCGTCCTCGGTCTCCACCCGCACCGGATTGTGCCGGTACGCGGCGATCACCAGCGCGTCGATCGCCGGGTACTCGGCGTTGAGCCGTTTCAGCAGGTCTCGGGTCTGACCGAGTGAGCCGAGGTCGCACCTGACGAAGCGGGCGCTTGGCGCCGCCTCGCGCAGGCGGCGTTCGCCCTCCTCGGTGCTGCCCACGGCGACGACCTGGTCGCCCTGTTCGGCGTAGTGGCGGGCGAGGGCTTTGCCGATGCCGTTGGTGCCACCGGTGATCACGATGGTCCGGGTCATAAGTTGAGGCACTCCTCAAGTTGAGATCGACCTCAACTTAGCTAGGATCGAGGGCATGCGCAAGGACGCGGCACAGAACCGGGAGCGACTCCTGCGGGCGGCCCGGCGGCTGTTCGCGGATCACGGGCTCGACGTGCCGCTCGAAGAGATCGCCCGCTCGGCCGGGGTGAGCATCGGGACGCTCTACAACCGCTTCCCCACCCGGGGCGCCCTGGTGGACGCGGCCTTCGCGGATCGAATGGCGATCGTGGACGGATTGGCCGAGCAGGCGCTGACCATGGACGACGCCTGGGAAGGATTCGTCGCGTTCCTGACCGGCGTGTGCGAGCTACAGGCGGTCGACCTCGGCTACAACGAGCTCGCCGCGCGCGGGGCGGCCGTGGACTGGGAGCGCGGGTACGGCCTGATGAGCGGGATCCTCGAACGCGCGCAGCGATCCGGGGACCTGCGCGACGACATCACCCTCGCCGACGTGGCCTTCGTGGCCCGGGGCGTGACCGCGATCATCAAGGCGACGTACCGGGTGGCGCCGGGGGCCTGGCGGCGGCACCTCGCCCTCGCCCTGGACGGCCTGCGCGCCGTCGCCGCCCGGCCGCTGCCCGTCCCGCCGCTGTCGGCCGAGCAGACCCGCGCCACGATGGGGGAGGACTGCTGACGTCCCCCGATCGTCCCGGCAGGTAAACCCTTCCTGACCTGCGAGAGGGTGACCTTCGCCCGCCGGTCGGGCCGGTCGGGATCAGTCGGCGGGTATCCGCCGTTGCGTGTCGGAGAACAGGTTGTGCATGGCGCCGCGGAAGATCTCCGCCTGCAGCGGGCCGATGAAGGAGGTGTGCCCGAACACCTCCAGGACCACGAGACCGTGCAGGTGGCCCCAGACGCTGACGAAGAGGACGGCGGCCTGCGGCGGAAGCCCGCCGAACATCTCGGGCGGCATCTGCTCGAGGCGGGCACGTAGCGCGGGGCTCAGCGGCGGAACCTCGGTGCGGCTCAGTTGCTCGTGAGTGAACGCACCGAACAACTCCCGGTAGAAGACGGTCCCGATCCTGCGGGCACCGGCGGTCGTGCGGCCGTCGGCGGGCGCCTCGTAACGCAGCAGCGGTGTCCCGTAGAGGAGCTGGAACCGAGAGGGGTTGTCCAGCCCCCATCTTCGGAAGGCTTCCGCGGCGATGACGAACCTCGGCAGGTCGCCATGCGGCGGTGCGCTGTCGACCGCCGACCGGACGGCGTCGGCGAGCTCGTGGTACGCCTCCGTGATCAGTGCCGTGACGAGCTCGTCGCGGCTGGGAAAGTAGTGGTAGAGCGCCTGCACCGTCATCCCGAGACCGCGGGCGATCGATCGCAGGGACAGGCCGAAGGGGCCGTGCAGCGCGATCTGCTCCTGTGCCGCGTCGAGGATCTCGCGGGTCGCGGTGGCCCGCCGGCGCCGGCGGAGCGGTACCGGGTCGGCGTCAGGCGTCGCGGAGTCGTCCTTCATGCCCGACACCGTACTGTTTGATTAACACTGTTAGGTAAATCTGGCACTGCTAAATCCGGGTCGATGTCATTAGCGTCGTTGTCATGGCCGTTGCCGAACAGCACGGGTGTGCGGCGGCCGTCCGGTGCCGTCGTTCGGCACCCTCCGTAGGCCGTGGCCGCTGAGCGGTTATGAACGGTCATTGCCGCCCGCAGCGCTCACCCCGGAGCGATACCCCTCACCACAAGGAGTTCTCGTGACTACCGAAGCCGGCATCCGCCCCACAGCCGGACGCCCGTCCCCCTTGGCGGATCGGATCGGGCGCACGCTGATGGCCGTCAACGCGGTCGCGGCGCTCGTCGCGTTCGCGGGCGGCATCATGATCACGGCCAACGTTTCCGACGATCGTCTCGTCACCGAGGCCTGGCGGACGCTCGCCTACATCGTCTTCGCGGGAATATGGGCCATACTCGCCGTCGCACCGCGCAGGCAGTGGGGCCTGTGGGAGCTTCTGCTCTTCCAGAAGGGTGCGATCACCGTCTACTGCTTCGTCATGTGGGACAAGCCCGACGCGATGCAGACCGCGTTCATCGACCTCTTCGTCGTGGCGACGACCGCGGTGGCGTACGTGCTCTGCCGAGGCTGGACCAGCTGGCGGACCGGCGCCTCCGAGTCTGCCGACGGCCGCCGGCCCGCGACCTCGACCGGGTGACGCGCGTCGATCGGGTCGTCTCGGACGTGCCCGCCGAACCCGCGGTCGATCCTCGTCCGTCGGACAGGCTCCGATCACGAACGGCGCGGCTTCACCGGCTCCACGGGCTCCGGGGACTTCAGCGGCCGAGGCCGGCGTCCCGCGCGCGGATGATGGCCTCCGCCCGGTCGGCCGCCTGGAGTTTGGTGAGGACCGCGTGGACGTGATTGCGCACGGTCTTCTGGGACAGGAACAGGCGTGCGGCGATCTGGCCGTTGGAAAGACCGGCGGCCACCAGGTCGAGGACCTCGTGCTCCCTCGCGGTCAGGCCGGGGAACGCCGTGGTGCCGGCCTGCGGCTTCCCGGTCATGAAGTCGGCGATGCGTGAGGCGAGCACCGCGCCGAAGACCACGCCGCCGCCCGCGACGGTGGTGATCGCGCGCACCACCTCGTCGGGTTCGGCGCCCTTGAGGAGATAGCCGCGGGCGCCGGCGCGCAGCGCGTCGAAGATGGTGCCGTCCTCCTCGGACATGGTGAGCACCACGACGCCGATCCCGGGGCGCTCCTGGAGGAGGCGGCGGGTGGCCTCGATTCCATCCATACCGGGCATCTGTACGTCCATCACGACCACGCCGGGTTCTGTCCGAGCGGCCTGTTCGAGGGCTTCGACGCCGGACGAGGCGGTGCCGACGACCTCGACCTCGTCGATGCTGCCGAGCAGTGCCGCGAAGCCTTCACGGAACACCGGGTGGTCGTCCACCACGAGGACTCTTATCGGCTGTTCGGGGCTCATATCCCGCTTTCTCCAGTGGTGATCAGTGCCGGTGCCTGCCTGGACGGCGCCAACGGCAGCCGCGCCCATACTCGCGTACCGCTCGGTGTCGCGGGGCCCACGCTCACCGAGCCGCCGAGTTCGGCGGCCCGCTCGCGCAGCGACACCAGTCCCACGCCGGTCACCGCCTCGGCGGCGAAGCCGACGCCGTCGTCGACGATCATCACGTCGAGGCACCCGGCTTCGACGTCGCGGGTGAGCGTGACGACGCACTCGCCGGCCCGGGCGTGGCGGACCACGTTGGTGACCGCCTCCGAGGCGATCCGGTACGCGGCCACCTCGACCGCGGCCGGCAGGCCGGTCGGCTCACCGTGCTCCTCGACGCGTACGGTCAGCTCCGGGGGGCGCAGCCGTTCGGCGAGCTGGCGGATCGCGCCGACCAGGCCGACGTCGTCGAGAGCGGGCGGACGCAGGCCGTGCACCAGCCGCCGCACCTCGGTGAGCATGCCGGTGAGCTCCTGGCGGGCGATCCCGAGGATCGGGTCGGCCTTCTCCGCCGACCGGCGCCCGGTGATCCTCGCGGTGTCGATCAGGGACGCGACCGCGGCGAGGGTCGGTCCCAGGCCGTCGTGGAGTTCGCGGCGCAGGCGCCGTCGCTCGTCCTCGACCGCGGCGACGATGCGTTCGCGGCTCTGCTGCAGCTCCTCGGCGAGGCGTACGGCGCGGGCGGCCGCGGCGGCCTGGCGGACCAGGTCGGCGAGGAGTCGTTCGTCGCTGTCCCTGAGGCGGTTGAGGCGGGCGGCCTGGCGGGGCAGCAACAGGCGGCCGATCCGCTCGCCCCGATAGGTGATGGGCAGGGCGCGGATCTCGGTGGGAGGTTCGCCCTCTTCGACGAGCAGTCGTTCGCCGTTGACCTGGGTGATCTCCACGCCCACGTACCGGGTGCGGAAGGCCTGGGCCACCGTTCTGGCGAGGGTGTGAAGCTGGGCTTCCGAGTCGTCGGTGCGTTCCAGCCGTTCGGCGAGGCCGGACATCACCTGGTAGGGGTCGTCCCGGTCTCCGACCACCCGGCGCCGTACCAGCCGCCACAGCCGGTGGCGTAGCTGGGCGTAGACGATCGCGACCGCGAAGACGGCGAGGACCAGACGCTCGCCCTCGTTCAGGTGTGCCCCGAGCAGCCGGCCGGCGCCGCCGAGGACGAGCAGGTCGAGGACGGTGGTCAGCGCGAGCAGGATGCCGTAGACGACGGTCCCGCCGAGCAGCCGGTCGATGTCGACGAGCTCGGGGTACGCGATCCCGATCGCGACCGAGGCGGCCGTGAGGGTGACGGCGACGGTCATGCCGAAGGAGCCGAACCAGCTGGGGAGCAGCCGGAAGGCGAGCATGACCATCAGGTCGACCAGGGCCGCCCACAGCAGCCAGCGCATGGGCATCCGGTCGATCCCGGTCGCCGTACGGTAGCGCCGCACCACGAGGATGAACGGCGCGATCAAGCTCAGGGGGAGACAGAACTGCGCGACCAGCAGCAGGCCGGTCCAGATCTCGTCCGGCAGGGGGAGATGGAGCGGGTCGAGGTTCAGCGTCCGCAGCGGCGCGGGCATCGGCCCGGCGCCGGAGGTCTCCTGGGCGATGCCGGACGGGGCCGCGATCAGGGTGAGCGGGAGCAGGGCGGTCATGGCGAGGCTGACCAGGGAGACGATCCGCCACCGTCCTTGGGGCAGTCTCCCCTCCGGATACAGGAACAGCACCAGGGGGAGGAGCAGCGCCAGAGCGGCACCGAGCCGGTTGAAGACGTAGAAGGCCGCGGACGCGCCGGGCAGTGGGAGGGCGGGCACGGTGGCGTAGGCGAGCCACGTGGCGGCCAGGCCGTCCACGCTCCACCAGAGGCCGAAGGCCGACATCAGCCAGCCGAGAAGATGCCGCGGATACCTGGCGAGCACCACCGTGCCGGCCGCCGCCAGCGCGACACCCGCCATCGCGTCGAATCCACCGGGCCGCAGGTCGATCACGGTGCGGTGGGCCTGCGGCACCCGCATGTCCAGCAGCGCCGTCGCCACCGCGATGATCACGGCGGCCACGAGGAACGCGAGGCCGGGCCTTGATCGTAAAGACCGGCAAACCATCACAAACTGCACCCGATGAGTGTGCCTCACCAGGGATGGGATGTCCCTAGGACGCGCGTCCCGTTTGTCCTGGGACACCAGAGGGGGCCGGAGTCGGGACACGACGCCCTGACGGCCTGGGTCGGCGGATCACCAGGATCGTCCTTGTCACCGCGGTGCTCCGTACCGCCGAACCACAGGCGGTGCTCCGTACCGCCGAACCGGACAAGGAACGAAGAACGATGACCGAGACCCTCCGCGACCACACGCAGCAGACCACCCGCGACGCCGGCTCGTCCGCGCAGCCGTCCGAATCGACCGTGCGCCGCCTCGCCCTGTGCCTCTCCACCGGGACGCTCATCTGGTCGGCCCTCAGCTTCGTCTACGGCTTCCAGCCCACCTCCGAGATCGGCTGGACGCTCACCGACCTGGGCGGCCTGGCCTTCCAGTTCGGCCTCTGGGCCCTCATCACGCTCATGAGCCGCACCGGTGCGATCGGGGTGACCCGCACCGCCCGCGTCATGCTGACGGTCGAACGGGTGCTCCTCGCCCCGGCCATGGTGTGGAGCCTGATCCACGGTCTCTTCCCCGCCGCCCGCGACGAACTCTGGCTGGGCATCCTCGACATCTTCTGGCCGCTCTCGATGCTGGGCATGTTCGTGATCGGCATCAAGGTCGTGGTGGCCGGCCGGTGGCGCGGACTCGCCCGCGTCTGGCCGCTCGTCGCCGAGAGCTGGGCGATCGTGTCCATCCCCGCGATGGGGATCCTCGGCGCCTCGCTCGGAGGCGTCGTCGCCGCGACCCACCTGCTCGTGGGGTACGCCACCCTCGGACTCATCATCGCCTTCCGCCCCGAACTGGTACGCGGCGAGAACTGAGCACGCCCCTTCGGCAACACGGCGTCCGTCGCCACGGGAGCAGGACCCCGAACAACGGGGGGCGAGTCCTCGATCCACAGGAGCAGCCGATCCATGAGGTCGGGACCCCGAGTCAGGGGGACAGGACCCCGCAGAAAGGCCGGGCCGCGCGACGCGGCCCGGCCTTCCGACATGAAACGAGCACCTCGTGCCCCCGACCGCGGAGGATCACGCGGCAACGGACGACAGGGATGATCCGGTCGCGTACCAGGTTGGCCGCTCTCGTGGTGCGGCGGCATGGTCATGTGCCGGGCGTTCCGGGCCGCTCGGCGGCATGGTCGTACTCGGCGTTCCGGGCCGTCTGACGATCGCGGCCGGAACCGGCTCCCCGATCTCGCACCGGGCCCGTTATTCGCCGGTGGCACCGTCGATGCGCTCGCGCAGCAGGTCCGCGTGACCGTTGTGCCTGGCGTACTCCTCGATCATGTGGACGAGGATCCAGCGATGGGTGCAGTCCTGGCCGTTGCGGTCACCGAAGGCGTCCAGCGGTTTGGCCGCGGAGATGACGCGGGCGTGTTCGATCTCGGTCCGCCAGGTGGCGAAGGCCTCCTCGACGGAGGCGGTGTCGGCCTCGTTGAAGTCGGCGTCGTTGTCGCGGTCCTTGTCCCAGAGCTTGGGGATGTCCTCGCCGTTCAGCACGCGGCGGAACCAGACGCGTTCGACGTGTGCCATATGCCTGACCAGGCCGAGCAGGGACATGGCCGAGGGCGGCACGGAGCGCAGACGCAACCGGTCGTCCGTCAGGCCCGCGCATTTCACGGCGAGGGTGGCCCTGTGCCATTCGAGCCAGTTGGTGAGCATGGTGAACTCGTCGCCGCTGAAGGGTGGCGAAACGCGCGTGTCGATCACGGACACAACCTATCCGCCGCCGGCGACAGCCCGGTGACGCGGGCATCGACGCTTCGGGGGGAGCTTGCCCGATCCGGATGGTGAGTCCGGCACGCCACGTGGTCCTTGTGAAGGTCACCTCCGCCGAGGACGGCGCCGACCGGCCGGCGGTTCGTCCCGGTTCAGGCGACCAGGATCGTCCTCAGGTAGTCGACCACCGCATCGGCTGACCGGGTCCGTACGGCCACATAGCCGTCCGGCCGGACGAGGACGAGCGTGCCCCCGCCGGCGCCGTAGCGCTTGCTCGGAGGTCCTGGCTCCAGCCGGTAGACGCGGATGTCGTCGCCGTGAAGCCTGTTCAGGCGCTCGGCCGGATCCGGCGTCACCGCGCCGAACTGGAGCAGGGTGAAGTGGGAGCCGCGGAAGAGGTCGAACAGCCGCGACCGCTCGCCGGTCACCGGGTGCCGACACGGCGAGTCGGGCGCCCGGTCACCGGGACGGACCTTGCCCTTGTCGCCGACCGACAGTTCGGAGGCGCGGTAGTTCACGTTGAGCTGGGAGGTCCTGCCGACGATCGCCCTGGTCACCGCGGGGCTGCGCATCAACGGCAGGATGATCCGGTCGCGCAGGAAGGTCATCAGAGGTTTGGCGGAGAACAGCGCGGTCATGCCGGCGCCGCTGGCCTTGAGCACGGATTCGGCCACCGGGCGGCGCTCCAGCTCGTACGTGTCGAGCAGGCTGTCGGGGGCTTGGCCGCGTACCGCGAGGGCCAGCTTCCAGCCGAGGTTGTAGGCGTCCTGGATGCCGGTGTTCATGCCGAGCCCGCCCGCGATCGGGTGGACGTGGGCGGCGTCTCCGGCGATGAAGACGCGGCCGGCACGGTAACGGTCGGCGAGCCGTACCTTGTAGCTGAAGCGCGACAGCCAGGTGGCGTTGTGCAGGCGCACGTCCGTCCGGCCGGTGCGCTGCTCGAACAGGCGCTGGAAAAGCTCAAGTGAGGGCTCCTGACCGGCGCCCTCCTCGCCAGGGCGTACGGTGAGGCCGAACTGCCACGACAGCGTACCGGGCAGCAGCGCGAGGCCCACGGAGGACTCGTCCGCTGCGTACCAGACATAGGAGCCGTCGCGGGGCAGACCGTCGACCTCCACGTCGCCGAGCAGGTAGTGCTCGGTCTCCGACACCAGCCCGGGGAAGGTGATCCCGGCGGCCTCGCGTACCGCGCTGCCGCCGCCGTCGCAGCCTACGAGGTAGGAGGCGTGGATCATCTCACCCGTGGCGAGCCGTGCGACGACCTGGCTGTCGGACTGCTTGAGGTCGGCCAGTCGCAGGCCGCGCTCCACGTGGCCGCCCAGCTCGGCCAGGCGGGCGCGGAGGATCTGCTCGGTGCGCCACTGCGGCAGCAGGACGAGCGTCGGGTACGGCACATCCGGCCGCGGACGGATACCGGCCAGGAGGTGCAGCTCCGCGACGAACCGGCGGTCCATGTGAATCCGCGCCGGCATCTCGGACGTCCCGGCGTCCAGAAAGTCCTGGACCACGCCGAGATCGTCGAACACCTCCAGGCTGCGCGGCTGGATGCCCTTGCCCCGGGACTGACGGTGGAATTCGGGAGACCTGTCGATCACCCGGAAGGTGACGCCGCGCCGGGCCAGCTCGCAGGCCAGCGTCAGTCCGGTCGGTCCGCCTCCGACGATGAGTACGTCTACGTCGGTCATGTCTTCCCCCGATTCCGGAACGGAACCTATCCGTTCCGTTTGGAGGATAAGCGGCCCAGAAGCTGGGACGCAACCGTTCCGTCTCGTGTTAATGTCGCCGACATGGCCGAGATCCGCCCGCGCGGTCGCGGCGCAGCCGTACTGCGCCGGACAGTCACCGACACCATCCTCGCGGCGGCGGTCGCCGAGCTGGCGGAGACAGGTTATGCCGGGATGTCAATGGGCGCGGTGGCCCGGCGGGCCGGTACGGGAAAGGCCGCGCTCTACCGGCGGTGGTCGTCGAAAGAGGCGATGGTGGTCGACCTCATCGACGTCGTCGCCTCCCGGCAGGTCCCGGTCGGCGGAGCCGGCGACCTGAACGGCGACGTGCGAGCCTACGTCCGAGCGGTGGCGGACACGCTGTCGGATCCCGCGGTCATGTGCATCGTGCTCGATCTGACAGCCGAGGCCGCTCGCAACCCCGAACTCGCCGAGGCGTTCGACACCGCGATCCGGCAACCGCGCAGGGCCGCGTGCGAGCGGTTACTGAGGAGCGCGATGGAACGCGGCCAGTTACCCGCCGACCTCGACCTCGACCTCGCCCTCGACCTGCTGGTCGGGCTCACCCAGTGGCGCGTCCTCAACACCGGCCGCACCGTCGACGACTCCTGCGTCGAAACGACGAGCAAGCTGATCATCCAGGCACTTCCGCTCTGCGTGGGCGTCGGCGATGGGCGTGGTGTGCCGGGATGACGGCTCCTGCGCGGGTTTCCGTGCGCCGGACGACGCCAAGACGCCCCATCCCGCTGAGGCGTGTGGGCGGGTGTGGGCCGCGCCAACGGTGCCACCTACGACCTGGCATCCTGCTCTGAGCGTGTGGGCGGAGGGCTGTTCATCAAGCCGAAGGGCGAGAGCGGGCGAACCGTCTCCGTCGCGTGCGGCACCGTTTCGCGCGCCCGCAACGGTGCAGCACGCGACGGAGACGGACCGTTACCCGTCGATCCAGCCGAGCTCAACCGCCCACCCGTGCGTCATGGCTTCGGCCGCGGGCAGCGTGAGAAACGAAACGGCGTACAGAACGACAAGGAGCCCGATCGGAACGGCCCAGGCGCGAGTGCGGGCTTCCGGCGGACCTGCCTCATCCTGTCCGGCGTCGATGCGGCGCTCCCGCCGGAACCGCGTCCCCGGGAGCCTGCGGTCGTCGGGCCTCAGCGCCCACGAGGCGACGGCGCACACCCCGAACACCAGCGGCACCCCCCACGTCCGAAGACCGTCGCCGACCGTCAGATGCGACACCACGGCACTCGACCATAGGAAAAAGGCGCCCGCGTACGCCCATTCCTTGATCAGCGGCAGCCCGGGCGCGATGATCGCGATGGCCGCGCCCGCCTGCCACGCGGCCAGAACATAGGCGAAGAATTCGGGGTATCCCAGGTGGCGTAACTGGGCTTCCACCCATTCGATCGGCACAAGGTTCCACACCGATCCGGCAACCAACTCGAAGACGATGACAAACGTGGTGGCCCAGAAGGCGACAGGGCGGATCCTGCCCCGATTCCAGCCGCTTCGTGCTGCGGAGGTCGGCTTCTCGCCCGTCGCGTGCTGGAACGTCATGGTCGTTCGAGTTCGCATCGCGGCCTCCTCGTCACGTCGGTCCGCCATGTTCATGAGATTCTCCTTGCGTTGCGAGCGACTTCGGTTCGAAGTCGCAGGTGGCGATCGATTCCACAACGAAGTGGCCGGCCAGGGCTGCCGGCCCGGTGGGGCCGCTGAACGCGACATTCGCCCGCATGCTCGTCACCCCCCGTGAACCGTCCGGGGTGCTCGTCGGTGGTCACGGGGACGCGACCCCTCGCGGAGCGGAGGCGGGCTGCTCGGGACGTGGGCCGCCCTTGGGCCAGAAGCCGGAACCCGGCTTGCGGGCCTCACGGCGGATCCTCGACACCCCGAGCCTGCAGGTCGCCTCCTTGATCACTGCGGCCATGCGCCCGGCGACGTAGAGGTTCACCGCCGTGTCGTCTTTGCGGGCGAGCTGCCGTATGCCGGCGCGCCGGCCGAGGCTGACGCACGATCCGGTGAGGGCCTGGTCGATCACTGCCGGTTCGGTTCCCGCGATGCGGCTCAACACGGTGTTGGCAGCCTGCACCCCGAGCGGCTGAGCGGCCTGGGAGCTCATCCGAAGCGGCCGGCCCGACGGTGCGGCGGCGTCCCCGGCCGCGACGATACGGTCGTCGTCGACGCTGGTCAGCGTCTCGTCGGTGAGCAGCCGGCCAAGCGCGTCGGTCCGCAGCCCGCTCACGGACGCCAAATCCGGCACGCCGAAACCGGCCGTCCAGATGGTCAGTGCGCTCGCACGCATCTCACCGTCGCCCAGAACCACCGCATCCGGCCGGACTTCGGTCACCACGCCGGCCCCGAGCACGGTGACACCGTGCCGGGCCAGCCACGTGGCCACGGATCGGCGAGCGGGCACACTCAGTGCCGGCGCGAGGGATCGGCCACACACCAGCGTGACCGTGCGTCCTTGTTCGGCCAGCTCGGCGGCCGTCTCGATGCCGGTCAATCCGGCGCCCACCACAGTGACCGGAGCATCGAACGGCAACTGGGCCAGCCGGGCGCGCAGCCGCTGGGCGGATTCGAGTTCAGCGATGGGGAAAGCGAATTCGGCCGCTCCGGATACCGATGACGGTATCGCCGCGATGCTGCCGACGGCGTAGACGACGTAGTCATAGACCAGCGCGCGCCCCGACGCCAGCCGCACTGTGCGGGCGGCGGCGTCGATGCGCGTGGCGCTGTCGACCACCAACCGGATGTCCTCTCCCAGCAGTGAGCCGTAGTCCACCGTGGCCTCGCCGGTGTCGGCCACGAACTGGTGCAGCCGGATTCGTTCGACGAAATCCGGGCGGGGATTGACAAGGGTGATGTCGACGTCGGCACGCATCCGCAGGTGGTTGGCCGCGAGTGCTCCGGCGTAACCACCACCGATGACGACGACCTTGCGGGGTGTGTGGTCTTCGTGCGTGGACATGGCGAGGCCTTTCCTTCTCGACTTCAGGCGGTTCTTGAGGCTTTGCGAATGAGCGGAGTCGGTCTTCCCTCACGAAGTGGCCGCCGCGCGGACGATCACGTGTACGGCGATCCGCATACCTGCCGTGGGTGCCCTCCTGCGTGCTGGACGGTGTCTCGCCGGTTGGACAAGACAGCCCCGCGGAATGTGAGGCGACGCGCCGACCTCACCGGAGGACAGGCTCCGCGACCTGACTTTCCCGGAGCGTAAGGAACGGCAGGTCCGGCATGGTCGCCCGGCGACACAGGGGAGTTCGGCCTGTGGAACCGGCCTTCCGCGGCGCGGTGGCGTCAGACGATTTCAAGGTTGGCCATCATCCCCATGTCCTCGTGTTCGGCGTTGTGGCAGTGGAAGAGATAGCGGCCGCGATAGCCGTCGAAGCGGGTGATGATCTCCACTGATTCGCCCGGCCGCAGGGAGACGGTGTCCTTCAGACCGGCGTCGCGGGGCAGAGGCGGCCGGTCGCGGCGCGAGAGCACCCGGAAGCCGACCAGGTGCAGGTGGACGGGATGGTGGACGTCGGCGATCAGCCGCCACACTTCCACGTCGCCGAGTCCGGTGGTGACGTCGGAGCGGGCGGGGTCGAACGGCAGCCCGCCGATCAGCCATCCGTGACCGCCGTGCATACGCCCGGTGCGGAAGGAGAGGTCGCGCACCCTGACGGCGTCCGACCGGCGCCAGGTCGGGAGATCGGTGGAAAGGACACGCGGGATGCGGCTGTCGTCGGTGGCCTCGCGCGCGACCCGGAAGGCCATCACGTCGCGGGTGCGGCCGGAGCCGAGCCGGTTGACGACTCTGACGCGGCCGCCGACCGGGACGCCGGAGAAGTCGACGACCACGTCGTAGCGTTCGGCCGGCGCGATCGGCAGGAACCGGTGGACGACCGGCGCCGCGAGCAGCCCCTGGTCGGCCCCGATCTGCACGAGGTCGAGCCGGTGTCCGTCGTCGGTGATCGCCTCAAGCTCGTAGTGCCGGGCGTTGGAGGCGTTCAGTACACGTAGCCGGTAGCGGGCCGCGTCGATCTCGTGCACGGGCCACGGGGCGCCGTTGACCAGGATCACGTCACCGAGGACCCCGGCAAGGTACGGCTCGCGCACGCCCGGCCGCTCCCGCGACGTGGGATCGAGGGCGGGGTAGTCGAGGCCGCCGTCGGCGGCGAACGCACGGTCCACGATCATGAGAGGCAGTTCGCGCCGCCCGGCGGGCAGGCCGAGCGAGTCCTCGGCATCGTCACGGACGACGTGCAGCCCGGCGAGGCCCCGCCAGACGGCGGGGGCGGTGAAGTCCATCCGGTGGTCGTGGTACCACAGGAGCGTCGGCCGCTGATCCAGCGGGAACGTGTAGTCCCGCGACAGCCTGGTCACCACCGCCCGCGGGTCGTGCATGACGTGTCCCGGCCCGCCCGGACCCGTGCGCGTGACATGGACGGCGTCCGGCCAGCCCTCGGGCAGGACGAGGTCGGTCGGATATCCGTCGGACCCCGCCGGGGTCCGGCCGCCGTGCAGATGCACGACCGTCGGTACGGGAAGGTCGTTGCGATGCGTCACGGTGACCGGCCGACCGCGGCGCGACTCGATCGTCGGCCCCGGGAAGGAACCCTCGTACGTCCACAGCGGCGTCCTGACACCGGGCAGGATCTCCACGGTCGCCTCGCGCTGGGTGATCTCGTAACGGTCGACCCCGCCCGAAGTGCTGACCGGCGCCAGCACGGAGGGAAGCGGCAACGGCACCTGGAACGCGGGCGGCAGCGGCACGGCGCTGCGCAGTTCGGCCCCGGTGAACGGCGTACGGCGGGCCAGCGCGGCCGAGGCCGACAGCCCGCCGGCCGCCACCAGGCCGAGCGCTCCGCCGATGCCCAGCGCCCGACGCCTGGTCACCGTACGGGCACGGCCGGATCGGTCGTCGTACGGCTCACGCATCGTCGGCCCCCTGCCGCTTCGGCTCCCGCGAGCTCCGTATCCGCTCCCGCTCGTTCCGGGGGTGCTGTCGCCTCCGGAGGGGCCGGCTCCACACGGCGACGAACAACGCGACGAGCGCGACGACGGTCATCACCCCCAGCGGGAAGTGCAACCACAGGGCGCCGTCCAGCCCGGCGAAGTACTGCACCGACTCGGCCGCCATCAGCGCCGACGTGGCAAGGAACGGCCAGGCCTGACGCCTCCGTACCCAGATCACGACCCCCACGATCACCTGCACAAAGCCGACATAGGTGACCACGTCGGCACCGGCCGCATGCCAGCGCAAGCCGTCGTAGTCACCGCTCATGTACACCCCGGCGAACACCGGCTGACCGGCGATCGCGACCACGTGCGCGCTGACGACGGCCCGCAGCACCCAGTCGGCGGGCCCCGTCCGATGCCCCGTCCGATGCGTCGCATCGGGCCGGGCCGACACGATCGCGCGGAGCCTGTTGGCCGCGGTAACCATCAAGTGTTCTCCTCACGCTGTCTCGACAAGCCGGTCGGCGAGACGACCGGTGGAAAGGTGTTTGGCCTGACCCGTACGACAAGACAGCGCTTCGAAATGTGAGACAACGCGTCAAGCTCACATTTCGAAGAGCTGTCTTGTCGTCCTACTGACAGCCGACCGCGACCAGAGAAGTCGGGGGACACCATGACCACCCAGCCCGAGCCAGGAGACATACCGCTCGATCCAAGCCTGAGCGCGATCACGGGCGAGCGGCGTCGGCTGATCAATCTCGCCTACCGGCTCCTCGGCTCGCTGGCGGAGGCCGAGGACGTCGTGCAGGAGACCTATGCCCGCTGGTACGCCATGACCCGGCAGCAGCAGGACGACATCGCGTCCCCCGGCGCCTGGCTGTCCACGGTCGCCGGCCGGATCTGTCTCAACGTGCTCACCTCGGCACGGGCCCGGCGAGAGACCTACGTGGGCGAGTGGATCCCCGAGCCGCTGCCGGACCGTACGGAGTGGTTCGGCGGCCGGCCGGCCGGCATCACCGTCGATCCGGCCGACCGGGTCACTCTCGACGAGTCGGTCAACATGGCCTTCCTCGTCGTGCTCGAATCGATGACCCCGGCCGAGCGCGTCGCGTTCGTCCTGCACGACGTCTTCCGCTACTCCTTCGCCGAGGTGGCCGAGATCGTCGGCCGTACCCCGGCGGCCTGCCGCCAGCTGGCATCCTCGGCCCGCCGCCGCATCCGTGCCGCGCGGGCGTCCACGACCCCTGCGGCCCGGCAGGCCAGGATCGTCAGGGAGTTCAAACAGGCATGGGAGGCCAAGGACATCGACGCCCTTGTCGCCCTGCTCGACCCCGGCGCCACGGCGACCGCCGACGGCGGCGGCGTCGCCGGCGCGCTGCTCCGCCCGGTCGAAGGCGCCGAGCGGATCGTGCGCTCCCTGGTCCAGCTTGAGGGAAGGCTCCACGACCTGACGTTCCTGGAGCGTACGGTCAACGGCCGGCCCGGCCTGATCGCCCAGGAAGACGGCGTCACCGTGTCGGTCTACGCGTTCGAAGTGGCAGACGACCGGATCAAGCGCATCTGGGCGGTACGCAACCCCGACAAGCTCCGCTCATGGACGGCGGAACCGCAGCGGCCACCACTGGAAACGCCGGCTCCGCCACAACAGGATCCAGATATGGATCACGAAAGACGACTGCGATAGGCACACGAGCATCGACACGTACCGACACCCGTAGGACTCCGCGGACGAGACCACCCGCGCGGCCGTCGATGCCGCGTCCGCTCCTCGACGACGTACATTCCGAGATCCTGTGGGCCGACGGGGAGCAGACCCCGGCCGTGCTCGCGAAGCTCTTCGTCGAGCGCCCGCTCGCCGAGCACCGCCAGGCGTGGCCCGTCGTGACCTCTCGGCGTCATCGTGTGGTCCGGCCCAGAGAAGGTCTCCACGTGAAGAGTCGCCGCCCCGTCCGCGCGCGGGACACGCCCACCCGGCCGGCTGCGCGAAAGAATCTTGGTGTGGGTTGTAGTGGAGGGCCTTTCCCGTTCGTCATCCACATGACGCACGGGAGAGGAGGGCACCCATGGACACGCATGGGCATGGCCACCGGTGCACAATCGCCCTGTGCCGAAACACGGCCACCACGATCGCCGTGATGGTCACCGCCGGCTACGCGACAGGAGCAACCCGATGAAGTACCTGATGCTGGTGTGCACCGACCCGGCCTACACGCCCGGCCAGGACGACGGCGCCCCGGATGTGGAGGACTGGGTCACGGAGATGGACGGCAAGGGGATCCGGCTGATGGGCAACCGCACCCGGCCGGCGAGCGACGCGACCACGGTTCGCGTCCGCGACCGCAAGGTGCTGCTGACCGACGGCCCGTACGCGGAGACCAAGGACCAGATAGTCGGTTTCGACGTCCTGGAGTGCGGCGACCTCGACGAGGCCATCGAGGTCGCGTCCAGGCACCCGATGGCGTGGGCCGGGATGATCGAGCTGCGTCCGTTCTGGCCCGACGGCGAGGACTGACGGCCGAGGCGGACGACGTCGATGACAGCTCAGGTGGCTCGGGTGAAGGACCGGATCGCCGGGATCTACGCCGACGGGTGGAGTCGGATCGTGGCCACCATGATCCGATTCACCGGCGGCGCCTGGGACCTGGCCGAGGAGTGTGCGCAGGACGCGTTCGCGCAGGCACTCCAGAGGTGGCCGGAATCAGGCGTACCGGATCAGCCACTGGCGTGGCTCACCACCGCGGCACGCCACCGCGCGATCGACCGGATGCGTCGCGCGTCGACCGAGGCGGCGAAACTACGGGAGGTGGCCGCGTTGGACCTGGAACCGTCGCCCTACTCGAGCGACAGCGAGATCCCCGACGAGCGCCTGGAGCTCATGTTCACCTGCTGTCATCCGTCGCTGAGCCTCGAAGCCCAGGTGGCGTTGACCCTGCGGAGCCTGACCGGCATGAGCACCGCCGAGATCGCGCGTGCGTTCCTGGTGCCGGAACGCACCATGGGCCAACGCCTCTTCCGCGCCAAACAGAAGGTCGCGCACGCGGGCATTCCGTTTCGGGTGCCGCCCGCGCACCTACTGCCGGACCGCCTTCCCGCCGTACTCCACGTGCTCTACCTGCTCTTCAACGAAGGGTACGGAGACCCGGAAAAGGCCCGGCTGTGCCTGGAGGCCATCCGTCTCGCCCGGGTGGTGACGGCGTTGATGCCCGACGAGCCGGAAGCGCACGGCATGCTCGCGCTGATGCTGCTGCACGACGCCCGGCGGCCGGCGCGTACGAACGCGGACGGCGACATGGTCACCCTCGCCGAGCAGGACCGCTCGCTGTGGGACCGGGCGCAGATCGCGGAGGGGGCCGCGATCTGCGAACGAGCACTACGGCGGCGCCGCGCCGGGCCGTTCCAGCTCCAGGCGGCCATCGCGGCGTGTCACGCCACCGCGCCGGTCGCCGACCAGACGGACTGGCCGCAGATCGTCGGGCTGTACACGCGGCTCGCGCGGATGGCACCGAGCCCGATCGTGGATCTGAACCGGGCCGTGGCGATCAGCATGGCCGACGGTCCCGAGGCGGCGCTGCCCCTGGTCGACGCGATCGCCGGGACCGGACAGCTCGACGACTACCACCTGTTGCACGCCACCCGCGCCGACCTGCTGCGACGCGCCGGTCGTACGCGGGAGGCGGCCGACGCCTACCGTGCGGCCCTCGACCTCGCACCCACCGACGCCGAACGCCGTTTCCTGCGCGACCGGCTACGGCTCCTCCGACGACCTGCTCGGCCCCCGCGTGCGGCCGTAGGACTTGTAACGGAAACAGGAGACATGACAGCCGAGAGCGCATGCCGGCCGGGTTGCCGCGGCTGACCTGGCTATGGAGCTGACGGAGGGTGGTATGTCTGTTCGCATCTCCGAGGATGCTCTTGTCGCGGGCAGGGCTCAGGCGGGCTGAGCCGCGTTTCCGTGCGTTGCGCCACGGTCGTGTGGTCGACGGCGGGAGATCGCCAGCGCGACGATGGTCGCGACGGCGAACAGCACGAGCGTCACGAGGATGTAGAGGGAGACTCCCGCCGCGGAGTTCACCGGCTCGCCGTTGCCGGTGAGGGAGGTCGCCCGGAGGATGCTTCCTCCGATGATGTTGAGGATCACAGCGCCGACACCAAGCATTACCTGGACCAGAGCGGCCACGATCCCCTGTTTCTCCTCGCTCACCAGCGTTGTCGACAGATTGAAGCCGGAGGTGATCACGGCCCCGGCGGTGAAGCCGAGGAGTCCGGCGGAGATGACGGCGGGGAGGAAGGCGGAGGTGGAGAACAGCAGCCCGAGTGTGGCGAATGTGCCAATGACCATTCCGCCGGCGAGTGTGCGGGCTGGGCCGATCCGTCCGGCGAGCCATCCGGCGAGGATCCCGCCTGTCATGGCGCCGAAGGACGGCACGGCGAAGAGCAAGCCGAGCGCACCCGACGCGCCGGCGAGCCCGTACCCCAGCCCTTCGTCCACGGGGGTCTGCGCGATCAGCCCGACCAGCTGAAGGAGTGCCTGGTAGGCGCCGGCGCCGAGCACAACGACCACCAGGGTGGCTACGACAGGACGAGTAAGCATCCGCAGATCGATGACGGGTTCGGGCAGGCGCAGCGCCGTCAGGACCCATGCGCCAAGGAGGACGATCCCGACAGTGAGCAGGGCGATCATGCCGGCGCTCATCCAGCCCAGGTCATGACCCAGGCTGATGTACGCCAGGATGCCCGCGAGGCCCGCCCCGAGAAGAACGGCGCCGGCGACGTCCACGCGGCTTCTCACCTTGATCGGCGACTCGGGCAAGAAGATGCGGACGGTCAGCGCAGCGAAGAACGCGAGCACGGCGGACACGACGAAGACCGAGCGAAAACCGTACGCACCTACGACGATCTCGAAGAGGAAGGGCGAGACGATGCCAAGGATCGCAGAGCCAGAGGTGACGATGCCGACGGACGTCATACCGACGCGGGGCGGGAAGACCTGGCGGATGAACACGACGGTGATGAACACGGAACCGACGGCGGCGCCTTGAATCACGCGGCCGACCAGGAAGATCCCGATGTTGGGGGCCAGGAGGCAGACCAGCGCGCCGATGCCGCCCACGAGTAGTGCGAGGACGAGCATTCGGCGTTTGCCGAAGACATCGGCGCTCTTGCCGAGGAGCGGTGCCCACATCGCGCCGGCGAGGATCGCACTGGCGTTGAGCCACGCGCTCTGGTCGGTTCCGAAGAACTCCGACATCTGCGGCAGCACGAGCAATGGTGCGACGATGACCGTGTCAACCACCGTGTTGGCGACGATTAGGATGGTGACCCACCAGAGGATCCGACCGCTCCACCCGTTGCCTGGAGTCTCGGTCTCGGAGGGGCTCGTGGGTGTCTGAGTCATGGCCACTTCCCTGAATCTGGACTCGATCGAGGCATCGATCTGAGATTCCGGACATTGTCGGCCTGCCCGGCTAACGCCCCTAGCGTTTGCAGAAAAGTGGCTGTGGTCGGCGACTCGACGCGGGAAACTGCCGGGATTGAGCATCTTGCGAACGTTCCGGGCGACATCGTTGCATGATCGTCTGGTCACTACGATCGGGAGTCGCCGACGAGAAGCGGAGGGAGAGTCATCGATGCGGCCGTACCGGTCGACAGAACACGCAGGTGGGCCGGATCCGCGTCGATGCGACGAGAATGAGTGCAGAACTACAACCGGCACGCCGGCCGGGGGGCCGCACGCGGCTGGTCAGCGAGCGTCTGTGGGCGGCCACGCTCGAGATCCTGGCCGAGAAGGGGGTTGACGGCCTCCAGTACGAGGACCTCGCCGCGCGAGCACAGGTCGCTCGGGCGACGGTGTACCGACGTTGGCCGAATCGAGGGGACCTGTTCCGCGACATACTCGCGCGGTTCGCGGAGACCTTTGTCCCCCTCCACGACTCCGGTGACATCCATGACGATCTGGTCGCGTTCGTCTGTGCCTTCGCCGAGGCCTCCGCCACTCCGGAAGGTCGCGCGGTCCTGCAAATCCTGATGCGGAGGGCCGACGAGAGCGACGGCCTGCGCGAGATAGGCCTGGAACTCCTTGAGCGGCGCACGGATGATCTGC
Organism: Streptosporangium sp. NPDC049078; assembly: GCF_040648855.1. Classification (NCBI taxonomy): domain Bacteria; kingdom Bacillati; phylum Actinomycetota; class Actinomycetes; order Streptosporangiales; family Streptosporangiaceae; genus Streptosporangium; species Streptosporangium sp. NPDC049078. The sequence goes on from NZ_JBEZEL010000009.1 coordinate 310,731, forward strand.
AACTCCGGCTCGATGCGGCAGCGGCCCTTGGTCAGCTCCCGGCCGTCGATGCGCGTTTCGTGAACATGATGCTCGCCGGACCTGTGCAGTGGTTCCTTGTCCGCCGGACTCGACCGTTCACCAGAGACGACGCGGACAAGATCGTCGGCATGGTCCTCGCCGGTTTGCGGCAAGGAGGTGCCGTATAGGGCGCGAAATCTTCGCAGGTGCGCGCGTTCGAGTGCCGTTCTCTGCGCACCGCGTGGCGGGGACCGCCGACGGCAGTTAAAGAGATACTTTGTCTCATTAACGAGCGAGGTCGGCTCGCTTCGGCGAAAGGAGCCATGATGGCGAATGCGTCCAGCTTCGGATGGGCCGGTCACGTGCCCCCCACGACGTTCGAGGAGTACTCCGAGAGGTACGCGGCGTTCTTCAAGATGCGTCGCGAGAACGGGATCATCGAGCTGCGGCTCCACACCGACGGCGGCCCGTACGTCCACAACTGGGCCGCCCACAACGCGTGGAGCCGCGTGTGGCAGGACGTGGGCAACGACTCCGAGAACCACGTGCTCATCATCACCGGCACGGGCGAGACCTGGTTCCAGGGCGACCCGCGACAGACGTGGCCGAAGCCGCTGGTCGAGGAGGAGCCCGACTTCATCTTTCAGCAGACGATCGACGCCTGGAAGCTGATCGAGAACTTCGTCAACAACATCGACATCCCCACGATCGCCGCGGTGAACGGGCCAGGCATTCACACCGAGTTCGCACTCATGTGCGACGTCACCCTGGCCGCCGAGGACGCGGACTTCATGGATCCCCATTTCATGGCCGGCACCGCCCCCGGTGACGGTCTCGCGCTCGCGCTGCAGCATCTCATGGGGAGCAAGCGCGCCGCCTACGCGATCTACGGGGGCACCTCCATCCCGGCACCCAAGGCGCTTGAGTACGGGCTCGTGAGCGACGTCCTGCCCCGCGAGGAACTGCTGCCCAAGGCGTGGGAGCTCGCGCGCGACATCATGAAGCGGCCGCGATTCGCACGATGGGCGACGCACAACATCGTCAACCGCCCCTGGCGCAAGCTCGTCGCGGAGGACTTCGGTTTCCACTTCTCGCAGCAGTCGCTCGCGACGGTCGGGTCGAAGGCGTTGATCCCCGTCCCTGATCTGGTCGCGGACGCACGCCAGCGCAAGGTCTGGTGAGACGGTGACCGGAGGTGAGGGTGCGGTCACCGTTACCAACGGTGGCCGCACTTCCTTCCGGATCGACGGAGCAGGGCCCCCGGTCGTCCTCGTCCACGGACTGCAGATCGGGCAGGACCTCTTCGACGCATTCCGCCGCTACCTCATCGACACGTTCACGGTCGTAACGTACGATCAGCGCGATCGGGGTGCCAGTGTCTTCGCCCCGGAGCCGTACACGATCGACGATCTCGCTGACGATCTCGCCGCGCTGATCTCAGCTCTCGGCTTCGACCAGGCCCACGTCCTGGGCACCTCCTACGGGGGAATGATCGCGCAGGCGTTCGCACTGCGGCATCCGAATCGATTGGACCGGCTCATCCTCGGCTCCACGAATCGGTTCTTCGATCCCGCCCGGCTTCCTGACGGCGTCCGTGCCCTTCTCGGGGCGCTTGAAACGGGCGATCACGCGCGAGCCCGAGCTCTTCTGGCTCAGATGGCCCCCGCCGTCGGCCGCGCCGCTGCGAGACCGCGGGATTCGGAAGGGGAGACGCCGGAGTCCGCGAGCGAGCAGCTCGTGCGACGGTTTGCCGCCACGCGCGGGTTCGACACGCGTGGCCTTCTCGGCTCCGTCACGTCGCCGACCCTCGTGGTGCACGGTCGACGGGACGCAACGATACGGGTCGCCGACGTCCTGGCGATGGCGGACGAGATCCCCGGCGCCAGCGTTCTGCAGCTCGCGGACGCGGGTCACGCATGGGAGAACGAACGACCCGAATCGGCCGCCGCGCTGATCGCGGCCTTCCTGACCGGCTCGGATTAGTACAGGGAACGGATCCCCGCCGGGATCCGTTCCCTGTACGAGCTCTCAGCGGACGCGAACACCCGCGAGCCACACCTGACGGATCCGGCCGCGAAGGCCTCGAAGATCGAGCAGGTCGCCGTCCACGACGACGATGTCAGCCAGCCCGCCCGGCTCGATAACGCCGAGATCGTCGTGTCCGAGCAGCTTCGCCGCGCTCGACGTCGCGGCTCGCCACGCCTCGATCTCCGACATGGAGGACGCCTCGGTCATGAGTCCCAGCTCGTCCAGGTTACTGGCGGACGGGCTCCAGTACGGCGGGGTATCCGTTCCCATCGCGATCTTCACGCCGGCGTTGACCGCCAGCGCGAAACTCGCGCGGTGAGCCTCGAGCGCCTCTTGGGCGAGCGCGAGACTTTCGGCCGGTATCGGCACCCCGCTTGCCGCCGCGTCGATGATCGCACGCGTCGCCGAGAGCGTCGGGACCAGCCAGGCCTCGTTCTTCAGCATGAGGGCGACCGCCTCGTCGTCGAGATAGTAGCCGTGCTCGATCGAGCGAACCCCGTGACGCAATGCCGCTTTGATCCCCTCGGTCCCCTGCGCGTGAGCGAAGACGTAGGTTTCGGCTGCCGCAGCCTCCGCCACGATGGCTGCGAGCTCGTCGTCACGGAAGTGTGAATGCCGAGGATTGTCTCCCAGCGACATGACCCCGCCAGTCGTAGCGATCTTAATCACGTCGGCGCCGGCGCGCAGGACCTCCCGGACGCCACGCCGAACGCCGCCGGGGCCGTCCACGCCGTCGACGATCGAGCGTGGTCGGCCGGGATGCTCGAGCATCATCGGCACCGAGCGTTCTCCGCCCGATGGGAGATGCAGATCGCTGTGCCCTCCGGTCTGTGACAGCATCACGATGGCGATCTGCAGCCGCGGCCCCTCGATGAGCTTGCGCTCGATCGCCTGCTTGATGCCGAGGTCCGCCCCCGCAGCGTCTCGCGCGGAGGTGATGCCCTGGTCCAGTAGCAGGGACAGATTGCGACCGGCTTCGAAGTACTGAAGCGAGAAGGCTTGCTGTTCGGTGCGCGCGACGTTGAGATCGCGCGCCATCACGTGGACGTGACAGTCGAACAGGCCCGGAACGATCGACATTCCGGTGCAGTCGACGACCTCGTCGCCATCCAGGTCCACGCCTATCGCGACGACGCGGTCACCGGCCACGGCGACATCGGCGTCGGAGACGGAGGTGCCATCGAAGACGACGCCGTTCTTGAACACGGTACGGGAGTGCATGTGGGCTCGCTTCTCCTGGACTGATGATCCGGCTGGGGTGTATTGGCGCCGATCAGCATTCGACGACGTTGACGGCGAGGCCGCCGCGGGCGGTTTCCTTGTACTTGTCGCTCATATCCGCGCCGGTCTCCCGCATGGTCGCGATGACCTGGTCGAGGGAGACATGGTGTTCGCCGTCCCCCCAGAGCGCCATGTTCGCGGCGTTGATGGCTTTGGCCGCGGCGATGGCGTTGCGTTCGATGCACGGGATCTGGACGAGTCCGCCGACAGGGTCGCAGGTGAGGCCGAGATTGTGTTCCATGGCGATCTCGGCGGCGTTCTCGACCTGCTGGGGGGTGCCCCCGAGGATCTCGGCAAGGCCGGCGGCGGCCATCGACGAGGCGGAGCCGACCTCGCCCTGGCAGCCGACCTCTGCGCCGGAGATGGACGCGTTCGCCTTGTAGAGGGTGCCGATCGCCGCGGCGGTGAGCAGGAACCGTTGGACGATGTCGTCTCCGCCGGTGGTCGTGGATCTACTGGCCGGCGTGTAGTGCAAGGCGTAGTACAGCACGGCGGGGATGATGCCCGCGGCACCGTTCGTAGGTGCCGTGACGATACGTCCTCCGCTCGCGTTCTCCTCGTTCACGGCGAGGGCGACGAGGTTGACTCGTTGCTGCCAGTATCCGTTGGCGTGGTCGGGGTCTTCCGCGGCGAGACGGGCGGCCCATTCCCCGGCGCGGCGACGTACGCCAAGACCGCCGGGCAGAATGCCGTCGCGGGCGATCGACGAGCGGACACACGACTCCATGACATCCCACAGACCTCGCAGTAAGTGCCGGATGTCGGTTTCCGAGCGCAGGACACGTTCGTTCGCCATCATTACCTCGGCGATGCTGAACCCGGTCTCCTCGCAGACGGTGAGCAGCTCGGCCGCGGTGCGGAACGGAAAGGGCCGACGCGCCGCCGGAGGTCCGGCGTTTTTCTCGTCACCGTCACGCACGACGAAGCCGCCACCGATCGAGTAGTACGTATCCGTGGCAAGCTCCGCGCCGGTGGAGTCGAACGCGGTGAAGGACAGCGCGTTGCTGTGCCGGGCGCGGACCGTCAGCGGGCGGAGGACGAAGTCTTCGACGCGGCAGTGGATGCGATGACGGCCGCCGAGAGCGACAAACCCTGTGTCTTCGATCACGGCGAGCTTTGCGGTGATCTCCGCTGGGGTCACCGCATCGGGCCGGACTCCCTCCAGCCCGAGGAGCACGGCACTGAATGTGCCATGTCCGGCACCGGTCGCGGCGAGGGAACCGAAGATCTCCACGCGTACCTTGTCCACCCGATCGATGATCGTCTCGCCGGTGAGACGATCAACGAACTCGGCGGCGGCTCTCATGGGGCCCACCGTGTGCGAACTCGAAGGGCCGATACCGATCGTGAAAAGGTCGAACACGCCGACAGTTGGCTCCGAGACAGTCATGAATGAGGACCGTACGCACCATGGCGTCCCCGATCCATCCGATGCAGGTTTCTATCGCAGAGGCGCTCCCGCATGCGGGAAAAACATCGGAAGCGGCGTGAAATCGCCGGTTGCGTTCCCGTTCGCGTCGAGGTGGCGCCCCTCCTTCTTGAGCGTCCGCAGCACCAACGATCGATCCGCGATAGCCACTTCCGGGATGTTCTCCTCGATCGCCACCTCGAGCCGCTGAATGTCAGCCAGCGTCTTCATCCAGACGGAGAGGACGAGATTGGACGGGCCGATTGTCGAGGCGGCGAGGCGGACCTCGCTGATGCCGGCGAGGGCCGTCCCCGCCCGAGCGGTCAACCTGGCAGGGACCCGCAGGAAATACCATGCGTGCACGGGCCAGCCGGAGTGCGCCCGCGCGAGGTCGAGACGAACCACCAGGCGGCCGCTGCTCGCCATCGAAGCCATGGTCTCCCGCACGCGCCGCTCACTGACATCGAGAACCCTCGCCATCGAGGCGATGGTCACACGCCCGTTCACACCGAGCAGTTTCAGGAGCTCACGCTCAAGTTGGGAGTCGATGCGCGCCGGTTCGGGCGCGTCGGCCGAGACCGTGCGTTTGACCGCGGCGGTCTCGGCGGCGCTCAGCGAGCGGAGTCGCCACTGACCCGCGTCGGTGAACGGCGAGGAGAGGAGATGTGTCCGCGTCGCGCGGACGCCCTCAAGCCGACGCATCCGGGTCATGACGTATTCGCCGAGGGCGTCCAGGCTCTCGGCGCCCGCGATGACCAGCATGTCGCGGCCGCCTGCTGTGAGGTCGACGGTGAACGCCTCCCGGTCGGCCGCCAATGCCCGAGCGATCTCAAGGGTCGAACCAGGGTGGGATTCCACTTCGAGGATCGCGGAGGGTCCGCGAGCGTCAGCCCCCGGATGCCCGGCGACCCAGGCAAGACCGTCGCCGGACAAGCGTTCCCAGCGGCGGGAAAGCGTCACCGAATCCACCCCCACGATTGGTGCGATCGCCGCCCATCGCGCCCGAGGATGGATCTGAAGCGCGTGGATCAGTCGCCTGTCGATCTCATCCAGGCCGCGAATCTGCGGATTAATGTCTTTTTTGTCCATAAACTGTCACTTTAGTGTCGTTGGTGCACGACTATCAGCACATAACCGGACTGAAATAGTTTGATCATGATCTCGGCGATACGGTCACCGCGAGGACGTGGAGAACCTCGGCGGCACGCTTGTTACGCCGGGCCTGATCGACGCCCGCACCCACCTCGTCTACCCGGGCAACCGCGACGCCGAGCGCGATCACCGCGGCCGGTGGCGGCATCGGCTCCACCGTCACCGTGACACGCGGCACCGCCCCGTGAACCTGCGCGACGGCGTGCGCGAGCGCCTGCGTGAGACGAAGCGTCTATGTCCGCGCTGACACTGGAGTCATTGATGATGCGATTCGCCTTCCGCTCCCGATCGCCGTTCGGTGTCGTGGGCTTTCTGGTCGTCATGGAGCTGGGGAGCGGCATGCTGCAGGGGTGGTTCTCGCCTCTGCTCGCGGCGATCGGGCAGCAGTTCTCCGTCAGCGCGGGCTCCCTCAACTGGGTCAACGCGATGTACATGCTGGTCACGGTCGCGTGTGTCCCGATCCTGGCGAAGCTCGGGGACATGTTCGGCCACAAGCGGCTCCTCGTCGTCGCGGCGGCACTCGTTGCCGTCGGCTCGCTGGTCGTCGCCTTCGCGCCGACCTTCGAGCTGTTCCTTCTCGGTCGCGCGCTTCAGGCGCCGCTGGCGGCTTTCCTGCCGCTTGAGTTCGCGATCGTCCGCTCCCGCGACGTGAAGTCGGCAAGCAGGAACATCGGCGTCCTGGTCGGTGCCCTCACTCTCGGCGCGGCTGTCGGCTCACTCGCCTCTGGCCTGCTGTACGCCTCGACGCAGAACCTGAACGTGGTCCTGCTGTTCCCCGCGATCTTCATCGCCCTGTGCGTTCCGGTGGTGATCTTTCTCGTGCCCGAGACGACCGTGCGCAAGAAAGGCCGTATCGACTGGGCGGGCGCGATCCTGCTCACGGCCGGTCTCCTCGCCACCCTCACGGGAATTTCGAACGGCGGCGCCTGGGGCTGGCTCGAGGCGAGGACCCTCTCTCTGGTGCTCGGCGGCGTCGTCGTGCTCACGCTCTGGGTGTTCGTGGAGCGCCGGGTGGAGAACCCCCTGGTCGATCTGTCGATGCTGGCGAAGAGCGGCATCGGCCTGCCGATCGTCGTATCCGCCCTCTTCGGGGCGCAGACCTACGGCGGGCAGACCGCGAGCTTCCTCTGGCTTCTCAGCGATCCGGCCCGGGAGGGGTACGGACTCGGTCTGCCCCCGGCCGGTGCCGGCGCCATCATCGTGCTCTACGCGATCGCCGCGTTCGCCGGGACGCTGCTCGGCGAACGCCTTGCGCGGTGGGTCACCCCGCCGAGAGCCGTCGCGCTGGCCGGCGTCGTCGCGGGGGCGAGCTTCGCCCTCATGATCATCTTCTCCGGATCGACGGCGATGTTCATCGGTTGGATGGCCTTGGGCGGTCTTTCCGCCGGTGTCCTCCTCGCCGTCCTCCCCTCGATCGTGGTGCGCAACGCACCCGCCGATTCCGTGGGCATCGCCTCGGCGTTGTTCAACACCGCGCGCACTGCGGCGGGCGCGGTCGCGGGCGCCGTCTTCGCGCTGGTGATGTCCCTCTTCGTCACCACGCGGAGCGTCGAAGGATCGACCGCGGTGAGTTCGACGCCCCTGTCGTTCTTCGCCGTCTGGGGGATCTGCCTGGTGATCTCCCTGGCGCTCTCCGCCCTCGCCCTGCGGATGCGCGTGGCGAGAGAACCTGACACCGACGAGACATCCACCGTCGAATCCCCCACCGCCGAGCCGATCGAGGAAAGATGACCATCGCAAAACGCCCTTCCCATCCGGAATCGTCCAACTCTGTCCGGGAGGCGATCCTCGCCTCCCGGACGGAATGGGAGGAGTCCGCGATCGCACTCAGCCGAGAGATACACCGAGTTCCCGAGATCGCCTTCCAGGAGCGCCACGCGTCGACCCTCGTCGCGCGAGAGCTCGAGGCCGCGGGCTTCGACGTCGCGATCGGCGCGTATGGACTCGACACCGCGGTCGAGGCGACCTATGGGAGCGGCGACGTGACCGTGGCGATCTGCGCCGAGTACGACGCGCTCCCCGGCATCGGTCACGCGTGCGGTCACAACATCATCGGCGCGGCAGCCGTCGGCGCGGCCATCGCACTGACGGCTGTCGCCGATCGAATCGGCCTCCGTATCAAGCTGCTCGGCACCCCCGCGGAGGAGCACGGCGGCGGAAAGGTGATCATGCTGGATGCGGGCGCGTGGGACGACGTCACGTTCTCCCTCATGGTGCACGGTGCTCCCGGCGAGGACGTCCGCTGCCTCGATGTCCGCACGCAGGCCGTGTGCCGATTGCACATCATGTTCCAAGGCCGGCCGGGGCATACGGGCGGGCCTACTCCGAGCAGCGACAACGCCTCAAACGCGGCGACAATCGGACTCGTCGCCCTCGGTCTGCTCCGCCAGCATCTCCCCGACGGCGTTCGCGCCAATGCGTTCGTTTCCGAGGGCGGGCAGACGACCAATGTCGTCCCCGCCGCGGCCGCCGTGCGTGTCGAGGTTCGGGCCGACACCCTTGAGGACCTGCAGGAGACACGACGACGAATTCTCACCTGCTTCGAGGGAGGAGCGACGGCGGCGGGATGCACATGGAGCTGGGATGAAGCGGAGCCGACATACGCCGACATGCGGCAGGATCCGATCCTGGCAGCCGCATGGGACCGCAGCCTTGCATCGCTCGGCCGCGAAATACGCGAACGGCCGCGCCCCGCGGCCGGGTCCACCGACATGGGAAACGTGTCGCACGCGGTGCCATCGATTCACCCTCTTATCGCGGTCCTCGGGAGTACGTCCTGGCCGCACACCCCCGAGTTCACCGCGGACGCGACAGGCCCGGCCGCGGAACGCGCCGCCATCGACGGCGCCCTGGCGATGGCTCTCACCGTCGTCGACGTCGTCACGGGACCTCACCTCGGTCAACTCTCACATGAGGCGTTGCGCGCGGGTCTCGAGCCCACCGGGACGTGAGTCGGGAACGCGCCGAGCGTCATCACCGGTACTGCGGTCATCGGAGGTCGGTACCACGGACACACCCATGTTGGTACTGAGGGCAGATGTCACACCGTCGACGGATTCCTGGCGTGGGGGGTGATCGTTTCTCAGGATCTGACCAAACGCTACGGCGAGAAGACCGTCGTCGACGACCTGTCGTTCACCGTCCGTCCCGGGGTGGTGACCGGATTCCTCGGGCCGAACGGCGCGGGGAAATCGACGACGATGCGATCCGTCAGGCGGAGCGGCTGCGCCCGGACCTGGTCATCATGGACGTGCGGATGCCCGGGACAGACGGCATCGAGGCCACCCGGCAGATCATTGCCGGCCTACGCGAGACCAGAGTCCTTCTCCTCACGACGTTCGACGTCGACGAGTACGTGATCGCGGGGCTGGAGGCGGGCGCGAGCGGGTTCCTGACCAAGGACGCGGAGCCGACGGAGATCCTTTCTGCGATCCGGGCCATCGCCGCTGGAGATGCGGTGATAGCGCCGAGCGCCACTCGGCGTCTGCTCGACCGGCTCGCCGCGACACCCCTGTCGTGGCGCGACAACGAGGATCGGTCATTGGCGCTCGCCGCGGTCACGGCCTTGACGGACCGGGAACGCGAGATCCTCGTGGCAATCGGCGAGGGCGCCACGAACGCGGAGATCGCCACGCGCCTGCATCTCGCGGAGTCGACTGTGAAGGACTACGTAGGGCGGGTGTTCGCGAAGATCGGAGCTCGCGACCGGGTGCATGCGGTCATCATCGCGTTCCGCGCCGGTGCAGTTCCGTACCGCTGAGATCGCCTCTGCCGACCGTCTTTGGCCAGGGATTGACCCTTAGCCGGGCTGTTCAGAGAGGAGAGAGCCCCGCCGGGTCGCTCTCGAGGGTTGTTCTGTGGCCGTCATGCGCGTCCGGCTTCGTGTGAGGGCCCGCGGCGATGTTCCCGCTGCGCGGGGACGTACCAATGAGTAACCGGCGAGCAACCACGGCCGATCTCGCCTCGCCGCCGAGGCCCCAAACCGGCCCAAAACCACCGGTCAAATTAGGTCATAAGTGGTGGGGCGCCAGGGATTCGAACCCTGAACCCACGGATTAAAAGTCGTGAGGATCTATGTCGGACCCAATCTCTCAGATTCCGCTCACCCTCCATACGGGCGAGTGATGATCTCCAGGTTGTGGCCGTTGGGGTCGGACCAGTACAGGCCGCGACCGCCGTCGTTGGTGTTGATCTGACCCGGCCGCTGGTGGAACGGGTCGGCCCAGAAGGTGAGTCCGCGGTCCTTGATCCGGCCCCAGATCTGGTCGAACTCCTCCTCAGTGACCAGGAAGGCATAGTGCTGGGGATGCACGGGACCATCGGCTCCGGCGACGTCGAGAGACACTTCGTTGCCGAGATCGACGACGAGGAACGGCCCGAAGGCCGTCGCGGGCGGCAGACCGAGAATCTCCACCAGAAACGCGGCGGTCTCCTCGCGGTCACGGGCTGCCACGATAGTGTGGTTCAACCGCACTGACATGTCGATCTCCTTCCCAGACGGTCCCTACGCGGGGGTACGACAAGGGCCGCGACGTCTTTCGCCTCCTCGTTTCCATGATAGGAGCGGCCGCCAGGCCGGGTGAGTGCCCGCCGGAGCAACGGCGCATGGGCCAGATTGGGGGCCGAGCGTTCGATTTCGGCGGCGGCCCGGCTGTTCTCCGATGGGCCGATCACGAGCCGGAATGTGACGTTGCTGCGCCGGCACCGTGAAGGCGCGGGCCAAGGGCATCTGGGCATGCGATCTGTTCCACGTCGACACGGTCTTCCTCAAGAGGCTCTACGTTCTGTTTTTCATCGAGCGCCCCCTACTTGGGTCCGTGTCCGGGAAGATCGGGGCACCCCACTCTTGCCTGCCCGAACCGTGCCGGGGGCGGACGTTCACCAAGCCGAAGGGCAAGGGCAAACGGTCCATCGCCTTACCTCCTACCCTGATCATCCTTCTCAAGCGCCACAAGGAGTCTCAGAGGCTCGAACGGGAAGCGGCGGGGAAGCTGGAAAGACTGGGATCTCGTGTGGTGCACGCCGGACGGAAGCCCGATCGATGCCGGGGACGACTGGGACGGCTGGCAGGAAGTCCTGCGACTCGCCGAGATCGACAAGGACGCCCGCGTTCGCGACGCGCGTCATACGGCCGCGACACTCCTGCTTGAACAAGGGGTGGACATCCGAGTGATTCAGGCGGTCCTCGGCCATTCCCAGCTGACCACGACCAAGCGGTATACCCACATCACGGAGGCACTGGCGATCGAGGCGGCGGGCACTGTGGGACGGCTGACGGCAACGAACTGGTCGTAACTGCAACTGGAAATGCAACTGGGCAGGCTTCCCGATCATGGAAAATGGGAAGTCTGCCCAGTTCATTGGGGTAGGGCGCCTGGGACTCGAACCCAGAACCTACGGATTAAAAGTGGAGGGCGCTTATTGGCTTTCTCAGTGCTCTGACCTGGCGCCTTCGAGCGATGCCTCGTCGGGTCCAGCGCGGGCAATCCGCACATAGTCCGGATCTTGAAACCTTCCGTTGCCTCCTAGGATGTGCGACTCATGCTGGATCCGATCACGTCGATGGAGAGTTTCATGCTGGAGACCCAACGCTTGGTCATGCGTCGGTGGCAGGAGACCGACCGGGAGCCTTACGCGGCGTTGAACGCCGACCCTGAGGTCACGGAGTTTCTCTCCTCGGCTCTCACCCCGGAGCAGAGCGATCGAATGGTCGATCGCATCGAGGCGGGATTCGATAGGTACGGCTATGGGTTGTGGGCGCTCGAAGTCCGCGAGACGCGACAGTTCATCGGCTGGACCGGTTTGGCGGTGCAGACCTTCGAGGCGCACTTCACGCCGGCGGTCGAGATTGGCTGGCGGCTGGCCCGTTCCGCGTGGGGCCATGGTTACGCCACGGAAGCGGCCCGCGCGGCACTGGCCCACGGTTTCGAGGTGGCGGAACTGACGGAGATCGTGTCCATGACCACCGTGTCCAATATCCGTTCCCGTGCGGTGATGGAGCGGCTGGGAATGACCCGAGATCCGGCGGATGACTTCGATTACCCGCTCGTTCCGGCGGAGAGTCCGGTCCGCCATGCGGTGCTCTATCGGCTCAGCGCCGACCGGTGGCGCTCCTTGTGACGACCCGTGAGGATAATCAAAGAAGAATTCTTGCCGATCCGGCGAGCCGGTATTGAGGAACCAAGCACCGGATCGTTCAAGGGCGGTACCAGCTTCAACGCTGTACAACAGTTTACAAGATCTCGGTACGCGACCCTCTGACCTGCCGCGTTCCAGGTCAGGGGCGGTTTCGTCTTGCCCGCGAGTCCCCGTGATTCCCCCTTGGTGACCCTCCTGACGGGCACGCAACGGGCACGGCCGCCGATCTTCTGCGCGGTGCTCGGTGGGCCGGGGCTGAGGAACGAAGTCCCGGCCCGTCGATCGCCCTCAACCCCGTGTGGTGATCAACCACAGCGCGATCGGAACCTGTAGTGGTGTGATGGCCCATCCTTACCTCAACCACACTCAGACCCTCTCCCCATGAGCCCCAATCATCCTGGAGCTGAAACCCCGCCGAAAGCGAAGAAGCTTGTCCGACGAAAGCGACCAAGGTGCACAATTACCTCATGCGTGAGCGGAAGTTCCTCCTCTTCATTCCGGCAGCCCTATCTATGGGGGCAGCGGTATTCATGAGTTCGTCACTCACGCTCGGGTTCGCTCTGCTGATACTGGCCATGCTCATAGCACTTGGCTTCGGAGTCTGGGGGGTGCACCATGCGAATGCGGAACGCAACCGGCGCGAGCAGCATGAGGGGGAACCTGCTCGTAGTGCTTGGGCGGCGGCGGGCCGGTGGTTGGCGAGGCACTGACGTACGGCGGGGTGTGCCCATGGCGATGCCCCGCGCGGCGCCCGCGCCGTGACCGGCCCCCAGGCCGCATGCGCGGCGCGGGAGCGCCGGCGCGGGGCGTACGGCGGCGCGGTGCGCCGCCGCTTGATACCTACTAAGAACAATTCGGCAGTGATCGCGGTACGACACGTATCAGCGGCTACGCTCCGGAATCGAGCAGGTTCTGGACGCCTGCCAAGAAAATCGGCCCGAGCACCGCCGACGCGTTGCTGAGATAGCCTGTGATGCGCTTCAGGAGAGATCCTTTTTCCTCTTGATCCAAGGTGCCGTTATTCCCCTTCTCCTCGATCTCATCGATGGTCTCGTGTAGCCCCTTGGCGTCCTGCTCTTCTAGACCCAGCGATGGGATCTGGGATCGAACCCCTTCAAGCACTTCCATGATCTTTTTTATATCGACCTTCTGGTCCTGCGTCTGCGTGACGTTTCCGTGCCCGGTCACGCCGAGTTGGCCAGTGAAGTCCCCGCCGACGTGGATGTTCTGGTTACCGCTCACGGTCTTCCCCTTCAGGTATGCGTAGATGTTCCATGGGTGCTGCTGGACACAGTCGGCGCCTTCAATAGTGATCCGCGCCGTTGAGTTCGGGCCAAGCGCGGCATAGGGCACGACCAGCCCCTTGTCGCTTAGCCAGCTCAACGCATGGTCGAAGTGCTTGATTTCGAAGGGGTAACCCCAGAAATGAGACAACGGGTGCGTGAAGAATCTAGCCAGGTTGATATATGAGTCGTCGTATTCCTCCTGGTCCAGCCAGTGGAGGAGAGCATGACGGCAGGCGTCGCGGTTCGCATCACGGGTTTCGCGCTGAGTACGGGCGCGTTCCGCTTCTCGTCTGCCGTTGTGGGTCAGGCTCAGGCGACAGTCCTGGATGGTGGTGGTCGTGGGCTCTACCACGATGGTGTGCCGACTGTGCAGGCCCTCGATGATGAGCCTTGCGTTCTCTTCGAACAGTGGAATATCTCCGGTGCGGTTCGTCGCCTCCGCCAGCTCTCGAAGCCGGATTGGGCGGCCGCGGTGCTTCGAGTCGTACTCGAAAAGCAAGTCCAGGACGAGGTGCTCGGCAACCCCGCCGTCAGTCTGGCTCAGGCCGTAGTGTATTGGCTTGCTCACAAAGAGATCTTATCGGTGCGGAAGGTGTTTTGGATCGCTCCCGGGTGTAGAGCGCCAGGGCCACGGTTTTGGTGCCTCGTGGGGATACCCGCAGATTAGAGGGGCTCAAGCAGGTGGACCCCATCGTGCTGGCGTACGGCTGGCGGGTGGTCGTGGTGCATGGCGTCGAGGACGCGGATGGCGAATGCCTCGGAGGCGAGTTCTTGGACCTCGTCCGCGGTAACCCAGCGGAACGCGCGGGTTTCGTCGGTTTCGGTGAGGTGGCCGCCGATGACTTTGCAGCGGAAGACGAGGGCGATGATGCCGCGTGTCATGTTCTTGTAGACGCCGGTGAGGGTGACGGGCTCGACGTGCAGGCCGGTCTCTTCGTGGATCTCTCGGAGTAGGCCGGTGGTGATGTCCTCGTCGCGCTCCAGGACTCCGCCGGGTGCTTCCCAGTGGTCGTTGTCTCGGCGTTGGGTGAGGAGGGCGCGGCCCTGGTCGTCGATGATCACGCCTGCCACGCTGACGGAGTGCTGCGGGTGGTGGTGATCCATCGGATGTCCTCCGGGGCTGCTGATCGCTATTCTCGGACTGCGGTACACGTATGTACGAGTTGAGGAGTTGTTGGTCGTGGCCGAGCTGCCGTTTCCGGATCTGGACCCGACCAGCGATCGGGCCGTCTTCCGGCAGATCGCCGATCACATCAGGCAGGCGATCGAGCAAGGCACTCTGGCCGAAGGTGACAAGGTGCCCTCGGAAGCTCGGCTCATGCAACACTACGGCGTCGCGCGGATGACCATTCGCAACGCGCTCCAGGTCCTCCAGGGCGAAGGGCTGACAGTGGCCGAGCATGGGCGCGGGGTCTTCGTCCGCTCTCATCCTCCGGTGCGGCGGCTGGCTTCTGACCGGTTCGCGCGTCGTCATCGTGAGCAGGGCAAGGCCGCGTTCATCGTGGAGACCGAGGGTGCGGGTGGGAGGCCGACCGTCGATTCCATCGAGATCACCGAGGGGCGGCCTTCTGCGGAGGTCGCCGGACTGCTCGGGATCGGCTCGGAAGATCAGGTGATCGTCCGGTCGCGCCGGTATCTGATCAACGGTCAGCCGGTGGAGACGGCTGTGTCGTACATTCCGGCGGAGATCGCGCGGGATACGCGGATCGCGCAGCCGGACAGTGGTCCGGGTGGGATCTACGCGCGGCTGGAGGAGTTGGGGTTTCGGCTGGATCGTTTCGTGGAGGAGATTCGGTCTCGGATGCCGTTGCGGGATGAGGTGCGGGCGTTGAAGCTGGCGCCGGGTGTTCCGGTGTTTCACCTGGTGCGTACGGCTTATGCCGCTGATGGTCGTGCGGTGGAGGTGTGCGACACGGTGATGTCGAGTGATGCCTATGTGCTCTCGTATGAGCTGCCTGCGCGATAACGCTTGACGAACTCCTCTAGAGGAGTCATAACTGTCTTACGCGCTTACTCCTCTAGTCGAGCAGACGTCTACTGGAGGCGGGTCCACTGAGCGCGAAGCATCGACTTGAGGGGCACACGTCATGACCGGGCAGGCATGCATTTCATGCGACGGCAAAGGGTGGAAGTACGTAAGCCAGCGGCGTGCCCTGATCGGCGGTCCGCGCGGATCGGCCCTGTCCTTCATCCGTGTCCGAGACGACTGCTCCCTGTGCCAGGGGCAGGCAGTCGCCCCCGCTCCGATCACGAACTCCCGCGCATGAACGCCCTACCACCTGCGGGACGCCTCGTCCTCGGCGACGTCTGTTCTCCGGTGGGCGCGGCGGAGTCCTTGAAGGTGGAGCTGGAGCGGTGCGGGATCGATGCCGACGTCAACGGCGGTTACGGGCTGGCCGTGGTGTCGGTCTGGACGGGATTGACCGTCTGGTCGGACGGCTTGGTCTTCTGGTGGAGTACGGGGCGCTTGGATGCCAGGCACGGCCGGGTGCTGTATGCCTGGCACGCTGCGGCGGAGCCTGACCGGGCCGCGCGGCGGGTGGCGTTCCGCTACACCGACCTTCGGAGGGCTCATCCCCTGCCCGATGTGATGGCGGGGGCTCATCGTGCCGATCCTGTCTGATGAGTGCGTCGGCATCAGTCCGCACGTGGTCATGGCCCAGCGTGATCATGATCGTTTGGAGTGGCGGAAGCCGAACGGGGCTCTGGGGCGGGCGCACCCGGAGGCGTGGACGTGCGTGTGCCGGGCCACGATCTACGAACTTCACGTTGGTGCCGGGCAAGGATTCATCCGGCGGACCGTCCGGCGCGACGGTAATCATCAAGTCCATGACAGTCGAGTGTGGGGGGTCACCGAAGCTCGGGCCGTCTGGTCGGCGCTGCTGGCTGGGCGGGCTCGGTAGACGAGTGTGGTGGTGCGGTGACTGGCTGCGGAGGGCGCCGGAGGTCTCGCACCGCCACACTCCTGACCTGCGAGAGAGCGTTCGCTTTTCAAGCGAAGAGTTCGCATCTATGCTGACGACAAGTCGAGTAGTTGGGTTATTAACATGTCCGTTTCCGGTGATGAGTACGCGCCTCCGAAGTATGCCCAGATCGTTGCGGCGATCCGGCACAAGATCGCGGACGGCACGTATCCGCCGGGCTCCATGCTGCCGTCAGAGTCGCAACTGGTCCGGGAGTTCGCGGTCAGCCGTCCCACCGTGGTGCGGGCGCTGCAGGTGTTGCAGCTGCGGGGCTTCATCGACCGGGAGCATGGCAAGGGGTCGTATGTGAAGATGGCGCCTCCGCTGGCTGAGGAGGACTTCTCCCGGCCTGGCCGTGCCGTCCTCGATCGTGCGGAAGCCGGCCAGGGGGCTGCGGTGCTGGAGGCGGGGCCTCGTCCGGCTCCGGCGAACATCGCCGCGACGTTGGCTCTGCCTACCGGGGCGCCGGTCATGATGCGTCGAATCCTGCTGAGCGACGGTGATGATCCGTGTGAGCTGGTCACCTTCTGGTGTCCGATCGAGCTGGCCGAGGGGACCGATCTGGGCAAGGCGCTGCCGTTGACGGCGGGCATTCGTCAGCACGTGCAGGCGGTCAAGGGGCTTCGGCTGGATCACGTCATCGAACGGCTGGCGGCTCGTCACCCCACGGCTGATGAGATGAAGCTGTTGGGGCTGGGTAAGACGGCGGCGGTCATGGGGGTGACGGCTCGGGTCTTCGCCGGGAATCGTCATGTCATGGTCATCGAGGTTGCCTTGCCGGGGACGCTTCACGAGCTGGAAGACACCTACTCTCTGTAGTGTGATGTAGGCCACACATCGAAACGGAAACTCGTCTTGTCGAGTGTCCGTTCATCGTTTAGCTTCAACTTGACAGTACGAGTTAGCAACAGAACAAGCGAACAACAGGAGAACACATCATGGCCATCCAAGGCCCCATCCCCGTCAGCTTCGACCAGGTCTTCCCGCACGGCTGCTACGTCGTCGGCGAGGTCGAGCAGGTCAAGGACTTCACCGCCTCGACCGGCGGACGCACCGTCTACGCCAAGGACAAGACCACCGGAGAGCTCGTCTGGCAGGTCGCCGTCATGGACGCCGACCCCACCCTCAAGGCCGGACAGAAGACGGTCGCGGTCAAGATCCTGTCCCCCGTCCAGCCGGTTCCCCCGCCCTCGCTGCCCAACATGCCGTTCGTCCCGGTGGAGTTCGACGGCATGACTGCCACCGCCTACGTCGCCGAGAAGACGGGTCGTCTGGCCTGGTCCCTGCGGGCGACCGCGATGCGCGCTCCCCGTTCGGCTGCGGCTCCGGCCAAGGCGTCGGCCGGTAAGGACATCGCGGCCTGACACGCAAGCGGGGCCGCTGGAACTGGCATTCCGGCGGCCCCTCGTCTCCCCAGACAGCGAATCAAGAGAGGGCTCAAGCCTAATGTTCAAAAAACTGCCCGGTGACGAGACACGAACCCTCGTCACCACCACCCCCGACACCGCCGTCGTCTTCCGCCCGGCCGTGGTCACGACCCCGGCCATCTTCACCATCGCCATCTTCCTGGGGCGGCTGCTGGCCGGAGTGGTCCGGCTCCTGTGGCGTCACCCGATCGCCGTGACCCTGCTCGCCGTCCCCGTCGTGCTCGTCGCCTTGTACGGCTGGCGCGTCGCCCTGGTCGCTGTCGCCATTCCGCTCTCGGTGCTGGCGCCGTGGCCGTTCTTCGATCGGGCCTCGTTCAACCGGTGGATCGGTTGGCGACTGCTGGCCTTCTGGCGCCTGGTGTGGATCTATCGGCGTCACTGGCAACCGGTGATGATCGTCTCCGGCTTAGGTCGTCATCTCCAGGGCCGCGACTACCTTCCCTATCTCGTCCGCGTCCGCTGTACCTCGTGGGCGGACGTGGTCACGGTGAAGATGATCAGCGGACAGGCGGTCAAGGACTGGGCCGATCGCCTCGACCACCTCGCACACGGCTTCGGCGCCTCCTCCTGCCGGGTGGCCGTGGTGCGGGCCGGTCGTCTTCAACTGACCTTTCCCCGCCGTGACCCGCTGGCCGTCCCGTTGCCGGCGATTCCCCTCCCCGTGGCTGCCTCGGTGGGGCCGGTCGAGATCGGCACATGTGAAGACGGCTCCCCGTACCGGCTCGCCGTGCATGGCACGCATGTGCTGATCGCGGGTGCGACGGGGGCGGGTAAGGGCTCGTTCCTGTGGTCGGCCATCCGGGGTCTCCTCCCGGCGGTCCGGGCCGGTATCGCGCAGGTGTGGGCACTGGATCCCAAGCGAATGGAACTGTCCTTCGGACGCGAGATCTTCGGAGAGCGGTACGCCGCCGATCCGGCCGCGTGCGCCGATCTCCTCGAAGCGGCTGTGCAGGTCATGCAGGAGCGGGCCGATCGCTACGCCGGACTCCAGCGCTCCCACACCCCCACCCTCGATGACCCGTTCGTCCTGGTGGTCGTTGACGAGGTGGCGTTCCTGACCGCCTACCAATCCGACAAGGGCCTCAAGCTCCGCATCTCCGCTGCCCTGGCCACTCTCACCACGCAGGGCCGGGCGGTCGGGTTCGGCGTGATGGCGGCACTCCAGGACCCGCGCAAAGAGGTTATGAACATCCGCAACCTGTTCCCCGACAAGATCGCGCTGCGGCTGGATGAGTCGGAACAGGTGGACATGGTCCTCGGCGACGGTGCCCGTGACCGGGGCGCGCTGGCCGATCACATCTCGCTGATCCCTGAGCGGGGCGCGGGCGTCGCCTATGTGCGGCTGGAGACCTCACCCGACCCGATCCGGGTCCGCGCCGCGTATGTCTCCGATGCCGACATCCGCGCTATGGCAGCCCTGGTCACGAATGACACTCTGCCGATCGAGATGGAGGGGGCGGCCTGATGCGCATCATCCTGCACGGCACCCCGGCCCAGATCGACGCCCTTCCCTTCCGGCGGCTGCGCACCGTCGACGGCTCCGACCTCGCGGAGGTGACGGTGATCGTTGACCTCGACTCCGCGCGGCTGCGCAAACACCCCTACCACGACGCCTACCGGCTCTGCGCCGACCTCATCGACCCCAAGGGGGCCATGTGACCGACACCCCCGCCCACCCATTCACCCCTTCGACCGAGGTCCCGCCGAACGGCGCTGATCGCACCCTTCCCCGCCTGGTGCGTGACACCCTGCCCGTCGCCTTGGACGTGGCTATCGAGGTGGCCAAGCTCAACGGGGTGTGCATCCGCCCGATCGAGATGCGGCGCCTGGACACCCACACCGGTCAGAGCGAACCGTTCGACATCCCTTGCGGCACCACGCAGGAAGCCAAGTGCCCGCCGTGCGCCAAGCGCAATCAGCAGCTGCGGCGGGCACAGTGCCGGGAAGGCTGGCACCTGGAAGCCGAACCCATCGCCGAACCTCACCCCTCCACCGAGGATCAGCGGTGGTTGATCGAGTTCCGGGCCGACGTCCAAGCCAAACGCGACGAGGCCGAGAGGAACGGCGAAGAGGTCGCCGACTGGGACGAGGCCATCACGGGCATCGACGCCGAAATCAACGCCGCAGGGATGCGCGGTAACGTCCTCGGTGGGCGGTCGGCTCCCAAGCGTTCACGCTCTACCCGCCGTCGCCAGGATGCCCCAGACCTGCCCAAGCGGGCCAAGGAGAACACCACGCTCGGCCGGACCTTCATCGCCGCCGATGGCAGGGTGTATCGGCCGTCGCTGTTCGTCACGCTCACCCTGCCCTCCTACGGCAAGATCCGCTCCGGCCTGGGCGTGCCCGTCGACCCGAGCACCTACGACTACGCTCGCGCTGCTCGCGACGCGCTGCACTTCTCCAAGCTGGTCGACCGCTTCGTGCAGAACCTCCGCCGGGTCGCGGGCTATGACGTGCAGTACTTCGCCACCGTCGAACCCCAAAAGCGGTTCGCGCCTCACCTGCACATGGCAATCCGCGGCACCCTGCCCCGCGCGGAGATCAAGGCCATCGCCGCCGCGACCTACCACCAGGTGTGGTGGCCCTCGGTCGATGAAGTCCGCTTCGACGGTGACCACCTGCCCATCTGGGCGCCACGGGCCGAGCTGGGCGACGGCGCCACCTACCCGGACGGCCAAGCAGGCGACTACCTCGACCCCGCCACCGGCGAACTCCTGCCCACCTGGGACGAAGCCCTCAACCACCTCGACCAGGACGACGAGGCCGAACCCTTGCACGTGGTCCGCTTCGGTCCTCAGGTCGATGTTCAGGGCCTCGTCGCCGGATCGCCGGACGCGCACAAGCGCATCGGCTACCTCACCAAGTACCTGACCAAGAACCTCGGCGATCCCCTCGATCCCGACGACCCCGCCACCGACAACCCTGCCCGCCGTGACCACGCTGCCCGCATGGTCGAAGCGCTGCGCTACGAACCGTGCTCGCCGACCTGCCCGAACTGGCTGCGCTACGGCGTGCAGCCCAAGGGAGCCAAGGCGGGCATGCTGCCGGGCCGGTGCAAGGGCAAGGCACACAAGGCCGAACATCTCGGCTACGCGGGCCGTCGCGTCCTGGTCTCGCGCAAGTGGTCCAACAAGACCCTCCGCGAGCACAAGGCCGACCGCCGGGCCTGGGTCCTCGACATGCTCGGCCTGCCCGACGACACCCCCACCGACCCCCACCGCTACGTCTGGCGGCCGGTCTCCACCCACGACCCCAACCGCACCCCACTGGCCAAACGACTGCTACGCGGCGTCGCCGACCGCCACCGCACCAAGGCGCGCCTGGCCGAACTCCAGGCCAGAGCGGACGGCATCCCTGTTCCAGACCTTTTGGCAACTCCGGCCCTGGGGGTGGCGGCATGAAGAAGAAGGACGAGCTGATGACCGTTCCCGAGATCCTCGACGAACTGCGGGACGTCTCGGAGCGCACGCTCTACCGCTGGCGCGAGATCGGCAAATTCCCCATCGGTATCCGGCTGCCCAACGGCAAGATCCGGCTCTATCGCAGCGAGTTCGAAGCGTGGCTTGAGACTCTTCGGGAGGCTGCGTGAACACCTCGTACAAGGTGAAGTTCTGGGAGATCCGGACCAACACCAAGTCTCAGGGCGCGGGCAAGAAACCTCGCATCGTCTCGCACACCGTTCGCTGGACCGTGGGCAACCGGGAGAAGTCCTCGACCTTCAAGACCAAGGGCCTGGCCGAGAGTTTCCTGTCGGACCTGCGGCAGGCGGCGAAGAACGGAGAGGCGTTCGACCTGGACACCGGTCTTCCACCTTCGATGATCAAGGCCAAGAACACACGCACCTGGTACTCCCTCGCTGTGGCCTACGTCCACGCCTGGTGGCCTCATGCGGCGGCCAAGACTCGTGAAGGCATGACCGACACCCTGGCCTACATCACTCCCGCTCTCGTCAACGATCTGCCCGGTCGCCCGGACGACGAGGACATCCGGCGGACACTGCTTGAGTACTCCTTCGTCCCGGAGGAACGTCGCCCGGTGCTCACTCCGAAGATGCGTCAGACCGTGCGATGGCTGGAGGCGGCCTCTCTGCCTTTGAGCGAGTTGGAGGAGCCCAAGCACACGCGGACGGCCCTGGAGGTCATCTCCCTGCGCCTGGACGGCAAGGCCGCGGCTGCCTCGACCTACCGGCGTAAGCGGGCGGTCTTCCA
Organism: Streptosporangium sp. NPDC049078; assembly: GCF_040648855.1. NCBI lineage: Bacteria > Bacillati > Actinomycetota > Actinomycetes > Streptosporangiales > Streptosporangiaceae > Streptosporangium > Streptosporangium sp. NPDC049078. The sequence continues at coordinate 332,622 of NZ_JBEZEL010000009.1, forward strand.
TCACGTTCTGGAGTACGCCGTGGAACTGGGGGAGCTTTCGGCAAATCCGATCCACAAGGTCAAGTTCCGCAAGGTCAAAACCGGTGGCGAGATCGATCGTCGGTCGGTGGTCAATCCCGAGCAGGCTCGTCAGCTGTTGATCGCGGTGACCTATGCGGGCCGTACCCGTGGCCAGATGATGGCGGCCATGTTCGCCTGCATGTACTTCGCCGGTCTTCGTCCGGCTGAGGCGGCCGGTCTGCGCAAGGCGAACTGTGAGCTTCCGGAGACGGGATGGGGCACGCTTACTCTGGAGAAGACGCGGCCGGAGAGCAACAAGCGTTACACCGACTCGGGGGAGTCCAACGACGAACGCGGGCTCAAGCACCGCGACGAGAAAGCCACGCGGACAGTGCCGATCCCCTCGGAACTGGTGGCCATCCTGCGTGAGCACATCGAGCGGTACGGCGTCGCCGAGGATGGCCGGCTGTTTCGGACCCGTACCGGCCAGAGCTTCCCCGGCTCCACGGTCTCGATGGTCTGGAAGCAGGCCCGGTCGTACGCCTTCACGCCTGACCAGGTCGCCTCACCGCTCGCACGCAGACCGTACGACCTGCGGCACGCGGCGGTCTCGCTCTGGCTGAACGCGGGGGTCCACGCGCCGGAGGTGGCGGAGCGGGCGGGGCATGGCGTGGATGTGCTGCTCAAGGTCTACGCCAAGTGCATCGACGGCCAGCACGAGGCGGCCAACAAGCGGATCTTGGAAGTGCTCACGACGTGACATTCTCAACAGCAGGACACGAAGGACTCCGGGTAGCCCTCGGGGTCCTTCGTCATGTCGGCTCCCATGGTCTCGGAATCGTTCCGCGAGCTTCCGTGACTCTCGGGCTGACCTGGGGAAACAGTGGCGGTCCCATTCCGCGTATATTCCGGGACTCCTGGCAGACGGCTGCATTCGACTGCATCCGGCTGCATGGGCGGAGAAAGATCGCTAGGGACGTAGGCCCAGGTCAGAGCCTACGTTCCTGCTCGCGAGTGGTAGGGCGCCTGGGACTCGAACCCAGAACCTACGGATTAAAAGTCCGCAGCTCTAACCATTGAGCTAACGCCCCGCAGGTGACAGCGTACCGAGGATAGTGTCCACTGACGTCCGTCGCCAGGCCTATTCATGGTCATCGGTTTGCGGAACACCCGGTGGGGGGCGGGATCGGCTCCTAGAGTGGCAGGCATGACGAGCTCGGGGCTTGAGCCCGCCTTCGCCTCCCAGGTCTCCACGCGCCCAGGGTATGTCGTGGTCGATGTCGAGACCACCGGTTTCTCGCCGTCGAGGGGGGACCGGATCTGCGAGATCGCGCTCGTCTCGCTGGACACCCGGGGCGAGATCGTCGACGAGTGGCACTCGCTCGTCGATCCCCGGCGCGGCACCGGGGCCGTCCACGTCCACGGCATCACCAACGCGATGGTCCAGGGCGCGCCGGTGATCGAGGAGTTGCTGGACGAGATCTGGCGGCGGATCGCCGGCCGGGTCCTGGTGGCGCACAACGCCTCCTTCGACCTGCGCTTCCTGCGGAGCCTTCCCGGCAGTGAGTGGGTGACCGAGACCCTGTGTACGCAGCGGCTGGCGCCCGCCTTCATCCCCGAGGGCAGGTGGACGCTCGCCGCGTGCTGCGAGCGCGCCGGAATCCCGCTGCTCGGGGCCCACGCCGCGCTGGCCGATGCCCGCGCCGGGGCCGAACTGCTCCGTCACTACCTGCGTACGGGCGTCTCCTGGGAGGAGGAGCTCAGCAGGGCGGCCCAGGCCCCCGAGTGGCGGCCCTCCGGGCTTCCCCAGCGGCCTCCGCGTCGCCGGTGAGCCCGGAAAGCCGTCGAGAGCGCGGAAGGTGAGTCCGGAAAAATGAGTCCCCGAAGGGGTCTCCCCGCCGTCGGCGGATCAGGGAAACCGATGATCCCGGAGATGGTCAGCGGTAGGCGGGGATGCCGGTCAGGGCCTCGCCGAGCACGAGGGTGTGAATCTCCTGGGTGCCCTCGTACGTCAGCACGCTCTCCAGGTTGTTCATGTGCCGGATCACCGGATACTCCAGTGTGATGCCGTTGCCGCCCAGGATGGAGCGCGCCTGGCGGGCGATGTCCAGGGCGGCGCGGACGTTGGCGAGCTTGCCGAAGCTGACCTGGTGCGGGGTGAGGGTGCCCTCGTCCTTGAGGCGGCCCAGGTGGAGGGCGGTGAGCTGCGACTGCCCCACGCCGACGTACATCCAGGCGAGTTTCTCCTGGGTCAGCTGGAAACCGCCGATGGGCCTGCCGAACTGGACGCGGGAGGTGGAGTAGTCGACGGCCGACTCCAGGCAGGCGCGGGCGGCGCCCACCACGCCCCACACGATGCCGAAACGGGCCTCGGACAGGCATGACAGCGGGCCCTTCAGACCGCGCACCCCGGGCAGTACGGCGGAGGCGGGCAGGCGTACGTCGTCGAAGTAGAGCGAGGAGGTCACCGAGGCCCGCAGGGACATCTTCCTGTGGATCTCCGGGGCGCTGAACCCCGGGGTGTCCGTGGGCACCACGAAACCGCGGACGCCGTCCTCGGTCCGCGCCCAGACCACGGCGATGTCGGCGACGGAGCCGTTGGTGATCCACATCTTGGAGCCGTTGAGTATCCAGTCGCCCGAGGGGTCCTGCTTGGCGTGGGTGCGCATGCCGGCGGGGTCGGAGCCCTGGTCGGGCTCGGTCAGGCCGAAGCAGCCGATCGCCTCGCCCGCGGCCATCCGGGGCAGCCACTCGTCCTTCTGCTCGTCGGAGCCGTACTTCCAGATCGGGAACATCGCGAGCGAGCCCTGCACGGACACGAACGACCGCAGCCCGGAGTCTCCCGCCTCCAGCTCACGACAGGCCACGCCGTACGAGACGGCGTCGAGGCCCGCGCAGCCGTACCCCTCCAGGTGCATGCCCAGCACGCCGAGCGAGCCGAGGGCCGGGGCGAGCTCGCGGGCGGGGAAGACGGCTTCCTCGAACCAGTCGCCGACGTGGGGGAGGATCCGGTCCGCGACGAACTCTCGTACGGTGTCGCGGATGAGGCGCTGCTCCTCTGTGAGCGCGTCGTCGATGCGCAGGAGATCGTCCATGGGATTTCCCTCTCTCTTCGGCCCTGTCAGGGTATTACCGGTGCCGGTGGGACGGAGGTCAGGGTCGTGACCGGCCTAGGAAGGGGTGGGAGTCAGGGTCGTGCCAGGGGGAATCCCGATGTGAGGAAAGCTCACTCTCGGGCAGTCTGTGGATATGAACGAAAACGACTTCACCGGCGTCAAGAAGCTTCAGAGGACCAAGGACGGGCGCATCATCGCGGGTGTGGCCTCCGGTCTCGGGCGCTACATCGGAGTGGACCCCAACATCATCCGCGCGGCCCTCGCGATCGCCACCTTCTTCGGTGGCCTCGGTATCGCGGTCTACGCGATCGGCTGGGTGCTCCTGCCCGACGAGAGGAAGGACAGGTCGCTCCTGCAGGACATGGTCGAGAAGAACAAGGACAACCCGATCTGGGTGGACGCCAAGACCAAGGCCGAGCAGGGCTGGGCCAAGGCCACCAACCAGCACCGCGCGCCGCACCAGCCGGGTTCGGAGTACCCCACCCACCAGGCCCCCTTCCCGCCTGCCGCCCCCCAGGCCCCGTACGGCACGCCCACTCAGGCCCCGTACGGCACGGAGCCGCGGCAGGACGACACCCGTCCCCAGGTGTGAGTCAGGAGGTCGCCTCCGCGCGAACCCTCTCGATGATCTCCTTACGGGAACCTCTCCAGAACACGGCCAGCGCGGCCGCCACGGCGAGCCCGGCCGCGCCGGCCAGTGCGACCACCAGCTCGGGGCCGAGGTGGTCGGCGGCGGCTCCGCCGATCAGGATGCCGACGCCCTGGGAGGCGAGCAAGCCGGACTGGACGAGACCGAAGGCCTGTCCCCGCCGCTCGGAGGGGACACACTGCACGAACGCGGCGTTGGCCGCGAGCTGGTAGGCCCCACCCAGGCCCGAGACGAACCACAACAGCAGCACCACAGGAAGCGGTGGCTGCGCGGCGCACAGGATCAGCGGCGCGCAGGTGAGCATCGCCATCCGGCCCATCGATCGCAACCGGTTCGATGGGCTGACGTAGCGGCTGAAAAGGAACGCGCCGACGACGGTGCCGGTGGGCATGGCGCCCATCAGCAGACCGGTGACCAGCGAGAGCTGCTGGGGATTTCCGGTCAGCTCCGCGGCGTACGGGGCGGCGATCCCCTCGGGCAGCACGTAGAAGCCACAGAGCCAGGCGAAGAGCACCAGCGTACGCAGCCGGGGGTCGCCGAAGACCAGCCTGGCGCCGGCGCGGGTCATCGTCCACATCGAGGGCCGGTTCTCGTCGGCGGGGAGAGGCGCGGGACGCCGCCGTACCCCGGAGACGATGATGAGCGCGGAGGCGAGGAAGGTCGACGCGTCCAGCGCCAGCGCGCGGTACGGACCCATTCCCATGATCAGGAAGCCGCCGACGGCGAAGCCGAGCATCTGCGCGCCCTGGTTGGTCATGTTCTGCAGGGCCGAGCCCGCCACGTAGCGATCGCCCTTGAGCAGCTCGGGCAGCAGAGCCGCCCGCGCCGCGGAGAACGGCGCGCTGAGCAGCACCACGCAGAAGACCAGCACGCAGAGCGTGGCGAACGAGACGCCGGGCACCGCCATGAGCGCGACGAGGAGGGCCCGGAGCAGGTCGCAGGTGATCATGATGCCCCGGCGGGCGTAGCGGTCGGCGAGTCCCGCGAGAAGCGGCCCGCCGATGATCGGCGGCAGGTAGGTCAGGGCGTAGACCGAGGCCGTCGCGAGGGGTGAGTCCGTCCGTTCGAAGACGAGAATGGACAGTGCCACCCGTGAGAGCTGGTCACCGAGGAGGGAAAGCCCTTGGCCCAGCCAGAGCGCACGGAACTCCCTGATGGCGATGACCTCGCCGTAGGTCGCTTGGCGTTCCGCCGGACGGCGGTGCCGCCCGGGTAGTCGGCCGGACTTTGTCGCCGCCATAGGACTCCGCTGAGCTCGCAGGCACACTGACTGTGGGTGTTCACTGTGTAACCTACGGTGCCTGTTACGGAGCCGCTGCGCAACCGAAAGCGATTAAGCGCATGCAAACTGTGATGATAAGCCGCGACATTCCGGAAAGAAGGCCTTTGACGTGCAGTGCGGGCTACTTACCAGCCCAGCTCGTGCAACCGGTCATCGTCGATGCCGAAATGGTGGGCGATCTCATGAACGACGGTTATCTGAACCTCTTCGATGACCTGGTCCTCGGTCTCGCAGATCGAGCAGATCGGGTTGCGGTAGATCTCGATCCGGTCGGGTAACACTCCTGCGTACCAGTCGCCCCGCTCGGTGAGCGGAATACCCGTGTAGAGGCCCAGAAGATTCGGTTCAGGGGGGTCGTCCACGACGACGAGCACCACGTTGTCCATGACTTTCGTCAGCTCGGGGGGAATGGTGTCCAGGGCTTCGGCCACTAGCTCCTCAAACTTCTCCCGCGAGATCTCGATCACACCCGTCATTCTGCCCCGTGATCCCGGGTAGAGGTGGAGGCGCATGAAATTCGCTGATTGGACCCAGGGAGCCCGCCGTTTCGTCACCGGTCTCGTTACCGGGCGAATCGCCCGCGGCGTGGCCGTCGCCGCCGTCGCCCTGGCCGGTGCGTGGCTCGGCGTCATGCTGGGCGGTGCCGTACGGGCCAACGTCGGCCCGGTGGAGCTCGGCATGTCGGCGGAACCCTCGTGGACCGGGGAGACCGTCGTCGACGCACACCCCTTCGGCACACTTCTGTTCGACACCCACGACGCCCCCGTCGGCCTCCGGGTGACCCTGGAGAACATCAACCCCGAGCGGGCCCGCGGATTCCTGGACGACCCGCGCTTCTCCGCCGACCGCCTCCCCGCGCTCCTGGAGGAGGAACTGGGCGCCGGAGTCAGGACGCTGGTCCTGCGCGCCGCGCTCAGCGGCCTGGTGGGCGCCCTGGTGACGTCCCTGATCGTCTTCCGCAGGCCGGGACCGGCCCTCGCGGGCCTGCTGGGCATCACCGTCGCGATCGCCGGCACGGGGGCCGCCATCGCCCTCACCTTCAGGCCCGACTCGGTGGTGGAGCCCAAGTACACCGGCCTGCTCGCCGGCGCGCCGTCCCTCGTCGGCGACGCCGAGTCGATCGTGACCAGGTTCGAGTCCTACCGGGTCCAGCTCGCCAAACTCGTCAACAACGTCTCCCAGCTCTACGACACCGTCTCCGCCCTGCCGGTCTACGACGCCGACCCCACCTCGATCCGGGTGCTGCACGTCTCCGACATCCATCTCAGCCCCATCGCCTGGAACCTCATCCGCTCCATCACCACCCAGTTCAAGATCGACGCGATCATCGACACCGGCGACCTGACCGACCACGGCACGGGTCCCGAGGACAGGTTCACCGAGGAGATCAGCACCTTCGGGGTCCCGTACGTCTTCGTCAGGGGCAACCACGACTCCATGGCCACCCAGCGGGCCGTGGCCAAACAGAAGGGCGCGGTCGTCCTCGACGGCGAGGCCAAGACCGTGGCGGGGCTGCGCATCTACGGCATCGGCGACCCCCGGTTCACCCCGGACAAATCCGTCCCCGTCGACTCGAACCTCGAATCGCTCGACGCCCTCGGCCGCTCGCACGCCGCCGAACTGGCGAAGCTGCCCAAGCAGGTCGATCTTGTCGCCGTCCACGACCCGACGATCGCCAAGGGGCTCTCCGGAGCGGCCCCGATGGTCCTCGCCGGCCACTCCCACGCGCGATCCACCGAGCTGCTGCCCTCCGGCACCCGCGTCCTGGTCCAGGGATCCACCGGCGGAGCCGGCCTGCGGGCCCTCGAACACGACGAGCCGACCCCCGTCGAGGCCTCCGTTCTGTACTTCGACGCCCACACGAACCGCCTGCGGGCCTGGGACGACATCACCCTGGGCGGGCTGGGCGAGCAGTCGGTTCAGATCCAGCGTCACGTTGAGACCGACCCTGGCCGTACAATTTCTCCTGTGCCGACGACCGCCCCGTCTCCAACGGGGTCCGTCACCGTCACACCGTCGCCGTAGGTCGCAAACCGCTTTGGCAACAGGGCAAAAGTCCCCTATGCTTCAGAGGTCTCCAACGGAAGACGGCAACGGAACGAGACGAGAGTCTTGAGCCCCCATCGTCTAGTGGCCTAGGACACCGCCCTTTCAAGGCGGCGACACGGGTTCGAATCCCGTTGGGGGCACGGCCGAGCCAAGGCTCGCCAGGGAAACGGCAGGTCGAAGACCTCCGGAAAACTGGTAGGCTAAGCAAGGCAAGAACGACCGGGACAAAAGCCCCGGAAGCAAGGTCCTGTAGAGCAGTTTGGAGTGCTCGCCACCCTGTCAAGGTGGAGGTCGCGGGTTCAAGTCCCGTCAGGACCGCTCTGGTAGGTGTTCGATCCACCACCGAGGTCAGGTAGCTCAGTCGGTACGAGCGTCCGCCTGAAAAGCGGAAGGTCGGCGGTTCGACCCCGCCCCTGACCACAGCAACTGAGCAGCACAAACGCCCCGAGCCAATTATGGCCGGGGCGCTTTTCGTTGTGCTTGACGACAACGCGCTCTTTTCGTTGAGGGAGCGAGTTCCGCACCTTGGATCAGGAGCCGCTTCACCGTAGGAATGTCAGTCGCAGAAGAAACGCTCAACGCGACCAGTCCGAACTGTTCTGTCTCCTCGCCCTCAACCCCGAACGGCGCGAAGGCGTCACCAGCCGCCGGCCCCTGGAGCTTGATGGCACCGCCGGTGTCCGGACTACGGGGGAACCTCAGCTCAAGAATCCCTGAAGATCTTCTGTTGATCCGTCAGTTGATTCGGCGCTCCGGCTGCCCGGTCAGGCGGGAGATGGTCTCGAAGTCGGCGTCGGCATGCAGCACGGTGAGCTTGTGGTGCCGAGCCGTTACGGCCATGAGGAGATCGACCGGGGATGCGCTCTGGTGCCACCCCTTGTCGGCGAGTTCGCGTTGCAACTCGCTCGTCTCGTCCCAGGCCGATTCGGGGACGACGTAGTACGGGAAGGTCTCCTGGAGCAGATTTCCTGCTTCATAGAAGGCCGGCCGACCGCCGACGGCTCGGAGATATTCCTGCCTGACAGGCTCGCAGATGCCGACGAGCCCGGCAGAGACCGTCTGGTCCCATTCTGTTCCGACCTGGCCGCGATAGAAGCGGACCAAGGCGCTGGTATCGATGAGATAGAGCTCTGTCACGCCACAGCCTGGCCTGCACCGTCACCCTTGTCGATGGCTGAGAAGTCGATCTCGCCTTCAGCCACCATCTCCCGCATGCGAGCGACGGCCGCCGCCCGCTTGCGTCGATCAACGATCTCTCGTAGAGCGGCGTTGACCGTATCTTTCTTGGACGAGGTGCCGAGCAACTTCGCGGCCTCGGCAAGTGCCTCGTCATCGAGGTCGATCAGGGTCTTGGTCATGACACCCCCGCCTGTATATACAAACTGAGATTAGTATATCAGCGATGTTGATCCGGAGACGCTGTTCGCAACCTGAACGCGCGAAAAGGAGGATCACGTCCCTGCCGGGAGGTTGGAGGCTGTCGGTTGCCGGGGGTTGGGATGTGTCTGTGGAGGTGGTGTACGGCAGTGGCATACAGATGGGTGACGGCTACCCCTTGCAGGTCGGTTCTGGCCCCAGTGAGGGCAACATGTGTTGATGTCTGAGGGGGGTGTTCGGCCGGTCCCGGTTCTGGAACGCGAGGGTTGACGACAACGGTGACGATGACGTCGGCCACCGTGAGCACGCGGCTGCAGCCGTCCAACGCCTTATGACCTCGTGTTCGTCGAGAGGAGCAGGGTGATCGCTCCGCCTGAAAGCGGAAGGTCGGCGGTTCGACCCCGCACCTGACCACAGCAACTGAGCAGCACAAACGCCCCAAGCCGATCATGGCCGGGGCGCTTTTCGTTGTGCTTGACGACAACGGGTTCTGACGTTCCAGGTCGAGGTCGGCTTCGGCTACGTGGGTCCCGACATCTACAAGGCCGCCCCGGCAGCCTGATCACCACACCAAGGGCGTTCGCCGAAGCGGAACAAGCTCAGGCATCCCGCTACAAGATCGTAATGAGGCGCGAGTCATCGGAGTGATGTCCAGCCCTGATAATGCTGCGATGGTGTTTCGTGCGTTATGTGTGCTGATCATCCCGTTTGTGGTTGTGGGGGTTTCCGCGTGCTCGGTCATACCTGCGCTATTGATTTCCAAGGCGACAGGAAGAGAGTCCTACCGCGAATCGAGCGAGGCGATGATGCCTACGCTCAAGGAGGGTGCCGTGGTAACCGGTACGGTGACCGACGGGACGTACACACCCAAGACGGGTGACGTCATTGCCTTTCTGCCCCCGAAGTCGTGGGGCGGAAGTGGCGGCTATATGATCAAACGAATCATCGGCGTTCCAGGGAGCACGGTCAGTTGCTGCGACCCGCAGCATCGGATGGTCATTGACGGTAAGCCGGTGGATGAACCATATGTGACCAACGAGCGGGCTTCGCAGCTCATCTTCGAGCCGATAGTCGTCCCGGAGGGGCGTATCTGGGTCCAAGGCGACAATCGCGATGTCTCTCTTGACTCGCGTAACCACCATAGCGTGGGGGTTGACGGCACCGTTCCTGTGTCCAACGTCATCGGAGTCATCGACGTCAGCACCGCGAAGTAGAACTCGCTCATGAAGCGTTCGACGATCACGGTGCTCGTGGCTGCTGCCGTATGGGGCGGTGCCCTGATCGTTCCCGTCGCTTTCCAACCCCCAGGTTTTTCGTGTCCTGGACGATCCCGCCCAAACGCAGGATCATAAGAACGTGAGCAGGACGGACAACACGATGCCGCTTCGCTTGCAGGAGGAGGATGGTCGCCGCTACAGGCACGATATGGGCGGTTCCTATTCGGGCATCGGTGAAGATGCCAACCTGGCGGAGCGCAAGGCCCGGCAGCGGGTACGACTCACATTGCTGCGCGGTGAGGAACCAGAGCCGACCAGGCATCGCCATTGCGAAAAGTGGTGCTATTAACGAGGGCGGCAATGAAGCGTCCCGGAGGGTGACCTCCGGGACGCTTCATTTGTGTACGTGCGATGTCAGCCGAGGGCGTCGCCGGGGGTGCCGTTTCGCCCGGGAAGAGGCTGGACAGGCTGGACAGGTACGAGCGGGGGTTCTGGTGAACCCGGCCCATGAGGCGGCACCGTACGTCACGGCGACGATCGGCGCTCACGGCGGCGCGGTGCTGGTCAGGGCCAACGAAGAGACCGCCGGCGCCACGGTCGGGTGGGGGCGCACGTCGCCGCGGCGCGTTTTCGAAGTCGCCGCCAAGGAGGAGATGCTCGAGGCGGTGTCGGCCGCCGTCCGTTTGATGGTCCACGGCGACGGCCCTCGCTGAGCCGAGGCTCGCGCTACCCGGGGCGACGAGACCCCAAGGGCGTTGACTTTGTCGCAATCTTTGTCGCATCCTATTGGTGCAAAACTTGCGACAAAGGAGATGTCATGACCCGTGATCCGTTACCGGACGCAGGCCCGTCGGCGCGTACGACCGATCTGCGGCTGGCAGGCGCGTGGCTGACCCGGCACGGTCTGACCGACGCGCGCCCGACCCCGCTGCTCGCCAGTCGGCTGGCGGTCCGTGAACGCGCCCGTCTGGCCACCTACCTCATCCTGGCCGCGCTGATCATCGTCAGCGCACTGGCCGCCGTCTCCGCGTTCGGCAACCCCCAGCCCCATCGCCCGCCACCGCTGCTGGCCCTGACCGCGGCCGTAGCCGGGCTGCTGCTGGCACAGTTACTGCTCGTCCGGTGGATACGACACGTCGACCAGCGAGCGGCCGCGACGCTGTCCCGCAGGGCCGCCCACCCGATCCAGCCCGGCTGGCGGACCGTGCTCGGCCGGCCCTACGCCGTTTTCGCCGCCACCACGTTCGTCGGCGCGATGGTGCTGACCGCGAGCGCCATGGCCGTTGCCGATCCCACCGTGCGGCAGCTGGCCGTCGTCGTGCTGATCGGCCTGCTCGGCGCGACGGCCATCACCGCCCTGCAACTGCGCCACCTGCTGCGCCACCCGGTCGTGGCGCAGGACGAGGAATCGCTCACCGCCGACGTCATCATGCGCGTCGAGGACGCCCGCGAGCTCGCCACCCCGAACGTGCAGTGGTCACTGCCCATGGTGCTGCTGTTCGGCACCGCGCCCACCTGGTGGGGCGCCACCGCGATCACCTACCTGATCCTGGGCATGATCGCTCTCATCGCGCTCCGCTTCAGAACGCCGTCGTGCGCGACGGTGGCCCGACAGGTCATGAGCGTCCGATGATCGTCATCGACGCTGCCTCACCGGTACCGCCGTTCGAGCAGCTACGATCCCAGCTCGCCCGGCAGATCCAGGACCGCACGCTGACCGTGGGCGCCCGGCTGCCGACCATCCGCCACCTCGCGGCCGACCTCGGCCTGGCCGTCAACACCGTCGGCCGCGCCTACCGGGAACTGGAGGAGGCCGGACTGATCGAGACACGCGGACGAGCGGGCTCGTTCGTCTCGGCCACCGGCCAGGAAGGCCGAGAGCGGGCCCACCGGGCCGCCGCCGACTACGCCGCCGTGATCGCCGGCCTCGGCATCGACGAGGACGAGGCGATCCGCATCGTACGAGCGGCCCTGACATCCGGCACGGCGGCACCGACCTCGTCATGACCACGACTCGGCCGCAGGTGTCACGTCGTCGAACGCACGACGTCGGTGTAGCGGCCGATCAAGCCCGGTGACCTGCTGAGAGCGACCGAACCAGGGCCCCTGTTTCTCCGCGTGATCAAGCGAAGGGTCTCGCGTACCCGGCGGTGCCGATTTCACAGTCATCGAGAAAGCATCTGTTCCTTGTGAAAAGGAGTATCAGTGCGATTAAAACTGACATTGTTCATCGCCGTGGCGACGGTGGCCATCGCGGTGACAGGCGTGCCCACGTCGGCCGGGGCCCGGGTCGGTACGCCGGAGCCGGTGGTGGCCGAAGCCAGGGGAGCGGCTCCGATGTGGGGCGAGTGCTTGGCGGTGGAATCCGGCGGCGTCTCGCGCGACCCACGCCAGCGGTGCGCGACGTTGCGGGTGCCGCTGGACTACCGCGCCCCGGGCGGGCGGAGCATCGAGATCGCGATCTCCCGGATCGGCACGGCGCGTCCCGGGGCGCGCCGCGGGATCCTGCTGTCCAACCCGGGCGGCCCAGGCGGTAGCGGCCTGGACCTGCCCAGCCGGCTGGCGGACGTACTACCGCGCGAGGTCCTGGATCGGTACGACCTGATCGGCTTCGATCCGCGCGGGGTCGGCCACAGCACCCCGGTCACCTGTGGCCTCGATCTCATGAGGCAGTTCACGCTGCTGTTGCCCTACCCGGGGCCGGACGGCGGCATCGGGCGCAACGTCGCTTTCGCGCGGGACACCGCGGCCGCGTGCGCCGAGCATTCCGGCGATCTGCTTCCGTTCATCACCACGGCCAACACGGCCCGGGACATGGACCGCATCCGAGCCGCACTCGGTGAGCCGAAACTGTCCTACTTCGGTCTCTCCTACGGCACCTATCTGGGAGCCGTCTACGTCTCGATGTTCCCGGGACGCACCGATCGGATCGTGCTGGACAGCGCCGTCGATCCGGACCTGGTGTGGCGGGACATGTGGCGAACCTGGAGTCAGTCGATCGCGGTGCGCCTGCTCGACCTGCTGGCCTTCGCAGCCGAGCGGGACACCGTCTACCACCTCGGTGCGACACCGGAGGAGGTGCGGCGCACCTACGACCGGCTGCTCGCGGCCCTCGACAGGCGGCCCCTGCCGATCCCGGGCGGTCCCGTGCTCGACGGCAACGCACTGCGCGAGATCACCCGAGAGGGGCTTTACTTCGACGGCGACTTCCCTTTCATCGCCGGGTTCTGGCAGGAGCTCACGGCCGCCGTCTCAGGATCCACCGTGGACCCCGCCGTCCTGAGGCGACCGGACCGGCTGGGCTCTGTCGGCAGGGCCGACGACGGCGCCGTTGGTGGCAATGGCACCGGGACGACGCGGATACCGGCGGACAACCGCGTCGCCGCGCTCTACGCGGTGCTCTGCGACGACGTCGCCTGGCCGCGCAGCGCGGCGTTGTACGCCCGGCAGGTCGCAGCCGACCGGCAGGCGTGGCCGGTGACGGCGGGTATGCCCGCGAACATCTGGCCGTGCGCGGCGTGGCCCACCCGACCGGTGGAGCCGCCGGTGACGGTCACCGGTCACGGGCCGCGCAATGTGCTGATCGTGCAGAACACCCGTGACCCGGCCACGCCCCTGGCGAGTGCGCGCGGCCTGCGCGCCGCTCTCGGACGGCGGGCCGCCATGATCACGGTCGACCAGGGCGGCCACGGCGTCGTCGGGCTGGGCAGCTGCGCCGACGAGGCGATGAGCTCCTTCCTCGCCACCGGGGCACTGCCTGGGCGGGACCGCTTCTGCCCGGCTCCGGGGACGCGACCACCGGCCGACGCCGCCGCCCGCTCCACGGCCCTGCCGTACATTCCCCCTGTGGGTCCGTTGTAGGGCCGCTGCCTGTGGACCGCCGTGTGCCGGTAGATACCGAACGAGCGACCCGTTTCCCGCTGTCACCCTCGCGACCGGGCCTTTAGGCCCTCCCCGCTGGTCCCCACCGATCCCGGAGCGGTTCAATGATCGATTCCAAGGGGTCAGCGGTCGATCGTCTCTTGACCTCCACCATGCTTGAGGTAGCACCGTGGTGCACATGAACACGGAATCCACGGCGTACGCCGCAGACCTCGAAGCCATCGAACAGGTCGTAGCCACGGTAGAACACTCCCAGCAGCACAAGGACCCCGATGAGTTCCTCGCCCTCTTCCACCCCGACGCGGTCTGGACGACGGCCGGCGGCAAGGTCCTCATAGGCCTCGACGCGATCTCGGAGTTCACCCGCAAGGTTCTCCCCGCGGCGAACTGGGACGGCAAGGTCACCTACGAGGTGGTCCACGTGTTCTTCATTCGCCCGGATGTCGCGGCGGTCAAGGTTCGTCAGCTCTACCTGACCCCGGGCGACGAGAGCGAGGGTGCTCCGCTGTACGTGATGTCCAAGCAGGGCGACGGCCGCTGGTTGCTGACCGCCTGCCAGAACACGGGGGTCGTCGCCGGTTGATCGATTCCGGGGGATCGGCCGTACGCATGAGGCGAGGGCACCCAACATCGGTAGGGGTTGAGTGTCCTCGCCACCACGCTGTACGTGAAGACCGACGACCTGCTGGAGGACTCACCCCGTCTCGCACCATGGCGACCGATGCGGGGATCACCCCCGATCGAGCGACGCCGAGCCGGTCATCCGCGGAGCGCGAAGCGGCGTATTCTTCGCCCATGGGTCTGAGGCTCAAGACACGTCGGTCCGACTCGCCGTGGGTCGACACCGTGTGGACATGCACGAGCGGGCAGGTCACTTCGATGACGTCCGTCGCAGGGACGTGTTGGGGGCTGGTGTTCTGGGAGCAGGCCGGCCGGACGTACACGAGCATCACCGGTCCCGAGACCCGAACCGGGACGGCGCCGGTGCCGGAGGGTGCGACCTTTACCGGCATCGAGTTCGCCGTGGGCACCTCGTTGCGTGCCGTGCCCACGCCGACGCTCGTCGACGGCGGTATCGAACTCCCCGACACCACGCGCCGGACGTTCCGGCTGGACGGCGCGCGCTGGGAGACGCCCGGCCCCGACGATGCCGAGGCACTGGTCGACGGGCTTGTCCGGGCCGGGATCGTGGTCCGTGACCCGCTCGTCGTCGAGGTGCTGCGGGGGCACCGCCCGGCCGTCTCGGGGCGCACGGTCGAACGCCGGTTCCGCGCCGCGACCGGACTGACGCGGGGCGTGGTCCGGCAGATCGAGCGGGCCCGTACGGCGACGGAGTTGCTGGCCGCCGGCGACCCGGCCGCCGATGTCGTCGCCAAGCTCGACTACTTCGACGAGCCGCACCTGGCCCGAGCACTGCGCTCCTACGTCGGACGCACCGTCAGGCAACTGCGCGAGGGCGCGGGCGGCGCGATCGCCCTCAACCTGGATCAGCGCTTGACGTCGTAGACGAGCTTCAGGATCCCGTTCGAGTAGCTCTCCGACTCCCGCAGCGTCAGCATGTGCTTGTCTCGGTCGGCCCGGCCGAACAGGCTCTTCCCGGCACCGAGCAGCACGGGGAAGACGAGCAGGTTGTACTGGTCGATCAGGCCCGCGTCCGACAGCCGCCGGGCCAGCTCCGCACTCCCGTGGATGAAGATCGCGCCGCCCTCGCTCTCCTTGAGCGCGGCGACGTCCTCGATCGAGCGCAGGATCGTCGTCGGCCCCCACCCGTCGACGAGGGCGTCGTCGGACAGCGTGGTCGACACCACGTACTTGGGCAGTTCCTTGTAGTCGGCGTGGTCCTCCGAACCGGGCCAGACCGGTGCGAACACCTCGTAGCTGCGGCGGCCGAACATCAGCGCCGTGGTGTCGGCGAGCTCCTCACCCTTCAGCGACCAGGCTTCCGGGACGAAATCGAGGTCCTTGACCACCCACCCGCCGCTGCGGTGCTCTTCCCCCGGCCCGCCGCCGGGCGAGTCCACGACGCCGTCCAGCGACATGAAACCGGTGTAGACCAGGTCACGCATTGTGCTGTCTCCTCATGTTCGGGCGAACTGCCGGCTCCACGGTAGATCGCGGCTGCCGTGACCGTCTTGGATGAAAACGACAGCGGGTCCGGAACGCGTACTGCAACACCGCTGTACACGATCATTGGCGCCCTCTGCGGAGGGGCGGCCGTCCGATCGCCCCTCGGGATGTACCTACGATCTCGACGGAACGTACGTCACCGATAAAGCGGGCTTCTATGTGGCGAACGGGGAAGCGATCAATGGGCCCCGGGGCTACTCGGTTGCAATCTCGACGCTCTGAACAACTGCCCACGTGGGGGCTTTGGGGGATCACCACCTGTCCCAGGCCGACCATGCGTACCAGGGGCCGGAGATCGGATCGAGTCGTCCCGGGCCCTCTTCGGACACCTGGCCCGTCGGGCTCCACACGAACCCCGCCGACGTGCGTATTCGCCAGTCGTCGATGCTGAACTGGGCTCCGCCGTCGGGGGTGGCCGCTGACCAGCAGACCGGATAAAGACCCACGAGTCGACACTCGTGGGAGGAGGTGCCGCTCCGGGCCACGGCCTGGGCGTGGTCGGTCAGTGCGGACTTCGACAGCGTGAACCGTACCTGGAAGGGAATGTCGGCGCTGATCGCCAAAGCGGTGCAGCCGGCGATGATCCATGGCATCAACCAACGGAGCATGTTCGCCTCCATCGCGCCGATGTCGGTCAGCAGCGCCGGGACGGCCCGGATGATCCACAGGAGGAAGAGCGCGCCACCCGCGAAGATCACCCAGATGAAGAGCTCGACGTACGGGTACGGCGCGCTGGACCACCACAGGCACACGAACGCCGCGAACGAGAACGCCGTGAGCAACGGCCATCCGGGCGGCTTGGCGATCACGACGCCACCTTAGCGATCAGCCGACCGATACCGACAGTGGGCGTGGCCGGTCGTCGCGGTTCTTCGGTCGGTCGCGGCCGAGCGCCGGATCGCCACCCTCTTCCAGCCGCCCGGCGACCTCACGGGCCCGCGCTCATCGGGCACGCCGCCGGGCGAAGTACGGTGTCGGCTCCCGCGCTTCCGCTCTGTCTCGCCGAAGTGCTCTCCTGCCGTCGGGCGGTGCCTCGCCGAGGTGTTTCCCTGCCAGTCGGGGCGGTGCCTCAGCTCACGGCTTTCCTGACGAGAGCGGTGATCGTCTTCGCGGCTTCTTCGCTCAACGTGGTCACGGCGAAGGACGTGGGCCACAGGCCACCGGCGTCGGCGAGGTTCGCCTCGGCGGTGAAGCCGAAGGCCGAGTACGGCTCCTTGTCCACGTTCCCGCTGCGGAAGAAGCAGACGACCTTCCCCTTCCTGGCGTAGGCCGGCTGGCCGTACCACAGCTTCGGCGACAGCTCCGGGGCGTTGGCGGTGACGATGGCGTGGATGCGTTCGGCCATCGCGCGGTCCGACGGCTCCATCTCCGCGATCTTCGACAGTACGTCGAGCTCCTCGGCGGCCGCCTTGTTGCCACGGCCGCGGTTCGCCTCCCTCTTCAGTTCCGCGGCGCGCTCCTTCATCGCGGCGCGCTCCTCCTCGGAGAAGCCGTCCGTGTTCTTCCTGCTCGCCGCGCCGGTGCCCGCGCTCATCGCCGTCACTCTCCTTGTCGTCATCGGTATGGGGTGTTTGTGACGCTATCGGCGCTGTGAAGCCGGTGCTTCTCGATTCCTGATCGATGCTCGCCCCGTGCTTCCGGGACACTCCTTGTAATAAGGCCTCGCACCGTCGGCTGTCGTTCGCGCGGCAGACGAGGTGGAACGATGGTGCGTATGGAGCTCGGGCGTGCGGAGGCGCAGCGGTTGCACGACATCGCCGTGATCCGCCGTGTCCGAGACCGGATCGATCGTGAGTACGCCAGGCCGCTGAACCTCCAGGCGCTGGCCGCAGGGGCGCACATGTCGATCGGGCACCTGTGTCGGGAGTTTCGTCGCGTCTATGACGAGTCTCCGTACTCGTATCTGATGACCCGGCGGATCGAACGGGCGATGACGCTGCTGCGCCGCGGAGACCTCAGCGTCACGGAAGTGTGTTTCGAGGTGGGTTTCTCCTCGCTGGGCACGTTCAGTACGAGGTTCACCGAACTCGTCGGCGTGCCGCCGAGCGTCTACCGGCGTGACCGTTCCCAGGCCGCGGCGGGTATTCCGCCGTGCCTGAGCAAGCAGGTGACCAGACCGGTCAAGAATCGAGAAGCCCGCCCCCGATAGTCATGCGTAGCGTGCCGGGCGTGGACGTCATCATTCAGCACACCTTCCTCCCGCACACCGATCCCGAGGCCGCTCTGGGTTTCTATCGCGACATCCTGGGCTTCGAGGTCCGGGCCGACGCCGGTTACGAGGACATGCGGTGGATCACCGTCGGTCCGGTCGGACAGCCCGGCACCTCCATCGTGTTGCACCCGCCGGCGGCCGATCCGGGCATCACCGATGAGGAGCGCCGCACCATCCTGGAACTCGTCACCAAGGGCGTCTACGCCGCCGTCACGCTGGCCACCGATGACCTCGACGGGCTGTTCGACCGCCTCCAGGCCGCCGGGGCCGATGTGATCCAGGAACCCATCGACCAGGACTACGGGGTCCGCGACTGCGCCTTCCGTGACCCCGCCGGCAACCTCGTCCGGATAACCGGCGCGTCTGCCTGAGCCCGCCCGCACGACGCTCGCCCCGAATCGACCGATCTCGGAAAGCACGGAGGAACCATCTGATGCCGCTCTCTGTCGACATCGTCACTCTCGGCGTACCTCAGGTAGGAGCCGCACGCACCTTCTACACGTCCGCGTTCTCGGCCACGGCGACGGAGAACGACCACACCGCGAGCCTTGACCTTCACGGCACCGGGCGGCTCGCTCTCCGCCCGATCGACGCGCTCGCCGCCGACTCCGGTACGGCCCCGGAGACCTCGGGTTTCCGTGGCTACGTCCTGTCCTCCATCGTGAACCGGCCCGCCGAGGTCAGGACCCTTCTCGATGCCGCCACGGCCAAGGGCGCGACGGTCGTCAAGCCGCCGAAGAAGCAGCTTTTCGGTGAGTTCAGCGCCGCTTACCGGGCACCGGACGGGGCCGTGTGGAAGCTGGCCGCGGCCTCCAAGAAGGACACCGGTCCCGTCCCCGACCCGCCGAAGCCGACCGAGACCGCCGTCTACCTCGGCGTCGCCGATCCGACGGCATCCAGGGCGTTCTATGAGGCGTTGGGCATGAGTGTCAATCACGACTACGGTGACAAATTCCTCGACTTCGTCATCGCCGACGGCGTGTGTCGACTGGGCCTGCTGCCACGTAAAGCCCTCGCCAAGGACGCCGGCGTCGACGAACACGGTGACGGCTTCTCGGCGCTCGTACTCACCCACATCGCCGCTTCCCGTGACGACGTCGACGCTCTTCTCGCCGCCGCGGGCTCGGCCGGTGGTCGGGTCACCGCCGCGGCGGCCCGAACCGATCGGGGGGATTACGCCGGGCACTGCACCGACCCCGACGGCTACCACTGGATGATCACCACACCCGGCTGACCGCGACAGGCCGACCGTCGTCACGCGACCCCCGAGTCGGATACCGCTTCGGGAATCGCGTGACGACGGTCGGCTGGTTCCCGCCCGCCAGGCTTACCGATAACGGACGGACTGGGCGTCCTCCCTCAAACGCCGCGCCACGCGTCCAGCCGCCTTGTCGAGTTCTTCTTCGATCTGCTCCGCCCCCGCGGCGGACACCCTGGGCACCGGGTACGGCAGTGCCAGCACGCGTTGCATGCGCAGGTACGTCGGCGGATGGGTCGTGTCGACCCCCGTCTTCTCAAGGCGGGCGGACTCGCGGTGTCGTTCGAGTTCGGTGTCGGCGACGGCGTCCACGTGGGAGCGGAGAGCCGTCCACAGGTTCCCGGTTCCGACGGCCACCGCGCTGGATGCGAGGAGACCTTCGACCGATCGTGTCCGGGTGGTCAGGACGTCCAGAAGCGAAGCGGCGGCCGCGGAGCCGGCTACCTGGGCCTGCATCTCGTCGGCGCGGTATTCGGCGTGCTGGGAGGAGCGGTTCAGCAGGAGCTCCAGCAGGAAGATCAAGCCGCGGACGGGGACGCCCAGGATCGCGAGGAGACACTGGGTGACGAGAGCGGACAAGCCGTCACCGGGGTGCCACTCGAAGCCGGTGACGACGCGGAGTTCGTGGAGCGAGTGCAGGGCACTGCCGACGACGAGGCCGTGTCTGGCGTCGCCGTTCCTGGAGTGGGCCATCTCGTGGGCCAGCAGGGCGACGCGTTCCTGCGGGGTGAGGATCAGCCAGAGCGGGTAGCCGATCTCCACCAGACGGCTGCGTCGCCACCCGTAGGTGCGGAACGAGGCGTTGACCGCACCGCTGACGGCGACCAGATCTGTTCGGGGGGCTCCCAACTCCTCGCCGATGCGGTCGACGAGGGCGTACAGGTGGGGAGCGTCCTCGCGGGCGAGAGGTACGGCGAAGGCGGGGAAGGGGGCGGGGCGGGGGCGCAGCAGCCAGGCGAGGTCCAGGGCCACGAGACCGAACAGGATGCCACCTATCGTCAGACGGGTGACCAGGTATACGCCGGTGAGCAGGAAGGCCGGTGCCAGCAGGTGGACGGCCAGGGCAAGGAGGTAGCCGCCGGTTCGGGAGACGCGACCGGTCGCTCGGCGTGACCGGACGGGGGCCGCCGGAGGGGGCAGGAAGGGGCCGGGAGATCGCGGACGCTCCTGAAACACGCCCGATGTTCCGGCTGGTAGATCGGTGGACACGACGAACAAGGTGTCAGAGCCCGAGAATGGCGGCAATACGCCGCAAAGATGGGAAGTTCTCCGTCGAGAAGTTCGTCGAGCTCAGGGATACGCGGGCCACCGACGCCGTTCGCGCGCGACTGCGCCGATCCCCCCCGGCATTCATACCGCGCTGATCCCCGGCTTCACGAGGGGGCGTCCCGGCGCAGGTCGCGGACCTCGGGGCGTCGCTGGAAGCCGGCCGACCCGTAGGTGGCGACGGCGCCCACGTTGGAGCTCGGGGTGATGACGGTCGCGCTCGACGAGCCCAGCCTCCTGAGGGCGGCCGCCGCGGCGAGGGTGATCGCGTGGCCGTGGCCGTGGCCCCGATGCTCGCGGTGCACGCCCATCGGCTCCAGCAACCCGGGCTTCCCCGGACCGGCCGACCACACCGTCACCGCCGCCACCGCGTCGCCCCGGTCGTCGTACGCGACCAGACACCGGGCGTCGGCGTACGGCGGTCCGGCCGCCATCGCGTGCCAGCGTTCGTCGGTGAACGTCGACCCGTCGAACGACGCCCGCTGTACGGCGGCCCGCACGTCCGCCCGCTCCGGCCCGATCACCTCGACCCGCACGCCCGGGTCTCGCACCGGCTCCGCGAGGTCGCGGCGCAGCGGCGTCCACGGCTCGCCGGCGTTCCAGCCGTTCCCGGACAGCAGGTCCTGGACCAGCGCGCGCATGGGCGCTTCGACGTTCGCTCTCCCCTCGGGGAGGATGCCGCGCTCCGGCTCGTTCATGTCCGCGACCAGCCGCCGCGCCAGCTCCTCGTCCCGCCGGGCGTCCGGCGCGATCGCGAGCCGCAACACCCCGGGGTCGTCCAGCAGCCCGACGGCGAGAATCCGTCCGTCTCGGCTCCAGGTCCGCACCGCCGCGGCCGTCGCCTCCGCGCCGAATCGCCAGAACCAGCCCAGGTCTCCCGGGTGGAGTTGCGGTGGCGCCTCGTCGTGCTGCCAGTCCCGCAGCACGTCCACGACCGCGCTCAGCCCGTCGACTCCCGGCTCACCCGACACGATCGCCATGGCCCCGATCACACCCCACCGCACCGGTGGTCCGCACCTGGTTTTCCGCCGACGTGGTGAATCGGAACGTGAGAGAAGCGATGCTCGACGTGCTAAGCCTCTCGAAAGCGGCAAGGTGTCGATCGCCGTGCTCGGCCTGTTTCCGCGCCTCGAGAGCGGTCTTTCCACGGCCGTCCATGGAACGCGATCGATAATCGCTTGACTCTCCGGTCGCTGGAGACTCCAGCCTGGGGCGCATGGATTCTGTTACGCAGGAGATCAACCGCGATATCTATGGAATGCCCGCCTTCGTCACGGTGACCGTCGCCGACCTCGATCGCACGGTCGACTGGTATGTGAACGGACTGGACTTCATCTCGCTTTTCACCGTCCCCGGACCCGACGGCAACCCGGTGCTGGTGCACCTGCGCCGCTGGCGCTACCAGGACATCCTGGTGCGCCTCGGCGAAGCGCCCGCCGGTGGCGAATGGACGATCAGCATGATGGCCGCGCTGGAGCAACTCGACGGGCTCGCCGAGCGGGCACGTGCCCACGGCGGCGGCATCGTCGAAGGTCCCTTCGACACGCCGTGGAACACCAGGGATCTGCGCGTCACCGACCCGGACGGCTACACCGTCGTCTACACGGCACGGCGCGCGGAGGGCGGGCGCGACGCGCGGTTCACCGCGATGATGGAGGAGGAGGCGCGCCTGCAGCTCGGCGACTGAGGCGCGCTTGGTCGTTCTCCCCGGCTGTCCCTGTATGTACCCGGTATCCCGGCTATCCCTGTTTCGCGATGAACTCGCGCAGCCAGTGGAAGCTCGCCTTCTCGGTGCGGGCCTGGGTCTCGTAGTCGACGTGGACGAGCCCGAATCGGGCGGCGTACCCCCGGGCCCACTCGAAGTTGTCCAGCAACGACCAGCAGAAGTAGCCGCGCACGTCCACGCCGTCGGTCATCGCGGCGCGGATGGTGGCGAGGTGGTCGCGCAGGAAGTCGACGCGACCGGTGTCGTCGAGGGTCCCGTCGTCGCCGTAGCCGTTCTCGGTGATGAGGATCGGCGGCAGCGCGGGGTAGCGCCCGGTCAGGCCGAGGAGGGTCTGGTGGAGCCCTTGCGGCTCCACCGGCCAGCCCAGCCCGCTCGTCCTCGCGCCGTCGGGGGTGACGCCGCGCACCCCGAGGTCGAAGGCGGAACGCAGTGCGGGGTCGGTCTGCTCGTACGGCGCCGAGGCGGCGTGGATGCGGTAGTAGTAGTTGACGCCGAGGAAGTCCAGCGGCGCGCCGATGACCTCCAGGTCGCCCTCGCGGCGGAAGGAGAAGTCGCTGAGGGCGCCGAAGGTCTCCTCCATGTCGGACGCGTAGGCGCCGAGCAGCAGCGGGTCGGTGAACTGCCGGTTGACCAGCAGGTCCATCCTGCGCGCCGCGTCGGCGTCGGCCGCCGAGCCGGTCGCGGGCACCGTGGGCGACATGTTGAGCGTGATGCCGACCTGCTCTCCCTCGCGCGCCCGCAGCCTGGCCGTGGCGAGGCCGTGGCCCAGCAGCAGGTGGTGGGCGGCGGCGAGCGCGCCGTGACCCTCGCGTGCGCCGGGTGCGTGGCGGCCTTCGGCGTAGCCGACGATGGAGGAGCAGTACGGCTCGTTCAGCGTGATCCAACGGGATACCGTGTCGCCCAGCGCCTCGTGCGCGACCTCGGCGTAGTCGGCGAAGCGCTCGGCGGTGTCGCGGTCGCGCCAGCCGCCGCGGTCCTCCAAAGCCTGGGGCAGGTCCCAGTGGTAGAGGGTGACGTACGGTTCGATGCCGCGCTCGCACAGGGCGTCGGTGAGCCGCCGGTAGAAGTCGAGGCCGCGCCGGTTCACCCGGCCGTCGCCGTCGGGCATGATCCTGGGCCAGGCCAGCGAGAAGCGGTAGGCGCCGGCGCCGAGCCGGTCCATCAGCTCCACGTCCTCCCGCCAGCGGTGGTAGTGGTCGCAGGCGTGCTCGCCGCTCTCGCCCCTCGCCACCGCGCCGGGGACGCGGCAGAACGTGTCCCAGATCGAGGGGCCGCGCCCGTCGGCGTCCACGGCGCCCTCGATCTGGTAGGCGGCGGTGGCCGTCCCCCACACGAACCCGGCGGGAAAGGGCGTACGGTCCTGGGTCATCCCTTGATCGCTCCTGACATGATTCCCCCAATGATCTGACGGCCCAGCGCGGCGAAGACCGCCACGATCGGCACGATCGCGAGCACGGTGCCGGTGAGCACGAGCGCGTAGTCGGTGGTGTAGCCGCTGGCCAGGCTGGAGAGCGCGACCTGGACGGTCGGGTTCTCCGGCGTGAGGACGACCAGCGGCCAGAAGAAGTCGTTCCAGGCGTGCATGAAGGTGAACAGGCCGAGCACGGCGGTGGCAGGCCGGGCGGCGGGCAGCACGACGTGCCAGAACAGCCGCAGCGTGCTGCACCCGTCGATGCGACCGGCCTCCAGCAGTTCGTCGGGGATGGCGCTGGAGAGGTACTGGGTCATGAGGAACACGCCGAACGCGGTGACCAGGCCGGGCACGATCACCGCCCCGAGCCTGCCGGTCCAGCCGAGCTCCGCCATGAGGATGTACAGCGGGATGATGCCGAGTTGCTGCGGCACGGTGGTGGTGGCGATGGCCATGACGAGCAGCACGTTGCGTCCGCGGAAGCGCAGCTTGGCGAAGGCGAAGCCGGCCAGCGTGGAGAACAGCACGACCGAGACGGTGACCGAGCCGGAGACGAGGAAGGAGTTGAACATCGCCTGGCCGAACGCGGTGGTGTCGAAGACGCGGGCGATGTTCTCGAACAGGTGGCCGCCGGGGGTGAGGACCGGCGGGACGCTGGCGATGACGTCGTTGTCGTGGGAGGCCACGGCGAGCGACCAGTAGATGGGAAAGATCGAGCCGAGCAGCACGGCGACGAGCGCGGCGTAGGTCCAGAACCCGGCCCCGTGGGGGTTCAGTCCGCGTCGGACGGCGGTGAGGGGTGCCATTCAGCTGCTCCTGATCCTGCGGGTGACGGCGAAGTTGACGAGCGCCATCACCACGATGATCACGCAGAGCGTCCAGGCGATCGCCGAGGCGTAGCCGAACTCGTACATGCTGAAGCCCTGCTCGTAGAGGTAGAGGCCGACGGTCTGGAACTGGCGGTCCGAGCCGCCGGTCGGGTTGCCGGTGCCGGCCTGGAACAGCAGCGGCTCGGCGATGATCTGGAAGCCGCCGATGGTGGACACGACGGCGGTGAAGATGATCGTGGGGCGGAGCATCGGAATGGTGATCTTCCGGAACTGGGTGAACTGGCTCGCGCCGTCCAGCCGGGCCGCCTCGTACAGGTCCTCGGGGATGGTCTGCATGGCGGCCAGGTAGATGAGGGCGTTGTAGCCGGTCCACCGCCAGATGACGATCAGCGAGATCGCGACGTGTGAGGAGAGCGTGCCGGCCTGCCAGTCGATCGGATCCAGGCCCACCAGGCCGAGGCCCCAGTTGACCATGCCGAAGTCACGGCCGAAGAGCTGGGTGAAGATGATCGTGACCGCGACGATCGAGGTCACGTTGGGCAGCAGCACGCCCATCCGGAACAGTGTGCGGGCGCGCAGCCTGCGGTTGAGCATGTGCGCGAGGAACAGCGCGGCCAGCAGCTGCGGCACGGTGGAGAGCAGCCAGATGCTGACGGTGTTGAACAGCGCGTTCCAGAAGTAGTCGTCGGCCAGCAACTCGGCGTAGTTGGCCAGTCCCACCCACTCGCGCTCCGGGTCGAGCAGGTTCCAGTCGGTGAGGGAGACATAGGCGGTGTACAACAGCGGGAACATGCCCACCGCGCCGAACAGCAGGAAGAACGGGGCGATGTAAAGGTACGGCGAGCCCTTGACGTCGAGCTGGTAGGCCCAGCGGCGCCGGGGCCCTGATCTGACGGGGGTCACGGTCGACTCCTCGGGGGAAGGGGGCGCGACGGCGGGCTCTCCCCTGAGCCCTGAGCCCGCCGTCGCGCGGCTCTCACGGATCGATGCGCGTCGTCACTTGCCGATGCGCTCGACGTCCCCGAGCATCTGCGTCCACGCCTCGTCGCCGTTCTGCTTGCCCTCCTCCACACGGTTGATCGTGTCGCGGATGGCGGTCTGGATGTCACCGGCCCTCGGGCCCTGGTGCTGCGGCTTGAGGTTGAGGGCGGCGGTGGTGAAGATCTGCCCGATCGGCGCGTCGTTGAAGAACTCGTGCTTGAGGCCGGTCACCTCGGGCTTTTCGTAGGTGGCGACGGTGGAGGGCAGGATGCCGTGCTTGCTGAACACCTCGATCTGCTGTTCGGGCGCGGTGAGCCAGGCGATCAGCGCCACTGCCTCCTTCTGGTTCTTGCTCTGGGCGGGGACGGTGAGGTAGGAGCCGCCCCAGTTGCCGCCGCCGCCGGGGATGGCGGCCACGTCCCACTTCCCGGCGAACGCCTTCGCCTGGTCCTGGATCTTGGCGAGCATCCAGGCGGGACAGGCGATGGTGGCGAACTGGCTCTTGGCGAAGCCGGTGTTCCACGCGGGCGAGCTGCCGACGAGCTTGGCCGACTGGCCGTCGGCCACGGCCTTGAGCACCTCGTTGTAGGCGGAGCGCACGGCCGGGTTGGTGGCGACCACGATGTTGTCGTCGGCGTCGTAGTAGCCGGTCTCGGCCTGGCCGATCATCGCGTTGAACACCTGGGGGCCGCCGTCGAAGAACGCGGCGCCTTCCGGCTTCTTGGCGGTGTAGCGCTTGCCGGTCTCGAAGTAGGAGGTCCAGTCGGGCCAGAGCTTGCCGACCTCCTCACGGTCGGTGGGCAGGCCGGCCTTCTCGAACAGGTCGCGGCGGTAGCACATGGCGAGGCCGCCGACGTCGGTGCCGTAGCCGATCTGGGCCCCCGACTTGGCCAGCGACGCCTCCCACTTCCACGGCAGCCAGCGGTCCTTGAGCTGGTCGGCGCCGTGCTGGCGCAGGTCGACGAAGTGCTGGGGCTGGTTCCTGAACTGGGCGATGAAGCCGGTGTCGATCCCCTCGACGTCGGCGGTGCCGGCGCCGGTGGCGAGGTGCGCCGCGAGGTTGCGGTGGTGGTCGTTGTACGCCGACGTTCTCTCGACGATCTTGATGTTGGGGTGGGCCGCCTCGTACTTGGCGTAGAGCTCCTTGAAGCCCATGTTCCCGAACAGGTTGAGGGTGAGGGTGATCTTGCCGTCGGTCGGCGTGGAGCCGGTGGAGGTGGAGCCGCCGCACCCTGCGGCGAGCATGCCGATGGCGAGCACTCCGGCGGCGAGACGGATTCGTTCAGCAGACACCTGGGGCTCCTTTGGGGGAGAGGAAGGGTGGCTGCGAGATGCGATGAGCGGGCCGAGCCCCGTGGCAGCGGTGTGGCATCGGCCTGTCAGTGGGATATTTCACAGAACGTCGCCACTTGATGTCAAGTCACGGAAACGTCACGCGCCTGAAACCCGAAATGGTGGGTTGACACGATGCGGCCTCTCGCATAACTTCCATGCAACCGGTTACATGAAACCGGTTTCAGCGAGATGCGATAACGTACGCCCGTGGCAACGATTCGAGAGCTGGCGCGCCTTTGCGGGGTGTCGTCGGCGACTGTCTCCCGCGTTTTCAACAACCCCGAGGTGGTGAACGCACAGACCCGCGAGCTCATTCTCAGCACCGCGGCACGCATCGGATACCTGCCCAACGAGTCGGCACGCACCCTGGCCACCAAGAGATCCCGCATGGTCGGCCTGATCTGGGACACCGACCACCGCCGTCCCGGCTGGCGGCACCCGTTCTTCCAAGAGATCCTCATCGGGCTGAAGACCGCGCTGAGCGAGCGCGGTTACCACCTGCTCATGCTCGCCACCAGCGAGGACGGCACGCCCGACGACTTTCTCCGCGCCGTGCGCAGGCACAACCTCGACGGCGTGGTCTTCATCGACAACGGCAGGGACGACCCCTCGCTCCAGCCGCTGGCGGCCTCGGAGGTGCCGTGCGTCTCTCTCGACCGGCCCATCGAGGGACCGCGGACCACCTACGTGACCTCGGACAACGCGGCCGGGGCGCGCGAGGCGGTCCGTCACCTGCACGCGACCGGGCGCCGGGTCATCGCCACCATCACCGGCCCGACCCGCACCAGGCCGGGCGCGGAGCGGCTGCGCGGCTACCTGGAGGAACTGGCCGCACTCGGCCTGGCGCACCGCCCCGAGCTCGTCGTCGAGGGCGACTTCTACCTGTCGAGCGGGTACGCCGCGATGCGCGCCCTGCTGGAGCTGGAGGAGCCGCCCGACGCGGTGTTCGCCGCGGGCGACGAGATGGCGATCGGCGCGCTGCGGGCCGTGACCGAGGCGGGGTTGAAGGTGCCCGAGGACATCGCGCTGGTCGGGTTCGACGACATCGAGCTCGCCGCGCTGGTGCCGCCGGGGCTCACGACGCTCGCCCAGGACAAGGCCGGCTTCGGTACGGCGGCGGCCGCGGCGGTCATCACGATGATCAACGAAGACGTCACCCCTCCTTCGCGCCTCCTGCCCACCACCCTTGTCGTCCGCGGCTCCACCGGCCCCGACCCCCGTTTCTGACCGCGATCGCCGGTGCGGGCACCGACGGCACCCGGATCCGCCTGACCTCGGACGACACCGGCTGAACCAGTTGAAGGAAGCGTACGTTTGTGGGGCATGAGACTACGAAAGGCCCTGCTCGTCGCGCTGTTGTCACTGACCGCGGCATGCGGGGGAGCGGAATCGGATATGTCGGCTGTCGCGGCTGACGGCGGGCCGGCGAAGCCGGTCGCCCTGTGGGGCGCGGAGGGCGGGTTCGTGACCCCGACCACGAACGTGCTGCGTCCGCCGAGGGTGGTGCTGTACAGCGACGGCCTGGTGATCGTCGACGCGAGCAGGCAGTTGAAGCTCACCGATGCTGAAAGGGACGAGACGGTCGCGTCGATGGAGAAGTACCTCACCGGGCAGTCGCCGACCGCGGAGCCGAGATCGGGTGCGCCGGCGGTGACGGACGTGCCGACCACCGTCTTCGGGGTACGGGGGAAGGACGGAAAGATGCTCCAGGTCCGGGTCCCGGCTTTGGAGCAGGTCGCGGACTTCTACCCGAAGGCGCTCTCGGACGCGAAGAAACTGATGGAGGGCTTGGCGGCCCGGGCGGAGGCGGGCACCGACTACGTCGCCACCCGCGTCCGAATGGTCGTCGAAGCGGCCGGGTCGGCGGAGGGCAAGCCGGCGCCGTGGCCCGCGGGGGTCACGGAGCCTTCGGGCACGGTGGACCCGGTGTGGCAGAAGGACATCGAGGGGGCGGCGGTGAGCGCGATCGTCAAGGCGGTGCCTGCCGGGCAGCAGTACGAGCGGTCACTCTTCAAGACCGGCTCGGGAACGCTCTTCCTGCTCTCCTGGCGATACCTGCTGCCTGACGAGTAATCCCACGAGAGCGACGGCGGGTCCTTGTGGGTGGCGAAAGGGCCCGCCTTCAGGCGATTCTCTGGCGTTGTTAGCGCTAACTTTCCGCCTTTCAATCGTGCTTTGTTCTCTTTTCGAGCGGGTTGTGGTGGTGGAGGGAAGCAAACCTCAGGCGGGAGGGGCTGTCAAGAACCCCGTGCGCGCCGGGCCGGGAGGAAGGTGGGGCGCGCCAGCCTGTTCGGCATCTCGTGGGGTGGCCTTACCTGGTCGGAGAGGGTGTCGCGCTGAAAGTTTCATCGGCGATGTCGTGGCTCGGGTGGCGGCGGCGCGGCTTTCGGCGGGATCGGGCGGCATCGGAGCAGGTCCGTGGCACTCGTGTCATACAGGTTAACCGAAAGTTTCTGAGGGACCTTGACATATTTCGTCAACGTTTCCAGACTGAGTCCCCGAGACGGTCTTCCTGCCAGTCGGTGGTGCGCGGCAGAGATCGTCGTCCGCGACGCCTCAGTGGTGTGCGTTCCCCGGCGAGGGACGCGGCGTCGGTCCATGGGATGTCCCCCCGTTTCCCCGCTTTCCATGACCAAAATACGGAGGCTCAGTTATGGGCACAAATGCCATTCCCCCGCCCGGAACCCGGCGACCCCTCGGTGGTCTCCGCCGGACCCTGGTCGCCGGTGCCCTCGGCACCCTCGTGCTCGGCACGTTCGCGGCGGTGACGGTTCCGGGTTCGGCCGGCGCCTCGAGCTCCGCGAGTGCCGCGGCGACCACGCTCGGCGCGGCGGCCCAGCAGAGCGGGCGATACTTCGGCGCCGCGATCGCCGCGGGCAAGCTCGGTGATTCGCAGTACACCACGATCGCGAACCGTGAGTTCGACATGATCACGGCCGAGAACGAGATGAAGATCAACGCCACGGAGCCGAACCAGAACCAGTTCAACTTCACCAACGGCGACCGTATCTACAACTGGGCGGTGCAGAACGGCAAGCGGGTGCGCGGGCACACGCT